>CAMHAV010000006.1 GCA_946182865.1 uncultured Clostridia bacterium
GGTGTATTCGCTCGCTTCGGCGGCCGCCTACCGTCCTCCCACCGACCATGCGAGCACCCCGCTTTCAGCGGAACGTCCCGCGGTTCTCTCCCCCTCCGACGAGGACTTCGGTATCAAGGTCATCAAGCTCTATCACGGCAGCGTCGGCGTATTCACGGAGAATTCGTCCGTCCCTGACGAGATATTGCCCACCGATCTGTCCGCTTTGCCCGATGACGCGGTCGCGCGCCTGAAAAAGGGAATCTACGTGTACAGCCGCGAGGAATATCTCAATTATCTGGAAGATTTTTCGGGCGGCGAATGGGAGGAGGAATGAATGCCGATATATTATTCCCCCGAGGAGATCTCGTTGAATGCCATCATTATACAACTTTTTCCTGTCCGATGCAACGATATTTTTTGAACATTTTTGTATTTTTCATTTTTATCATGCCGCCACTGGCAACGGCTCATTTGCAAAGATATAAAACAAACGGCAGAGAGAAAATCACTTTTCTTTCCCTGCCGTTTGTCCGGTTACCCGATTTTACAACTCGGTCTTATGACCGGCCGCCTGTTGGGCCGATGCTGTTCTGCCACTCGTCAGATTTCATCCAGCGGAGAAACTTACTTCACGCTGTTTTCGTAAGACTCGATCATCTTTTTCACCATCTGACCGCCGATGCTGCCCGCTTCTCTGGAAGTGAGGTGGCCGTTATAGCCTTCCTTGAGGTTGACGCCCACTTCGTTGGCAGCTTCCATCTTAAAACGGTCAAGGGCCTCTCTTGCTTCGGGTACAACGATTCTGTTACTGGACTTGTTAGACATGATATAAGCACTCCTTCTGTCAATTTCTTTGTTGAATCATCTCCGTGCGTCGGCATTACTATTGTGCGCGGCATATGCTGCAATATAACTGGAAGATTTTGTACAAGTGTGAAGAGTGGAGAGTGAAGTGCAGGAAGCCCTGCGGACTTGGAATAGAGAAAGGCAGTAATCAATGGATAATTTCACACTTCACATTTCACATTAATTTCACACTTCACATTTCACATTAATAAAAAACACGTTCACGTAATATGTATCACAGTCACATTCGGAGGAAACGGCGGCTTGATGGGAAAACATCGCTGTGATTTTTTTCGGACGGTCCTTTTGGGATCCCCTTTTGTTGTGCGGTAAAGGCAAAGCCGTGCAACCGATTCTAACGAATCACCGATTCAAGCGAATCAACGCACCACCTGTGTTTTCGCACTCACAACGATCTGGTTTTTTCAGTTTTCCCGGCGGCCGTTCCCCTGCCGGATGTGAACAGACACTGCCCAACGCACGGCAAACCGATTTCCGCGAAATCGGAGATCCCAAAAGGAACCTCTTTGTGTCTGCAATTCTATTATTTGTCAACCATCGGGAAATATACGCAGAAGATTCGGAAAAAAACAATGTATTTTTACCATTTTTTGTGTGTTTTCCTAATTTTCTCCTTGAATTATTGCGAATGGCATGGTAAAATGAATATGTAAGCCGATTGTCCTTATCCACTGGACAATCAGAAATTAACGAAAGCACATTCGAGTTTAGGAGGACGAAATATGAGCAATATTTTGTTTGTAGGTTCGGAATGCGATCCTTTTGTGAAGACCGGCGGTCTGGCCGACGTCATGTCCGCGCTCCCCAAGGCGCTTGCCAATCAGGGAGACCTTGATGTCCGCGTCGTGCTGCCGTGCTACACCTGCATCCCCGAGCATTTCCGTAACAGTATGACCTATGTGACCCACTTTTACATGGACTTCACCCGTGACTGCCACATGTATTATGTCGGTCTGAAGGAATACTGGTGGAACGGCGTGAGATTCTACTTCATCGACAACGAGTATTTCTTCGGCAGAGGCAATCCCTACACGGATATGGCGGGCGACATCGTTCCCTTCATCTTCTTCTCCAAGGCGGTGCTGGCCTCCATGTGCGCCATCGGGTTCCATCCCGACGTCATCCACTGCCACGACTGGCAGGCGGCGCTGGTGCCGGTCTATCTGCACACCGTCTATGAGGGCAACCCCTTCTACAACGGCACCAAGACCGTGCTGACGATTCACAACCTGCACTTCCAGGGCATCGCCAACATCGACACCGTCAAGTATCACTCCAATATTCCCGAGTATGCCTTCTCCCCCGATCGCCTTGAGTTCAACGGCGACGCGAATATCATGAAGGGCGGCATTGTCTACTCCAACTTTGTCACCACCGTCAGCAACACCTACGCCAACGAAATCAGAACCCCCGAATACGGCGAGGCGCTCGACGGCGTGCTCAACGATTACGCCTACAAGCTGGGCGGCATCGTCAACGGCGTGGACTATGACACCTACAACCCCGGCACCGACTGGTACATCTATGACAGATACGGTGTGGACAACTTCCCCGACGCCAAGCGCTGGAACAAGGAAAAGCTCCAGGGCGAACTCGGTCTGGAAAGAGACGTCAATAAGTTCATGATCGGCATTATCTCCCGTCTCACCGACCAGAAGGGTCTTGACCTCGTCAATCAGGTCATGAACCGCATCGTGGACGATCACACCCAGGTGGTCATCATCGGTACGGGCGATCAGAAATACGAAGACGCGTTCCGTTATTATGAATATTATCATAAGGGCCGCGTCTGCTCCAACATCATGTACTCCAACGAGAGAGCCCACAAGCTCTACGCCGCCGCTGACGCGATTCTCGTTCCCTCCCGCTTTGAGCCTTGCGGCCTGACCCAGCTCATCGCCATGCGCTACGGCACCGTGCCGATCGTGCGCGAGACGGGCGGTCTGAGAGACACCGTGCAGCCTTACAACGGCTTTGACCACACCGGCACCGGCTTCTCCTTCTACGAGTACAACGCCGAGGTCATGCTCAACGTCATCAACTTCGCCAAGCAGATCTTCTATGAAGATCGTTTCGGATGGGAGAGCATCGCGAGACGCGGCATGGAGTCCGACTTCTCATGGTACCGCTCCGCCGGCGATTACAGAAATATCTACAATTGGCTCATGAGCCAGTGGTAATTTATCACAAGCCGCTCCGGCGAATCTGAATCAAAAATAGAAAACCTCGTTCGGGATGGGTTCCTGTCCCGAACGAGGTTTTTTGATATTGGATGGATGAAAAAAATCTCACTCCACATTCACGCCGAACCGCCGGCAGAGCTCCTCCAAACCGCCGTCCGCCGCTTCATCGGTTTCTTCGTATTCCCAGCCGCCGTCCGTGCGGGACAGCTTAGCAACCGCCATGCCGGAACGGGCGGGATAATCTTCACTCAGATTCACGCGGCTGAATACATCGCTGCCCTTGTCGTATTGATCGGTCACCCGCGCGGCGGCAAATTCGGCATTCAATACTTCTCCGAATTGACACTGCCCCTGCGAATGGGAGAACGTCACGCCAAAGACAAGACGCTGCACGTTGGCGGGGATTTTGGCAAGATCGACAAAAATGCTTTCGTCCATGCCGTCGCCCTCGCCTGTGGTATTGTCTCCCGCAAATACCAGCGCGTTGTCGCCGTAAACCGCCTGATTGTAGAAGATCACACCGTCGTCTCCCATGATCTTTTCCTCGCCGTCCAGCAGAAAGGCGGCAAGGTCCAGATCGTGACCGCCGTTGTCACCGCAGTCCCAGCCAAGCCCGACGCGAAGATATTGTACGTCGTTTCCCAATGCTAGTTTCATGATGCTATTCCTCCGTTATGCCAGATTCATTTTTTGCCGTAATTTGTCCGCCATCTGCGCGATTTCGTCGTTTTCGCCCTCGTATTTCGTGAAAATATCATCCAGAATCGGCGCATCCGCCTGGGTCAGCGGCATGGCGTCTGCCTTTTGCAGAAAGGTGCGCACAATGTCCTCCCCGTTTTCAAAGAGCGAGATGCCGGGGCAGGGACCTTCGTCGAGAAGCCCTTCCAGTATATCACGAATGCACACAAAATCCTCATAGAACAAATTTTCACTGCGAAGCAGCGCCTCCGCCCCCGAATTTCCCCAGCACAGGTCGGCGCTGTAAGCGGGCAGTACTTTGTTGTGTACGCCCTCGCGCAGCAGCCAGTCCCGTATTTCGGGCGTAGCGGGTGAAAGCCGCTCAATGGCGTGTATTCTGCCCCAGCCGCGCACCTTTTGCGCAATACGGAAAATTTCTTCGTTGGCGTTCTCCCAGCTTGCCCGGATGACGAAAAGGGCAAAAATCGTAAATTCGTCAGACAGCGCCAGCGTGCGGATGGCGTCGCGCAGCACCTCGTCATCCGAGGTGACGAGTTCCAGCACACAAAGACCGAATTTCACGCACTCCCGGTCGGTTGATTCCAGAACGGCATGCACCGCGTAGTGGTAAAGGACATCCGGGTCGATTTCGTCCTTGCGCTCCAGAATCGCTTGCTGAAAATCATCAATGATGGCGATGGCTCTCGCTTTTTGCCCCAGTTCGGTGAATAACTGGTCCGTCAGTCGCGTCTCTCCCGCGCACATCGCGCGGATCGCCTCGTCCATCAGAGGACGCGCCTCCTCCGAAATCCCCTCGTGCGCCATGTGAAAGATAAACATACCGTCTATCGCGCCGTCGGCAAATCGCAATCCCTCCCCTTCATTGCTGTCGGGCAAAGAGAAATCCTCCGGCAACGCGCCGTCCGTCACATGCTCCGCGATGTATGCATAGAGGGATTTTTCCCGTTTTTCCATATCTGTTCTGCCCTCCTGAGAAAACGTCACTCAAACAGCTTCACGATCGAGTGCAGACGGCTCGCCTCCTGCACGGCTCTGCCGTCGGGCGCAAAATCCCAGCCGCTCGCGCTTCGGAAGATTTCGGCGGCGATGATGCCCGTCATGCCGCTGTAATTGTCGGTCAGATTAAAGCGGCAGATTTCCTGCCCGGTCTTCCAGTTAATGACGCGTACAAAGGCGTTATTGATCATGCCGAAATGCTGGCGCTTCGCCTTCGCATCGTAAATATTGGCGGCAATCACGATTTTGCCGATATTGGCAGGCAGCTTGGTGAAATTGACATAAATCCGCTCGTTGTCACCGTTGCCCTCGCCGGTCTGACTGTCGCCGGTATAGACCACCGCGTCATTTTCACTGCGCATTTTCCCAAAATAAATCACATCTTTCGCCTTGCCGTCCATGCCGCAGAGAATCGCGGACGCGTCGCAGTCCACGCTGGCACTGCCCGCCTGCGCGCTGTCCCAGCCGAGGCCGATAATGACGCCGCTGACCCTGTTGCTCATGGACGACAGATTCACCTTTTGTCCTTTTTGCAGATTAACAGCCATCCAAATCAATCCTTTCTTACCTATTTTAATTATTCTATCACATAAAAATTAACAAACAATCACCAATCAATTCCGGCTTTGTGAATATTGGTAAAAAACGGAAGGCAGACCCAGCGCGCCGCCTCCCGTTTTTGCATTTCTGATTTGTAAATCATTCCATTATTCCAGCTCGTCCATGACGCTCATGTAGGCGGGACGGATGATCTTGTTCATACCGATCATTTCCTCAATGCGGTGTGCGCTCCATCCGACAATGCGGGCGATGGCGAACAGTGGCGTGTAAAGCTCCACAGGGATGCCCAGCATTTCATAGACAAAGCCGCTATAGAAGTCCACATTCGGGCTCACGCCCTTGTAGATGTGGCGCTTTTCGGCAATCAGCTTGGGCGCTTCCTCCTCGATGATGTTGTAAAGCGTGATGTTGGCTTCCTCATGCTTGGCGCTCGCGAGCTGCTCCACATAGGATTTGAGAATGCGCTCTCTCGGGTCGGACACCGAATAGACCGCGTGACCCATGCCGTAAATCAGCCCCTTGCCGTCAAACGCCTCGCCGTCCAATATTTTGGCGAGATAGGCGCGCACCTCTTCCCTGTCGGTCCTGTCGGAAACATGGGCGCGGATATCCTCCATCATTTCCATCACCTTGATGTTCGCGCCGCCGTGCTTGGGACCTTTGAGCGAAGACATCGCCGCCGCGATGGACGAATAGGTATCTGACCCTGACGATGTGACCACACGGGTGGTGAAGGTGGAATTATTGCCGCCGCCGTGCTCCATGTGCAGCATCAGCACGACGTCCAGCACCCGCGCTTCGAGGGGGGTGTACATCTGATTGGGACGCAGCATGCGCAGAATGTTCTCCGCCGTGGAAAGCTCCGGCTTGGGGCGGTGGATGTACATACTCGCGTCATTCATGTAGTGATTGTAGGCGTGATAGCCGTAGACCGCCAGCATCGGAAAAACCGCGATCAGCTCCATGCACTGACGGATGCAGCTTTCGAGCGTTCCGGCGTTGACCTCTTTGTCATAGGAAGCGAGCGTGAGGATGCTCTTTGTCATCGAGTTCATGATATCCTTGGTGGGCGCCTCCATGATAACATTGCGGGTGAAATTCACCGGCAGCTTCTTGCATTTGCCCAGAACACGGCAGAATTCCTCCTCCTCTGCCTTGCTCGGCTGCTCGCCGAAGAGAAGCAGATAGGCGGTCTTTTCAAACCCGAATTCGTTCTCCCCCAACGCGCCGATCAGCGTGTTGACCGTATAACCGCGGTACCACAGCTCGCCGTCACAGGGGACATTATTCTTAAACGACACAATCTCGGAAATACGCGTCAGACCCGCCAGCACGCCCTTGCCGTTCTGGTCGCGCAAACCGCGGTTGACACCGTATTCCTTAAATAATACATCTGAAATGGTATCATTGGCAATACACATTTCCTTTTTGCTTTCTGTATAGGCGCTGAGTTCTTTATTGTTCATTCATCGCGCTCCTTTCCGTTTGTCCGTTCATCGTCTTTTCCAATTCATCAAGCTCCTTGAGAAGGTGCATAAAGCGTTCCTTGCCAAAGCGCCCGATCACATCGGCATAAAACCGGGCAAGCGCCTCCTGCTGCTCTTTCAGCAGCGCCAGCCCGTTATCGGTAATCTGAATATAGGTGCCGTCGCTTCCCGTGCCGTCGTGCGTCCAGAGCACCAGTCCCCGCTCTTTGAGCAGACGCACCGTGCGCGACACACGCCCGATCGGCAGGCCTAATTCCTGAGAAATCTGGGAAAGATAGAGCCTGTCGCATTCTCCTTCTTTCATCGCACGCACCAGACGGGACAGGGTGACATAATCCTCCGCCGCCATTTTCTGAAACAAATTCTGCATTCCCAGCCGATGGATCGAGTAAGAATGAAGCGTCAGGGCGGCGGCAATATCCAAGATATCCTTTTCCGCCAATTTTCCCAAAACATCATTTTCCATTACGCATCATCCTTTCTCATAATAAGCAAATCATACAGATATTTCTCAATCCTATATCAGTATTTTTATTATTATACCATAATTTTTATGATGGTGTCAAGTCATCCTCCCCACCACATATGCAGAATTTGCATAAATTTTGCATATTATACACAAAAACAACACACGCAATTCGTCGTTTTGCGTGTGTTGTTTTGTGTAACTTTTCGCTTTTGAAAACCGCGGATGGTTCCGCGTTATTTGGATAAAATTATGCTTTTTTGCTGTCCGCGATCATCTTGACAATGCACTTTCTAATGATATCCACCGGGATAATGGCGAACGCCAGCAGAAGCACCACGCCCCATTGCGCTAAGGTCAGACCGTGGCACTGGAATACCTCGCCGCCGAAATAGGTGAGCAACACCTGCACGGTGGATATCAACAGCATGATTTTGAGGAAATTCTTGTTGCGGGTAATGCTGTCAAAGAGATTGATTTCATCCGTGCGGGCGTTAAAGGCGTTGAACACGGCCGTGAAGATAAAGAAGCAGAAGTAGCCCGTCAGATGATATTGGGACAATCCCGTCGGCAGGGCATTCCATTCAAAGAACCAATTGCTGCCGATCAGCAGGAACACAAGGCTCACAATCACGGTGTAAGAAGCACCCACCAGAATGGACGACCACATGGAATCGCTGATGATGCTTTCGTCGCGCTTTTTGGGCTTTTCACGCATGAAGCGTTTCAGAGCGGGTTCGCCGCCGAACGCCAGCGCCGCCAGCGTATCCATAACGAGGTTGACCCACAAAATCTGCGTGACCGAAAGCGGATTATCCATTTGCAGCAGCGGGCAGATAAAGGAAATCAGCACCGCCGAGATATTGATGGTAAGCTGGAAGACAATGAATTTGCGTATGCTGTTGAAAATCGTGCGTCCGTAGAGAATCGCCTTGTCGATGGAGAGGAAGTTGTCGTCGAGGATAACGATATCGCCCGCTTCCTTGGCGACTTCCGTGCCGCCGCCCATAGCGAATCCGACGTCCGCCTTTTTGAGCGCGGGGGAGTCGTTCACGCCGTCGCCCGTCATGCCGACCACGAGGTTTCTCTCCTGCGCGATGCGCACCAGACGGCTCTTGTCGGAGGGCAGCGCGCGCGCAATCACGCGAATCTTGCGCAGCACCTTGCGAATCTGCTTGTCGGTCATACCCGCCAGTTCATCCGAAGTAAACACCAGATCGGTGTCCTTTTTGAGAATGCCCGCGTCCTTAGCGATGGCCACGGCGGTTTCCTTGCGGTCGCCCGTGATCATGACCACCTGCACACCCGCGCGCTTGACTTCGCGAATCGCTTGGATGGATTCGGGGCGCACCTCGTCACGGATGCCGACGAAGCCGACCAGCGTCCATGCGTCCTCCGGCAGATTGCCGTCGCTGATGACGCTCTCGGAGGTAGCAAAGGCCAGCACACGAATAGCGCGCACCGCCAGTTCGTCCATCTTCGCGTCGATTTCGGCGGCGTTGGTCAGGGGCTTGCGGTTGCCGTCCTCATCGTAATAATATTTGCACTTTTTCAGCATTTTCTCCGGCGCGCCCTTGATCAGGGTTATATTGTAATCGCCCTTGACGGTAGACGCGGAATATTTGTTGGTGCTGTTAAAGGGAATGGCGCTCACCTTGGGCGCGTTGAAGGTCTTGTCGGTGTCCACCGCAAAGCCCAGTACGGCGCGTTCGGTGGCGTTGCCGCCCACGATTTTCAGGTGTTCACCCTCGCCGGAGATCACGGAATCGGTGTTGTTCTTGATGCTCAGGGTGATCAGATTACCCAATTCGCCGGGAATCTCGGTAATCCCCTTGTATTCTTTCAGATTGCCGTCGATAAAGGTGACGACCTCCAGCTTGCCCTTGGTGATGGTGCCGGTCTTGTCGCTGAAAAGGATATTCAGGCTGCCCGCCGTCTCGATACCTACGATCTTGCGCACCAGAACATTGTCCTTGAGCATTTTGCCCATGTTCATGGCAGATACCAGCGCCACCATCAGAGGAAGTCCTTCCGGAACCGCCATAACGATAATGATAACGGCAAACATCAACGCGTTGACAGCGTCATGAATAACATTGCCATAGTTGGCAAAGTACGCCGTGATTTCCGCGCCGTTGAAATGATTCTGCACAAAGAATCGCTGGAACAGATACGCCACCGCAATGAGTCCGCCGCCGATATAGCCGAATTTGCTGATGCCGTCGGCCAGCTTGGAGAGCTTGACCTGCAAGGGGGACTGTCTGTCGTCGTCCGCCTGCAATTCGCTGGCGATCTTGCCGTAGACGGAACTGTCGCCCACGACGGTGACTTCCATCACGCCGTTGCCGGAACATACCACCGCGCCGCGGAAGACCTTGTACTCGTTGAGAAAGTCCATCGGCTCGTCAGGCTCGACATAGCCCTGGGGAATCGCGACCTTGCGCGCCTCTTTGCTCTCGCCGTTGAGCACCGACTGATCGACTTTCAGATCGCCGTCGATCATCAGACCGTCAGCGGGGATTTTATCGCCCGACTGGAGCAGCACGCAGTCGCCCACCACGAGGTCGTTGATCGCCACCTCGACGATCTCGCCGTTGCGGTAGACCTTGCACATGATGCGGGAAGCCTCTTCCTGCAATTTCTGGAACGCGTTCTCGTTATTGTACTCGGAATAGGTGGAAACGAGCGTCGCGATCAATATGGCGGCGGCAATGCCGATCGGCTCGTAAAACTTCACCTCTTCGGGATTGAGAATCGCCAGCACCACATTGACGATCAGGGCAAAGCAGAGAATGCGGATCATGGGGTCGCCAAAATTGCCCCACAGCTTTTGCCAGAATGTTTCGCCCTTTTGTTCGGTCATGCTGTTGTCGCCGTATTTTTCTTTGGATGCGGCAACTTCGGCATCTGTCAAACCGAGTTTTTTCATCTGATAATACCTCCTGATGATACTTATATCTGAAATGCGTTTTGTCTTTTTTTCATCCATCGTTCCGACAACCGGCATGTAATCGGTTCATATGAACTTGAAATACAGATATTTGACATTCAGCTTGTTACCATTATAATCCTGCTATCGCGTTTTGTCAATAGGCATTTACAAAATTTTGCCGTCTTTTACCATCACTTCCCACGAAACACTAACCGCTCCCTCAATAACCTAAAATACCCGCGGCGGATTCGTCATTGTCAATCCAGCTCTGCACCTCCACCACGCGGAACGCATCCTTGCTGTCGCGGATGTACACTCGCTCTATGCCCGCATTGATGATCATGCGCTTGCACATGGAGCAGCAATTGGCGTTCTCCACATACGCACCCGTCACCGCGTCCACTCCCACCAGAAAGAGCGAGCTGCCGATCATCTCATTGCGGGACGCGCTTATGATGGCATTCTGCTCCGCGTGAACGCTGCGGCACAGCTCGTACCGCTCGCCGCGGGGGATCTGCAATTCCTCGCGGATGCACCGCCCCATATCGGTGCAGTTTTTCCGTCCGCGCGGCGCGCCGACATAGCCCGTGGAAACCACCTCGTCATTTTTGACAATCACCGCGCCGAACCGCCGCCGCAGACAGGTGCCGCGCTGCGACACCATTTCCGCCAGATCAAGGTAATAATTGATTTTGTCCCGTCTTTCCATTTGGTTGTCCTCCGTTCTTTACCGCATAATCTCATGTCAACCCCAGTTGGCCTCACGGTTTTCTCATTTTTTTCACACCAAAACATCCTGACAAATATTGCCGAAACATGTCGAACCCGCTCATTTTCCCCTATTTTCCATAGAATCCGGGAAAATGTTGACAGTATGTTTGCGAATTTGTACATTGACAAAAGATTAACAAGGTTCTATAATGGTCACAGTTCAAGGGGAATCGCGTGTAGCGGGATTCCACCACTCAATCCCTGCGATCTTCCCTTGGCTTTGACATAGATTATGTTTTGCTTTTTTGTTTTAATTGGAAGGGGAAATACAGTATGATTAAAAAAAGCATTAAATTCACATCTGTCAATGAAATCAAGGATTTTGTCAACCTCACGATGACCCAGCCTTTTGACATCGACCTTATCGCGGGCCGCTATGTCGCGGATGCCAAGTCCATTCTGTCCGTATTCGGTTTGGATCTCGACAGTGAAGTGACACTCGGCATCCACGCCACCGAAGAACAGGCAGCCGCCTATCTCGGCAAAATCGCGAAGTACCTCGTGTAATGCTTTCTGTTCATTGGTTGTACAGCGTTGACTCGGTGTATGGGCTTTCCCATGCACCGAGTCTTTTTTATTCCTCTGTGTCCTGTCCGCCGGAATTTTCACCGAGGGTTTCTTCGCTTATCTGCGCATCAACAACAAAATACTCCGACTGATGCAAAAGATTGTCCGGCTCGTCATCGTTTTCCTTGGGCAGCGGAAGCGTCTGATACACCTCCACCTTGCGCGCGGATGACCAGAGCTGCGGATGAATCCGCACCGAATAGCCGCAGCCGGGGTCCATCCCCCACTCCGACATTTTGGCTTCGGGCAGTCCGTACTGCGCCAGTATCGTCATGATGGTGCCGCCGTGCGCCACGACTACCGCCGAGGGAATACCCGTTTTCATCAGTGCCTCTACGATACGCTCGAACGCCTGACAAACACGCCGCCCGAAATCCACGCCCGATTCTCCGCTGGGAGGCGCCACTGTGCCGCCCGACGCAAGCCACTCGGCAAATTCCTTGCTGTCTTTCAGATCATCCGCCGTCAGCCCCTCAAACTCTCCGAAATCACACTCGCGAAAAGCATCGATCTCAATGGGCTTAGCGTTGGGATAGATCAATGACAGCGTTTGCTTGCAGCGCTGCATAGGGCTGGTAAAATATGCTGCCGCTCCGGGATAAACATAGTTTTCATCAAGAAACTGAATGCGCTCTATGCCGTAATCATTGAGCGGAATGTCCTTACTGCCGATATACTGCCCCTGCAAATTTCCGTCAGTAATACCATGTCTGATAAAATGAATTTGGTAAGTTTTCATAAAACTGCCTCCAAATGACAAATTGTTATCAATAGCACTTGAAATGACAACGAGTTTATGCTATTATAAATGTTATTCGGGTGAAATCATTCCCAACTCTTTCCGTTTCTACTATTATAACTTTTCCTTTGAATATTATCAAGTGTTTCTTATAGATATTCAACCATATCGAGGTGAATTTTGCAGTGAATGACAGCTTTCCGCGAATTATTACGTTGCTCCGCACCGAGCGCGGACTGACACAAAAAAACGCGGCGGATGCTTTGGATATCTCGCAGGCGCTGCTCTCGCACTATGAACGCGGCGCGAGAGAATGCGGCTTGGATTTTTTGATTAAAATTGCAGATTTTTACGGCGTTTCCTGCGACTATCTTCTCGGCAGGACTTCCGACAGAAACGGCGCACGGCTCACGGTCAACGATATTCCCGAACCGGATGAAGCCGCCGACAATGTGCTGAAAGGCTCCACGCTTCCCATCCTCAACAAAAAGCTGATCGCCAATTCACTCAACATCATTTTCGATCTGCTGCAAAAGGTCGATTGTCAGGATCTGACCAATCAAGTTTCCCTTTATCAGATGATTTCGGTTTACAAAATGTTCCGTCTGCTTTACGCGGCCAACGCTGAAAATACCGCGAGCTTCTTCTCCGTCTCGGAAAACTGCTGTCAGGGCTTTTCCGACGCGTCCCTCAATATCATCGAAGCCAACATCCGCTCCATCATCAGCGGAAAGCCTGTCGAGGGTATGACGCCGCTCGAAAATGAAGAGGCACTCAGAATCTCCTTTGAGGCGCTCAACAGCAACTATCCTCTTTTCGCTTCCTCCCTCATGAACCTGATTCGCAGCGCCGAAAAGGCAATGGATTTTTCCTCCGGCAAATAACCCGCAGCAGGCTGGCCGTCTTCGGCTGTCTGCTGTTTTCATTACCCATTCAAAAACAGCCATGCGGTTACCATTCACCGCATGGCTGTTTTCAATTTATCTTATTGCTCCGCCAGCAGTTCCTTGTACATATTGAGGTATTGCTTGGCGCTCTTGTTCCAAGAGTTGTCGCAGTTCATATCGCGCTTGACGAGGATGTTCCATCCGTCACGGTTGGAATAGCCGCCGAGTGCGCGGTAAATGGCGTTGAGCAGATCACCGCCGTTGTAGGCCTGGAAGACAAAGCCGTTGCCGTAGCCGTCCGCGCTGTCAAAGACCGTGTCGCGCAACGCTCCCGTTTCGCGTACGATCGGCACCGCGCCATAACGCAGCGCGACAAGCTGTGCGTTTCCGCCCGGCTCGCTCCGGGAGGGAACCAGGAAGATATCGCTGGCCGCGTAGATTTTGCGGGACAGCTCGGGGATAAAGCCGAAGCAGGCGACACATTTGTCTCTGTAACGCTCCTGCATCTCCTTGAAATATTCCTCATATTCCCAATCGCCTGAGCCGAGGATGACAAACTGCACATCGCAGTTCTGGAGAAGCTGCTCCAGAATATCGCGCAGAATATCCACTCCCTTGGCGGGTACCATGCTCGTGACCATGCCGATCATAGGTACATCGCCGCGTTCCGGCAGATACAACCGTCTTTGCAGCTCGCGCTTGTTGATCGCCTTGCCGCTGATAAACGAATCGTCGCCGTACTGCGCGTAAAGCATGGAATCGTTTTCGGGATTGTAGCTCGCGACATCCAAGCCATTGAGAATACCCTGTACCTTCCAGAAACGAT
This sequence comes from uncultured Clostridia bacterium, assembly GCA_946182865.1. Lineage (GTDB taxonomy): Bacteria > Bacillota > Clostridia > Oscillospirales > Acutalibacteraceae > RUG762. Next base: position 13,964 of record CAMHAV010000006.1, read on the forward strand.
CGCGGATAATAGAGTCCAGACCGCAGGCAAACCACGGATCGCGCAGCTCCTGCGCGTAGGTGGGGCTGGTGGTGATGACCTTGTGCGCGGTTTCAATCGCACCCTTCACCAGATTGATGCAGCCGTCAAACTCCACCAAGCCGCGGCTTTCGGTGGGAATCCCCAGCACTTCCTCAACCAGCTCCATGCCGTACTTTCCTTGGTACTGCATATTGTGAATCGTGAAAACCGTCTTGATTCCGTAATACCACTCCATCTTGGAATAGAAGAGGTCGTGGTAGACAGGTACCAGCGCCGTCTGCCAGTCATTGGCATGAACGATGTCGGGTTTATAATCAATATACGGAAGCATTTCAAGGACGGCACGCGAGAAGAACGCAAATCTCTCGGCATCATCGTAGTGACCGTAAAAGCCCTTGCGCTTGAAATAGTACTGGTTGTCGATGAAGTAATAGGTAATACCTCTGTAACGGCATTCAAAGACGCCGCAGTACTGCCTTCTCCACGCCACCGGCACGGAAAGACTGGTGATAAACCTCATGTTGTCCCGCAGCTCCTGGGGAATCGCCTCATAGAGAGGCATGACCACACGGCAAGTGACCAGTCTCTGACGCAGCGCGTAAGGAAGACTCGCGGAAACTTCGGCCAGCTGCCCCGACGACGCAAAGGGAACTGCCTCGCTTGTAACATACAAAACTTTCATATTTTTAATACCGTCCTTCTGAGTTGTTGGCGATAATTATACTTCGCTGCCCTTCGCCACATACACGGGATAGGAGTCTGTGCCGATCATGACCTTGCCGTCATTGAACACAACATCCTTGTCGCTCACCAGATAGTTGAGCACCGTATTGTCACCGATAACGGTATCCTGCATGATAATGCAGTTGGAGAGCTTTGCGCCCTTGCCGACGTGAACGCCGCGGAACAGCACGCAGTTTTCCACTTCGCCCTCGATTACGCAGCCGTCAGCAATGATGGAGTTTTTGACCACCGAACCGAGGCCGTACTTCGCGGGCATTTCGTCTCTGACCTTGGTGTAGATCGGACGCATGGGATTGAAAAGGTCTTTGAGAACGTCGAGGTTCATCAGATCCATGTTGATCTTGAAATAAGACTGCATGGAATCAATTGCACCCACATAACCTTCAAACTTATAGCCGTAAATCTTGTTTTCCAGCACACCGCGCTGCAGAATATCACGGACAAAATTGTTGCGGTTTCTGCTGACCGCCTCGCTGATGACTTTCTGCAGGAAAGCTTTCTTCATGACATAAATGCCCATGCTCCAGCTGCACTTCTCGCTGGGCTTGATGCCGGCGACGATATCCGTCACCTTGTCCTGACCGTTGAGCTCAAGCACCACCGAATCGGTGAGTTCGGAGGGCATATCGCCGTGCTTGTAAACAATGGTGATGTCCGCGTTGGTGTCAAGATGCGCGTCCAGCACCTTCTTGTAATCGAGATTGCAGATCATATCGCAGTCCGACAGAATGACATATTCCTCCTGGCAATTTTCCAGGAAATTGGAAATGCCGTCAAGGGCTTCGATACGGTTGTTGTACATCTGGTTGCCGTTGCCGAAAGGAGGCAGGATAAACAAGCCCTCTCTCTTTCTCGACAAATCCCATGCCTTACCGGAACCGAGGTGATCCATCAGCGACTGGTAGTTGCTCTTGGTAATCACGCCGACCTTGTTGACGCCGGAATTGACCATGTTGGACAGCGGGAAGTCGATCGTGCGGTATCTGCCGCCGAACGGCACCGAACCGAAGGTTCTGATATTGGTCACACGGCTCAGCGAATCATCGTGCATATTGGAAAAGATTATGCCGACAACATTGTTTCCTCTCATTACTTTGTCACCTCCGGAACATCTTCTTCAACCATCGCTTTGGCCTTTACCACAGCGCCCGCGCCGACCTTGACGCCGCCGCCGATGACCGCGATGCCCCAATCATCTTTGTTTTCCACATTTTCAGGACGCTCACCGACCACAGCGCCGGGGCCGATGACAGCGTCTTCCGCCACGATGGCGTACTGCACCACAGCGCCTTCCATGATCTTTGCGCCGGGCATGATGATGGATTCCGTAACCTGTGCGCCGGTCTCCACCTGAACGCCCTCAAACAAAATGGAAAATTCCAGCTTGCCGTTGACGACGCAGCCCTCGGTGATGAGGGAATTCTGGCAATCCGCGTTTCTGCCGATGAAGTGAGGCGGCATGACCGGGTTGCGGGTGTAGATTCTCCACGAAGGATCGGACATGTTCAGCGGATCCTTGGGGTCGAGCAGATCCATATTGGCTTCCCAGAGGGAGTCGATGGTTCCCACGTCTTTCCAGTAGCCTTCAAACTTCCACGCGACCATCTTCTCGCCGGCGTTGAGCATGGCGGGAAGCACGTCCTTGCCGAAGTCGTTGCTGCTGTCGGGATTGGCTTCGTCCATCTCAAGGTACTTGCGCAGCTTATCCCAACTGAACACATAGATACCCATGGACGCGTTGTTGCTCTTGGGCACCTTCGGCTTCTCGTCGAATTCATAGATGGTGCCGTCCTCGTTGCAGTTGAGGATGCCGAAACGGGAGGCTTCCTCCATCGGCACCTGATAGGCGGCGATGGTGCAGGCGGCCTTGTGCGCCTTATGATAGGCGAGCATTTCGGAGTAGTCCATCTTGTAGATATGGTCGCCCGAAAGAATCACGACATAATCGGGGTTGTATCTCTCGATGAACGGAATATTCTGATAAATGGCGTTGGCAGTACCCTTGTACCAGTCCGCGCCGTGGGTTCCCTGATAGGGCGGCAGCGCGTGAACACCGCCGTACATGGTATCGAGATCCCAAGGTTGTCCGTTGCCGAGGTAGTCATTGAGCACCAGCGGCTGGTACTGCGTCAAAACGCCGACGGTATCAATGCCGGAATTCACGCAGTTCGACAGCGGGTAGTCGATAATTCTGTATTTACCGCCAAACGGCACTGCGGGCTTGGCGATTCTCTTGGTCAGCGCGTAGAGTCTGCTTCCCTGTCCGCCCGCAAGCAGCATGGCAATACATTCTTGCTTTGGATACATCTTGTTTATTCCTCCTTGCGTTTGCTTGTCCGATGAATGATTTCAGCGCACCACAGGGGCATCAGAGAACCCCTCCGATAAGGGATACAGATTTCCCTGCCCCTCTGATGCTCCTGTGGTGACATCGCTTTCGATGGAAAGCAGTCTCATCTGCCATTCGTTTCGCAGTGGACAATGATTTGCTGTTTCGGTCAAAGGCTTGTCATCTCAGCATATGCCCGCAGCTTTGCCATTATTCCTCGACGGGCGTCGTTTCTTCGACCGGTTCCGCGGGTGTCTCGGTTATTTCCACGGGCGCTTCGGGCGCTGCCTCTGTCACCGCCGCCTTCTTTGCCTTGGTCGCACGCTTTCTCGTGGTCTTGGCGGGTTTCTTCGCCTCATCCGTCTCCTCCACGGGGGTCTCGGCGGTCTTCTTGGCTCTGCCGCCCCGCTTCCTGGTCGTTTCGGCGGGTTCGACCGCTTCCGCTGCGGGTTCGGCGGTCTTCTTGGCTCTGCCGCCCCGCTTCCTGGTCGTTTCGGCGGGTTCAGCGGGTTCAGCCGCTTCCGCTGCGGGTTCGGCGGTCTTCTTGGTTCTGCCGCCCCGCTTCCTGGTCGTTTCGGCGGGTTCAGCGGGTTCAGCCGCTTCCGCTGCGGGCGTTTCGGTCACTTCTTCTGTCTCCGCCGCCTTCTTGGTCGTGCGCTTTCTTGTGGTCTTGGCGGGTTTCTTCGTTTCATCCGTTTCAGCCGTCTCAGCCGCAGGCGCTTCGGCGGTTTCCTCTGTCTCCGCCGCCTTCTTTGCCTTGGTCGTGCGCTTCTTGGCGGGCTTGACCTCGGTTTCCTCGGTCACGTCGTCCTCTATCGGAACAGCGGAACCTTCGGGACCCTCCTTGACGGTCTTCTTGGTCTTGGGCAGCTTGGCGGTGAGCTGATAATACTGCACCGACAGTGCGGGCAGATTGATGGCGATGGACTGGTCAAGATCATGCAGCGGAATTTCCTCCGTGCTGGTCACGGTGCCGTTGTCCTCGCCGGTGCCGCCGAATTCCATCGCGTCGGAGGAGAAGATCTGGGTGTAGCGTCCGTGGGTCGGCACGCCGATGCGGTAGCCTTCGCGTCTGACCGGGCAGAAGTTGCAGATAACGATGATCTCGTTGCCGAGCTTGTCGATTCTGCGGAAGCTGATAACGCTCTGCTGATAGTCGTCGAGCGCAATCCACTGGAAGCCGTGCCAGGAATCGTCCACTTCCCAGAATTCGGGGTGGTCGAGGTAGAACTTGTTGAGCTGCCGGTTGAAGTCCTTGAGTTTGCTGTGCATCGGATATTCGAGCAGATTCCAGTCGAGCTGCTTCTGATAATTCCACTCGTCAAACTGACCGAACTCCGCTCCCATGAAGCTGAGCTTCTTGCCGGGGTGCGCCATGACATAAGACATGAACGCTCTCAGGCCGGCAAATTTCATATCGTAGTCGCCGGGCATCTTCTGGAGCATGGAGGCCTTGCCGTAAACCACTTCATCGTGGGACAGGGCAAGAACGAAATGCTCGGAGAAAGCATACATCAGCGAGAAGGTAAGCAGGTTGTGATCGTAGGAACGGTAAACCGGATCCATTGAGAAATAACGCAGCGAATCGTTCATCCAGCCCATGTTCCACTTGAAGGTGAAGCCGAGACCGCCGTCTGCGGGATCGCCGGTTACCTGCGGCCATGCGGTGGATTCCTCCGCGATCATCATGGCGTTGGGATAATACTCCTTGACCACCGTGTTGAGCATCTTGAGGAATTCAACGGCTTCGAGGTTCTCATGACCGCCGTAGATATTGGGCATCCATTCGCCGTTGCTGCGGTTGTAGTCGAGATAGAGCATCGAGGCGACCGCGTCCACGCGCAGACCGTCGATGTGATATTTGTCGAGCCAGAACAGCGCGTTGGAGATCAGGAAGGAACGCACCTCATTGCGTCCGAAATCGAATACGCAGGTACCCCATTCCTTGTGCTCGCCCTTGCGCCAGTCGGAATATTCATAGGTCGGCGTGCCGTCGAAGCGATACAGACCGTGCGCATCCTTCGGGAAGTGGGCGGGTACCCAGTCCATAATCACGCCGATGCCGTTTTCATGCAGGATATCCACAAAGCGCATGAATTCCTTGGGTTCGCCGTAACGGGAGGTCGGCGCGTAATAACCCGCGACCTGATAGCCCCATGAGCCGTCAAAGGGATATTCGGTCATCGGCATCAGTTCGACATGGGTATAGTTCATTTCCTTTAAGTAAGGAACCAGTTCTTCCGCCAGCTTGACATAACCGAAGGGATTGCCGTCGGGATAGGTTCTCCAGGAGCCGGCGTGCATCTCATAGATATTCATCGGCTTATCGAGCTTGTTGGGAGACTGCTTAGCCTGCCACTCCTGATCGTGCCACTCGAAGCCCTCTATGTCGTAAAATCTCGTCGCGTTGGAAGGACGTGTCTCAAAGTGATAGCCATATGGGTCACTCTTTTGCGTCATGGTGTTCCAGTTGGACTCCACGCAGTACTTGTAAACGCAGAAATCACCCACACCGTCAATGGCGCATTCCCAGACGCCGCCGCTGTTGCACTTGTACATATAGTTGGCCTGCGGATTCCAGTCATTGAAATCGCCCACCACGGAAATTGCCTTGGCATTGGGCGCCCAGGTGCGAAATACCACTTTGCCGTCGCTCTGACGGTGAGCACCTAAATATTCGTAGGCGCGAACATTCTTGCCCTCATAAAAAAGGTGCTGTGCCAGACTTCCGCCCGACGAAATGTTTTTTTCATTGCTCATAAGACTCAGCTCCTAAAAGAAATAATAACCCATAATTCACCAAAAACTTTGTGATTACATGAATATGATACCAAATAATATCCTAAAATGCAAGCATTTTTAGCAATTTTCTTAAAAATTAATGATTTTATTCATTTTATTTTTGTTTGGAATGCTAAGAGAACGATTTTTTTTGTGATTTTCGCGTGAAAAATCAGTCTCCAAAACACGCGCCCGTCATTTTGGCGGTTCTGATCATCTCGCTGTTGACGGGGACAAACTTGGTTTTGCCTGCCACGTCAATGAGGGCGTTGTGACCCACGCGTCCGCCAAGCATCGCCACGGTGTTGCCGTAATTTTCGTCCTTGATCAGCTGCGCGGCATAAGCGCCGAACTGGGTGGCCAGCACTCTGTCATACGCCGACGGCGAGCCGCCTCTCTGGTAATGACCCGGCACAACGACGCGCGCTTCCATGCCGGTCGCTTTCTGAATCTGGTCGGCCACGCGGTAGCTGACGGAGGTGTAATTCTCCGCGGCGCGCTTCTCCATGCGCTTCTTTTTCTTCATCACCGATTCCTCCAGATCCATCGCGCCTTCGGCCACGCAGATAATGCTGAACTTTCTCTTTTTTTCGGTGCGTTTTTCCACCGTCTCGATAACCTTTTCGATATCATAGGGGATTTCGGGCAGTAGAATCACATCCGCGCCGCCGCCGATCCCCGCGTAAAGCGTGAGCCAGCCCGCCTTGTTGCCCATGATTTCGATGACCATGACCCTGCCGTGGCTGTTGGCGGTCGTGTGGATTCTGTCCACCACATCGGTGGCGATATCCACCGCGCTGTGAAAGCCGAAGGTCACGTCGGTGCCGAAAATATCGTTGTCAATCGTCTTGGGCAGACCAATGACATGCAGCCCCTCTTCGCTGAGAAGGTTGGCGGTCTTGTGGGTGCCGTTGCCGCCCAGCGTCACGAGACAGTCGAGCTTCATGTTTTTGTAATTCTTCTTCATAGCCGCGACCTTGTCGATGTTGTCCTGCTCGATGACGCGCATATTGCGGTAGGGCTGGCGGCTGGTACCGAGAATCGTGCCGCCCAGCGTGAGCAGTCCCGTGAAATCGTCAGGCTTCATCACCTGATAGGTGCCGTCGATCAGACCCTTGTAGCCGTCGTTGATGCCGACAAACTCCACATCCATCAGATTGAAGGACGCGTAAGCCACGCCGCGGATGGCCGCGTTGAGTCCGGGGCAGTCGCCGCCGCTTGTCAGAATTCCCACTCTGCGTTTTGCCATAGTAAAGTACCTCCCGGGTAAACCCAAAAATGAAATAAAAATCTATCAATAATGCAAAAAGCAATATGAAGCTACTCTGTCAGCCGCATGGTATATTCGTAAATATACCCCTCCGGCAGGTTCGGCGGTTCGCTCTGCCGCTCAAACGTACAGGCGCCGCCGCACATCACCGCCATATTGGCGAGCGCCGCGCCCACGTCGATCTGCTGCATTTCCGCCATCACGCGGTATTTGACAGGGGGCTGCCTGCGCAGGATATAAATGTCGTCATCCTGCGTCATATACCGCACCGGCTGCAAATTGACCGCCGATGGCGCCAGACGGCCCGCATCCAGAACCGGCAGGAATGCCGGACGGCTGATTTCGTTGAGGATCACCTCGTGCAGCTTTTTACGGGGCGATTCCTCCGGCAGCCGACGGAAAGGAGCGTTGTCCGCGCGGCCGAATTGGATGGCAATAATGTAGGGCAGTTCCCCTCTCGCGGGTCGCTCCCGCTGCTTGGCCATACCCGCCCAGCAGCTTCCGATCCCCTTGTGGGTCAGCCAGAGGATGATCTGCTCGCCGATAAACCCCACATTGGGCAGAAATCCATCGATGTTGCGCGCCGAACGAAGCACCACAAAATCCGTTCCGCGGTAGATCGCGGAACGGGCAAAGTTTTTGCGGAACTCTCCGCTGTCGCAAAGCTCGATATCCACGGGGATGTTGTCGTGCAGCAGCCGGATATCCGCGATATACGCCGCCAGCTCGTCAAACACCGATTCCCGCAGCGGTTCGCCCGTATAGGTGCGCACCGAACGCCGCGCCGCAATCGCATCCTTCATCTCCAAACAGCCTCACCTCCGTGCCGTCATTCCTGCGACCTGTTCGCCAATTCATTCAATGATATTAAATTAATAATACACCATTCACAGCGTAATTGCAACAAAAAAATTATTAAGATTCAACAAAAGCGGCTGCCGTGCGCAAGTCCGCGTAAACAGGTGAAAAAACGGCGGGCTGAAAACAAGAAAAAGGCACACTTTTCTCGTGCCCCCGTGATTCCGTAAAAGAAAAGTATGCCCTTATCGTTTTTTTCACGCGTGTTCCTGCGACGTCATTTGCTCCTCAAATGCTTCCACCGTCATCCGGGCGCGTTCCGCCGCCTGCGCCAAGGTCAGGATGCCGTCCCTGACAAGCGCGGTCAGGGTGCTCACCACACCTTCGGCTCTGCCTTCTTCTCTGCCCTCGGCTCTGCCTTCTTCTCTGCCCTCGGCTCTGCCTTCTTCTCTACCCTCGGCTCTGCCCTCGGCTCTGCCTTCCTCTCTGCCTTCGGCTCTGCCTTCCTCTCTGCCTTCGGCCATCGCGTCGTTTCTCATTTCTTCAATCGCCAGACACATATCAACCTTCTCCTCTCTTTCCGCATATTTCAATCGGGAACCGGTGACAATATTCACCATATCCGCTGTTTTCTTGGACAGGCTCCTGTATCCGCTGTCTTCGCGCACGATTTCATGCAGCCGCGTTTTATCGGACGAATACTTGACATACTTCAGTGCCAGACGCAGCTCCGTATGAAATTTTGTAAAATCCTCGTCGTCAATTTCCGCGGGTGCAATCAGGTGCAGACGGTAATTGTCCACAAACGGCAGAATCTCCTCGTCCGCCATCAGCATACCGTACAGATCGCGCGGCGCCGTCCACTTCTCCGCGCCGAAATACAGTGTCAGTGTAACAACCGGCAGCAGCTTATCCGAATAACCGAATCCGGAAAGGTATTCTTCCGGCGTTCCCCCTGTTTCCGACGTTTCCCCGCTCTTGCGGCGGGCTTTTCTGCGTTCCTCCACCTGCGACATATACTGGATCGCGTCGTACAGCATATTTCTGACAGGCATGGCATAGTGGATCTGCGACTGGTTTTCGATGCCCAGCACCAGATAGGCTCTCCTCCCGTCCTCCATCGCCGTCACCATTTTCAGCACGTCCCGGAACTTCTATATCGGTTCGGGCTGTTTGCCGCTGCCATAGGGCAGCGCAATGGCAGTCGTATCGAGCGGGTGCAGCTGCTCGGGGCGAATGACCTGCCGCCCGCCGTACAGCAGAAAATTGAACGCGTCCGCAAAGGTGGCGCTGTCCTGCATATATTCCTTCGTTATCGTATCTTTGTCCGCCATTTGCTTCACATCCCTTCGTCCTCATTATACCCTTTTTATGATGTGCTGTCAAGGCATTACTCTCTATAAAATCAAATAGATAGATAGGAAAATACATACTTATAAATCCCCTCATCCATACAAAGCAGAAGGGGAGACCCGATCAAAAAAGTCGAAAAAGCACTTGAAATCTGTTTGAAGATGAAGTAAAATTATAATGATAGAGAGTGGTCATTCGGAGGAGAGGTTGCAGTGATTATACAAAGACGAAAAAAGCCAGTCGGCGTGATACAACCAAAAAATCAGAAATCACTCGCTTTATGCGAGGGAAACATGGCGTTCAAATTCAATTACTGTGACGGTGGACAGTCGCAAGAGCAAATTGGATTTTATGGGGTATGTAGTGATAGGATGATTCGTTATAACATTGAGGATGCTAAGCATGTATGGTGTTCGCAACCTGATTGTGACTGTATGCGTTACTACAACCACTCTATATCAAGGCGTGAACTGGATAACGGGTGCTATGAAGATATGTACGTCTGCTACGAATCCCAATTACTTCGTGATTGGAGGGCAATGGCAGGATATTACCAGAATGGTCCGCGTACCGGCGAACCCATGGTAATTAAGAAGGCAAAACCCGGTGGATTGTGTATCCTTACGTCGAGGATGCCGGAAGCTATGGAAGCAGAACGGTTTATTTTTGGTATATTTCTCGCAGATAAGCTCATTACCGAAGCCGATGGAAATTCAGAGTACGTTGTGGCAGTAGAGTCGTTATCTGAATATAAATTAAAGTTTTCAGAGAAGCAGGCTCATCAGCTTTTGTTCTGGAAGTATCATGCAAATAAGAACAATCCTATCAATCCCCGCTGGGGTACAGGACTTCACAGGTATATAAGTGATGCAGAAGCAGTACAGATATTAAGGGATGCAGTAGAAGTTAAAAGAGGAACACATGATGAGAAATTGGCCCATAACTTTTTAGAACATTTTTGTTCTATCCACAACATAGATTCTGATAGCGTGTGGGAGCCGAATGGAGCATTAACTATCGCAAAATAGCGGTTGAACATTGATAAGAGAGCAATCCCGGAAATGGGGTTGCTCTCTTTGTTTCTCTTATACGCAATAACGGCATCAGCTGCCAGCCGAGGACGAGCAAAAACTTTCCTATATGGTTTTTGTGAAGTCCGAGGCGGCACGCTGAATCGTTATTGCGTATAATTACGCAATTAAAAACTTTTCGATAACGGGAACCAGACCGTCCTCGTCGCACGAATCGGTGACATAGTCCGCCGATTCCCTCACGATTTGCTGCGCGTTGGCCATTGCCACGCCAAGTCCCGCGTGGCGGATCATCGACAAATCGTTGAATCCGTCGCCGCAGGCGATAAAGTCGTCCTTGGTCAGTTGCAGGTGGCTTGCCAGCACGTCAATGGCGCTCGCCTTGTTGATGCCCAGCGGCAGTATCTCCAAAAAATACGGCTCGGAACGGTAGACGCTGAGCTGCCCCTCAAATTCCTTCGCGGCAATCTTCTCCAGCTCCGCCAGTTTTTCCGCGCTGCCCGTCATGATGCACTTGTACAGGCTATGCGCGTGATAATCCGCCAGCGACGGTATCTTTGCCACAGGCATATGATTCAGACGCGCCTCATACTGAATGATTTCATCGTCGGGCGATTCGGTCACCAGCACATCGGGGTCATGCCCCACCACGGGAACGCCGTATGCCGCCGCCAGCGCCGCGATGCGCGGCACGATGTCCTGCGGCAGGGTGATTTCGCTGATGATTTCCCCTGTCTGCGCGTTGAGAATTCTGCCTCCGTTGTAGCCCATCACATAGCCGCCTTTTTGGGCAAATCGCAGCGTTTCACACACGTCGCGGATGCCCGGCAGCGGCCGTCCCGAAGCGATCGCGATGACCTTTCCCGCTTCTCTCGCCTTGAAAATCGCCCGGCGGGTGGCGGCGGTAATTTTCTTCTGCGAATTGTACAGCGTGCCGTCAATATCCAGCACCAACGCCTTATAATCCATATTCGATTGTCACTCCTCAAAAATCAGCAAACTGTGCGGCCTGACCGCAGCGCCCCAATGCGCTGTCCGATCGGACCGCTGTTCCATCATCCTCTGATAGCCGTCAATCCAGCCACGTATCGTCATCCTCGTGACGGTTGGGCCGGGTCATCAGGGAAACCACTTCCTCCTGCGGGTCGCCGCCCTCATAACAAACCTTATAGCACGCGTCCATAATCGGCATTTCCACGTCGTAACGGCTTTTCAGCTCGTGCGCCAGCTTCGCGGCGTGATAGCCTTCCACTGTGCCGATCCGCTTTATGGCCTCCTCCACGGGAACGCCTTCTCCGATCAGAATACCTGCGCGGCGGTTGCGGCTGTGCATACTAGTGCAGGTGACGATCAAATCGCCAATGCCTGTCAGTCCCGCGAAAGTCTTTTCGTTGCCGCCCATCGCCTTGCCGAGCCGTCCGATTTCATTCAGACCGCGCGTCATAAGCGCCGCCTTGGTGTTGTCGCCCAGCTTCAGACCGTCGATGATACCCGCTGCCAGCGCGATGACATTCTTGATCGCGCCGCCGAGTTCCACGCCGATCACGTCCTTGTTGGTGTAGACGCGCAGACTGGGAGTGGTAAAGCATTCCTGCAGCATAAAAGCGGTTTCTTTATCGGAGGCTGCCACCACCAACGCCGTGGGAATCCCCCGCGCCACTTCCTCCGCGTGAGAGGGCCCCGACAGCACCGCCACCCTGTTGTTTGGCAGCGCGTTCTGAATGGAGAGCGACAGGCGGTTGCAGGTCGCCGGATCGAAGCCCTTGCTGATGTTGACCATCACCGTGGAAGCGGGAATGCCCACCTCCGCGATCTGCCGCGCCACGCTGCCAACCGCAAAGGACGGCACGGCGGTGATGATGATCTCCGCCTCTTTCACCACGCTGATATCCGAAGTGAATTTCAGCGCAGGGGGCATTTTGATGCCTTCGGGAAGCAGGGGATTTTCTCCCGTGTCCACAATGCGCCGGATCTCCTCGGGAAACGCCGACCAGACGGTCACGTCGTTGCCGGTGGACACAGCGGACATCGCCATCGCGGTGCCCCATCCGCCGGAGCCCATTACTACAATTTTCTTCATGGAACTCAGCTCCTTATTCCTGTGTATTGTCGCCCGACGGTTCGGCGGACTGTTTTTCCGGGACAATTTCCTCGGAGGCATTTTCCGCATCCGCCGCTGTATCATCGGGCTGGACTTTTTTGACAGTGGTTTTCGGCTCCGTGCCGTTTAGAATGCGTTTGATATTGGAACGGTGCATATAAATGACCACCACCGCAAAGCACACTGCAATGAGCGTCATGGCAAGCCATGCGTCTGATTTGTACACCAGCAGGTTGAGCAGCAGCGTGACAATGGGATAGCAAACCGCCACCGTCAGCGAGCCTTTGGAAACCGTCTGGGTAAGCGCGAACATGATGAGGAAGATGATGAGCAGCACCAGAAAGCTGCGCCAATCGAGCGCGCAGATGATGCCCGCGCTGATCAGCACGCCCTTGCCTCCCTTAAAGCCGAAGTACAGCGGGAACAGGTGTCCCAGCAGTGCAAAGAGCCCCGCCACGGCAGCGCCGACCTTGGCCGTTTCCCCGATATTGGCGACCTCGGCGCACATCAGCTGAAACACCAGCTCACCGATAAAGACCGAACCGATGCCCTTGGCAAAATCCCCGATAAAGGTGATGATCGCCGCGGGCTTGCCCACACAGCGCAGCACATTGGTAAAGCCGGCGTTGCCGCTGCCCATGCTGCGGATATCCTCACCGATAAACATTCTGGTGACGGGAATGGCAAAACTGATGCTGCCGAGCAGATAGGCGATGGCCGCCGAAATCAATGTCGGCAGTCCGTAGGTGGTAATCAGGTTAATCATTTCATATTCCCCCGCATTTTTATTTTATTTTTTTCTTTTCTCGCCTCGTTCCCGTATCACAAAGCGCACGGGCGTTCCCTCCAGACCGAACGTCTCGCGAATCTTGTTTTCGAGATAACGCTGGTAGGAAAAATGGAACAGGTCGGCGTTGTTGACAAAGCAAACGAAAGTCGGCGGCTTTGTCGAGGGCTGGGTCATGTAGTAGATTTTCAGCCGCTTGCCTTTATCCGAGGGCGGCTGCACTCTCGCCGTCGCGTCCGCCAGAACGTCATTGAGCATACCTGTCGAAATACGGGTGGCATTCTGATTGGAGACATAGACGATCAGTTCAAACAGCCGATCAATGCGCTGCCCCGTCTTGGCGGAGATAAAGATGATAGGCGCGTAGGACATAAATGAAAAATCGTTTTCGAGCTTCTTGCGGAAGGTATTCATGGTGCCGCCGTCCTTCTCGATCGCATCCCACTTATTGACCGCAATAATGCACGCTTTCCCTTTTTCGTGGGCAATGCCCGCCACCTTGGAATCCTGCTCGGTAAAGCCCTCAATCGCGTCGATCATTATAACGCATACGTCGGCGCGATCCACCGCCGCCTCCGCGCGGATAATACTGTACTTTTCCACATTATCCTTGATGCGGCTTTTGCGGCGGATGCCAGCCGTGTCGATAAAGAGGAACTTGCCTTTGTCATTTTCCACCACCGTATCAATCGCGTCACGGGTGGTTCCGGCGATATCCGATACGATCACGCGGGTCTCCCCCGCCACCTTGTTGACCAGTGAGGATTTCCCCGCATTGGGCTTGCCGATAATGGCGACTTTGATCGTTTCGTCGTCCTCCTCCTCGGCGCTTTCCTCAGGGAAATACTCAAACACCGCGTCGAGCAGATCGCCCGTGCCGTGTCCGTGAACAGCCGATACGGGATAAGGTTCGCCCAATCCGAGATTGTAGAATTCATAAAATTCCGGGGGCATCACGCCCACCGTGTCGCACTTGTTGACGCACAGCACAATGGGTCTGCCGCTCTTTTGCAGCATAGCGGCCACTTCCCTGTCGGTCGCGACCACGCCCGCGCGCATATCCACCACCATGATGATGACGTCCGCCGCATCAATGGCGAGCTGCGCCTGGCTGCGCATTTGTGACAAAATAATGTCGTCCGACGCCGGCTCGATGCCGCCCGTGTCAATAAGCAGAAACTGCCGGCTGCGCCATTCGCAGTCGCTGAAAATCCTGTCTCGGGTCACGCCCGGCGTGTCCTCTACGATCGACACCCTGCGCCCGACCAGCTTGTTAAACAGGGTGGACTTGCCCACATTCGGGCGACCCACCACCGCTACGATAGGTTTTGCCATTTTTCCTCTATCATCCTTCCTTCGCCCTGCCCGTGTGCGCTCAGCATTCCTCACAGCGTCCGAGCAACGCGTCCAGCACTTCATAGCCGTCGCTGCTCACCACGGCGACCGGCACATGCAATGCATTCTGTATATCATCCACCGTCATATCGTCGAGGAACACCCGCCCCTCGCTGTCCAGCATCGAGGCGGAAATGATCAGCATATCGCCCAGATCTTCTCCCTTGAGCTGCGAGATGAGATCCTGCCCGGTGATCAGCCCCGAAACGGTGATTTTTTCTCCAAAAAAATGATTGACAATTGGATAAACCTTCCAATTAGCATTATGCCATTTTTTTCGCCCGAGGTCAAGCAAATCTTTTATCACGGGCGCAATACTCACGCCGCACGCAACCGACGCGCGGTAGATTCCGTCGTCGCCCTCCTCGTCCTCCACCGCCGCCGTAAATTCGCTCCGCAGCAGCGCCACCATGCCTACGCCGTTTTCGAGCTGGGCATATTCCTCGTAATAGTCGTCGCCGTGAATCTCGCGTCCGGCATTGAGATAGAATTCATCCGACGGATAGACAATCCGGCTGCCGAATTTCTCCACGCATTGCGCTCCGAACGCCTCGATCTGGTCAATCACCTGTCCGCATTCTTCGGGCGTAAACATGCGCAGCTTCTCCAATCCCTCGCGGTGGCGGGTCAGACCCACAGGCACCACCGCAATGCTCTGCACCGCGGGGCAAAGCGCGGTCAGGTCGGTCAGCGTGCGGTCAAGCTCCGCGCCGTCATTCCACTCGGGACACAGCACGATCTGGCAGTTGAGGTCGATGCCCCCCTCGGCCAGCCGTCGGATAAACCGCAGCGCCTCGCCCGCGTGGGGGTTCTTCATCATTTTCACCCGCAGCTCGGGATTGGTGGTATGCACCGAGATGTTGACGGGAGAAATGCGCATTTTGATAATTCTGTCGATCTCGCGCTCGTCGATATTGGTGAGCGTGATGTAATTGCCGAAAAGGAAGGAGAGACGGTCGTCATCGTCCTTGAAATACAGCGATTTCCGCATTCCCTTGGGGAGCTGGTCGATGAAGCAGAAAACGCACTTGTTGCGGCAGGAACGCTGCTTGTCCATCAGATAGGTGCCGCACTCCACGCCGAGAGAGTCATACTGCCCCTTGCGCACCAGAATGTCGCGGCGGGTGCCGTCCGGCTTTTCAATGCTGACGGTAAGCCGCCTGTCCGTCTCATAAAAACGGTAGTCGAGAATATCGTTGATTTCGTTGCCATTGATAGACACGATCTTGTCGCCCTGCGCAATGCCGTGCTTGTCGGCCAATCCGCCCGGCTGTGTACTGCTGACAGTAACAGGCATGGTCTCTTTCCCCTCCTTTTCGTATAAAGTTCGGCAAATCAAAGCAAAATAAAAAGCGGCTGTATCCTCCCCGAAAGCCGAGGAAGGGTTCGCAGCCGCCTTTTCACACCGACGGAAAGCATCACGCCTCCCGTCGGCCCAGAGATTGCAAAGTCAGAAGAAATTACTGAACGTCGCCCATTTTTACAACTTCACGACCCTTGTAGTAGCCGCAGTTTGCACATACGCGGTGAGGTCTCTTGTATTCGCCGCACTGAGGGCATTTGACGAGCGCGGGAGCGTCGAGCTTCCAAACGCTGGAACGTCTGCTGTTTCTTCTTGCCTTAGAAGTTTTTCTCTTTGGTACCGCCATTTTCAGCACCTCCTTGATAAAAATAAACAATCAGTCTTGCAGCAGCTCGTCAAGAACTGCCATTCTGGGATCAGCCGCTTCTTTTTGGCAGCCGCACTTGCCTTCGTTGAGATTCTGTCCGCATTTCGGGCAAAGCCCCAGGCAAGTCTCAGAACAAAGGTGCTTGATAGGCAACTCAAGAAGAATATCATCTCTCACCAGACTGAAAAGGTCGAGAGTGTATCCCGTGACGATGATAATGTCATCTGAATCCTCGTTTTCGACGGAAAGCGCCAGCGTGTGAAGAAACTCCCGCTTCATCGTTTTTTCCGCGATCGTCAGGCATCTGTCGCACGGTTTGGCATACTTGAATTCCGCCGTATAGGTCAGCTCCACCAGACCGCCGATATTGGTGACCCTGCCGCTCACCTTGACGGGAGAGACGACAAGCTGCTCGCCCTCGGCGGAAAGATCGTCATAGACAAAGCATTCGTCAACCTCAAGGCTGCTGTCGGGAGTGACAAACACATCATTTAACTCAAGTGGCATAACACACCTCGCATACACTCGATAATATATTATAAAGAATCAAGTCGGCTTTGTCAATAGATTTTTTTAAAAAATAAAGAAGTTTGTTGCTTTGCGCGCCCGATTACTTTACGTCAGCCAGAGAGAAGATGCCTTCGGGGAACTCCGCGGAATCCGCCGAGATGGAGAAGGTGATCTTGACATTGGCTTCGTCGGTCAGCGTCTTGACCTTGCCGAGGAAGTCGGACAGTTCATTCAGATCCTTGCCGCCGATCTTGAGGGTGGAATCAACAAGAATATCGGTGATATCATAGTTGCCCGCGCAAAGACCGCTGAGGAAGCCGTAAAGACCGTCAAAACCTACGATGCCGTAGCCTTCGATGTTGACCAGACGCACGCTGTGATCGACGTCATAAGTCAGGGTATCGCCCTTTTCGATGCAGACGACGTTGCCCTTGGAACTGGCCACCGCCTCGTGAACCAATTCGATGAGCTTCTTGGTCTTGCCGGAACCCTTTTTGCCTGTAAGAAGTGTAATCATAATAATTGCCTCCTGATAATTTATTAAATGTGAAATTTGAAATATGAAGTGTGAAATTTCATTTGAAATATCTTAATCTGAAAGGAAGAACTCCAATCGTTATCTCTTCCTTTCAAAATTCACATTTCACACTTCACGTTATTACTCACCCAGTCTTGCTTCGAGTGCCGCCTTCTGCTCTTCATAGCCGGGCTTGCCGAGCAGCGCAAACATATTCTTCTTGTACGCCTCCACGCCGGGCTGGTTAAAGGGATTGACGCCCAGTGTATAACCCGAAACGGCGCAGGCTTTCTCGAAGAAGTAAATAAGGTAGCCGAGTTCAAACTCGCTGGCTTCGGGGACGTTGATCACCATATTCGGCACGCCGCCGTCGTTATGTGCGAGAACGGTGCCTTGAAATGCCTTTTTATTGACATAATCCATGGTCTTGCCCGCGAGGAAGTTCAGTCCGTCGGCATTGCCGTCAACCGCTTCAATCACAAGTTCGCTTTTGGCCTTGTCGATCTGCACGACCGTTTCAAAGAGGTTGCGCACGCCGTCCTGAATGTACTGACCGAGAGAATGCAGATCGGTGGAGAAGATAACGGAATCGGGAAGCAGACCCTTGTTGTCCTTGCCTTCGCTCTCACCGTAAAGCTGTTTCCACCACTCGCTCATCAACTGGAAATACGGCTCGTAGCTGACCAGCAGCTCGGTGGCATAGCCCTTGCGATAGAGGACATTGCGAACCGCGGCGTATTTGTACGCGTCGTTCTGCTCGAGATCGGTCGAAACCAGCTCGTCCTGCGCCGCCTTCGCGCCCGCCATGAGCGCGTCAATATCCGCACCGGCCACGGCGATGGGCAGCAGACCTACAGCCGTCAGCACCGAGAAACGTCCGCCAACATCGTCCGGCACAACGAAGGTCTCATAGCCCTCTTTGTCAGCGAGTTCCTTGAGCGTACCTTTTACTTTGTCGGTGGTGCAATAGATTCTCTCTCTGGCGCCTTCCTTGCCGTAGCGTTCCTCCAAGATGCCGCGCAGCACACGGAACGCGATGGCAGGCTCGGTGGTGGTACCGGATTTGGAGATCATATTGACGGAAAACCGCTTGCCCTCACAGAGCGCCACAATTTCGTTGAGCGCGGCGGAACTGATGGAATTGCCCGTGTAGAAAATCTGTGGCGTGTCCTTGCAAAGCAGGTTATAGTTGGGCGAGGTCAGGAACTCGATGGCGGCTCTCGCTCCGAGGTAGGAACCGCCGATGCCGATCACGATGAACACATCACTGTTTTCCTTGATCTTGGCGGCAGCAGCCTTAATGCGGGCAAACTCTTCTTTATCGTAATTGGTGGGGAGATCGAGCCAACCCAGCTTGTCGTTGCCCAGACCGGACTTATCGTGCAGCGTTTTGTGTGCGGCAGCGATTTCAGGCGCAATCGCCTTTAATTCCTCTGCCGACACAAAGCCGGAGAGATGTTTGCAATTTAATGTTACAGCCATATAAAATAGCCTCCTAAAATTAGATACACCAATACTATACATGAAATCTTCTGACTTTGCAAGACACAGCTTGAAAATTTTGCGTATTTTTCATCTTTTTCATAAAAAGTTTAAATTTGGAGGGACATTTTTTGAGGGAAACGCGCGCTCCCCCCCCATCAAGCCAGATATATTTGCTTCAAAGCCTCGCGTTCGTCTGCGCTGATGTGCAGTCCGTCGGAAATAAACCCGTCAAAACCTCCATACAGTTCCTCTATTTTGGCATAGACCGCGTCCCAGAAATCCTCCCGCGCGCCAAACAGGTAACGCAGCGCCAGTTCTGCTTCGGGGTTTTCTTCCCCCTCCATCGCGTAAAACATCTCGATCAATCCCCGGATATCGTCCGCCAGACATTCGTTGGTTTTCAGATAATCCGCCTGTATCGCCGCTCTGTCAACGCCTAACAGTTCCTCCACGATAACCGAGGCAAAACCCGCGCGGTCTTTGCCGGCAGTGCAATGCCACAGCACGGCTTTTTCATGCGGCTCCATCAGCAGACGGACGAATTTTTCATACTGTGAAACCTCAAACGGCACTGAAACAAAGTCCGTATAGATGCCGCACATATAGGCTTTTGCCTTGCGGTGATCCCGCATCATCATCTGTATCACCTGCGCATCGGATTGCTCTTCCCGCGTCACGCCCGCTTTCAGGCTGTCAAAAATCGGAATATGCCAAAAATTCACTCCGTTCATCACCGGATCAGGCTTTTCTTCCGTCTCCTGCGGCGTGCGGAAATCCACCACCGTATCAACCGTTTCTCCCAGCACGTTCAGATCGGCAGTCGAACCGCCAAACAAATGCCCGCTGCGAATGAGCTTTCCGCTTCGGATACTCCTCCCGTCCGTCGTTTTCATCCCTCCTAAGTCTCTGGTGTTGTGCAGATTTTCCAGATGCAGTAATTGGCTCATAGTTCTTCCTCCCACGTTTGTTTATTTTAGGTGATTGTGAAAGTTGAAAAGCGGTTCTTTTTCTCCGTTCGGAGCAAGGCAAATCGTGATATTGAGCTATTTCCGTATTCGCCCATCCCCGATGTCAGCCGTAACTCGTTCCGCTCGTTCGGCTACGCCTCACTCGTGGGGCGCTGCCCCACTCCCCGCTGGTGGCGCTGCCCCCAGGCCCCTGCCAGGGAACCAGTCCGAGATGACGCTTGCCGTCATCGGCTGGACTCCCGCGCTCGCATTCGCTCGCTAATTGCGCTTCGCTTTTCTTCTTTTTTCTATTTACTTTTACAATCGCCTATTGTTTATTTCATAATGTTTTCTTATTATTTTACCACACCCTGTCAAAAAATGCAAATTGTACCCCACAAAAAGCTTTGAAAAGAATACATGGACAGACTGACATTCTTTTTACCATTACAAAAACTTATATTTTTCATCACATTGCAGTGATAGGTGATTTGTATATTGACATTTTTTGTATAATGTGATAAAATTAAATTGATTCTTATGTGAGATCGAAAAAGGAGCGATCGATGCTTTAGAAAGACAATGAAAAGAAAAAAAAATGGAATATTTTAATAGTTTCCTATATCGACGATAATTACGGTGACATACTCATCCGAATCTGTTTTGAGCAGCTTCTGCGTGTTGTTCTGAAAAATCTGAATATCAGCGATGACTCCCTCCGTATCGGCAGATCGTCCATTAAAGACGTTGACGAAAAACTGGTTTGCAGCGCTGATATCATTGCCTTTTCAGGCGGCGGCCTGTTCGGATTGAGTTATCTCGGCTTCTATGAAGGGGTCAGCCGCATTATTGAACTGGCCGATCAAAACGGTATTCCCGTCATCCTGTCCTCGATGGGCTTCAACAATATGGACGCTAACGCCGACAACGAACACCTGATTCGGGAACTGTTTCAGAAAAAATGCATCAAAGCCCTGTCCGTGAGAGAAAATCTCCCTTTGTTCCGTCAATATGCCGACGGCGGAGACTTTGAGATTTGTCAGGTGTGCGATCCCGCCGTATGGACCAAATACGTCTATGCCTCCCGCCTGCCGTTTCCGTCTTCGACACAGTCCGAAAAAATTGTGGGAATCAATGTCGTACGGGGCGGTTTATTCAAGGACAACGATATCCAGTGGAATCTCGGTGATGAACTGCACTATCTTGACGGGATTCGGCAGGAACTTGACAGACACGGAGTCCGCTAGCTCTTCTACACCAACGGCAGTTTCCTCGACGACAACACGCTGCATTACTTTGCCGATCAATACGGCATTCCCGACGAATCCCTCGTTTTCCCTATGACCACCAGCGAATGGGTCGGCACCGTGGCACAGTTTGACCGCGTGGCCTCCATCCGTATGCATTCCTCCATCGTTTCCTACGCGCTCGGCATTCCTTCGGTCAATCTGATCTGGAACAAAAAAATCCCCTTCTTTTACGAGTACATCGGCTACCCGGAACGCGCTGTGGATGTGACACAGTGGAACGGCAGCGCGGTATATGAGATGCTGGAGCAGATCAAAGACCAGCCCTATTCACTGAATGAGGAATATCTGATGTCCCTCTATCGCTATTTGTACCGCGTCATGCGTTCGCTGCTGCCGACAGAGGCCGCCGAAAACGACATCTTTGATTTTGCGGCTGTCACACGGGAGCTTGGCGGCATGACCGTTTCGGAAGAAGAAGACAGCGACAACCTGCGCTTCAAGCTCAACAAAGGGGAACGGCAGTATCTTCTGCGATTCAAGGAACTGCGCGAGCAGGAAAGCGAGCTGAAGCAGCTTCGCAAAGCCAAAAAGGAATTGGAGAAAAAAAACAAAGAAATCGAAAGGCTCAAAAGCCACCTGAACCGGCTCAACCGCCTTCCCTCCGTTTTTCTCATTCGTCTGGCTTACCGTGTGGTGCGCAAGGTGCGTAAACTGCATAGGCAATCATAACAACTCTCCCCGCCGAAGGCGCCATAAACGACGCTGCGGTGGGGAGAGTTGTTCATTTGCTCCTTATATCTGAGCGCCCTGCAGTGACCTTTCGCCTGTCACCCATTCGCCCAGACGGTTGGCCCAGTTCTCGGTAAAGAAATCGGAATACGCCGCACCCGCGTCCCTCTTGTGCCGAAAATACGGCAGAAAGCCCCATACGGCCGACGGAATGGCCATCAGCGGCAGATACAGCGGCCCCAGAATCAACGATTGAATGGTATGGCCATACTCATGCACCAGCAAGCACTGTTTCATCCGATGGAACCTTCCTTTCTCTTTTCTTCAAAAACGGCAGTCGATGATAGCGGCCACTGGTTATTTGCTTGGATGGCAACAGATCATGAAGCCTTTTTGGTAAATTTCACGACATATCCCGATTTTTTCAGCATATCATATCTCAGCACATCGCTGGCAGTAACGGTCTGAGTAGTGATATTCAGCTTAGTCGGGGTGCTGTCGCTGTAAATGACAGCCTCATATTCACCGTCTCCAAGAAAGGAAAGGGGCATGCTTATCCCCGTTTTGGCTTCTTCGGTGACGGATGCGGCATACCAGTCCTTTCCCGACCTTCTGGCGATCGTGACATAATCACCGACGACCCCGTCTATAAAAACAGTGTCATCCCATGTCGCCGGAAGATTTTGATAAAAAGACGCCGCGTTAAAATATCGGTATTGCGAAGCATTTCCCGCCATGCAGGGGATTCCTGCTTCCAACACCACACAGGACGCCAGCTTCATACCGAATGTATTGCCACTTCCATAAGGATACACCCTTGGCGTTATATCCATAGGCCCGACGACATTCCTTGTAAATGCCCAGATGACAGACTCATTGACAAAATGCTTTAAATAAAATTCCTCTCCCCTTACGGCCTCGCGGTTGATCACATTCGGATAGGTGCGGCGTTCGCCTGTCGGTTTTCCGGCTCCGTGGCAATTGACAAGCAGATGACACTCCGCGCATATCCGGTATATTTCATTCATATCGCGGATTGTAACCTGATCCTCACTGTCAAAGAAATCCGCCTTGATTCCCTTGATACCCCTGGAGGCAAAATCCCGCAGCACGGTTTCACGTTCTTCGTGGGTGTCAATATCCATGTATTTTACCCATACGATCAGACCCACGCCTTTGCTGTCGGCGTATTTGACGATATCGTCAAACCAGTTGAAATACCCGTGATATACCTTGCCCGGCTCACTGCAATCAGGCTGCCAGCCTTCATCAAGCGTCAGATACTTCCAGCCCATTTCAGAAGCTAATTTGATATAATCCCTGATAACAGCGGGGTCTCTCTGCCCTTGATTCCTCACCCAGAGCCACGTCCACCCGGTAACGCCCGGTTTCACCCAAGAGAAATCGCCCTGCGGCTGCGTCGCGAGATTTTCTGCCATATCGCTCATCACCAAGTCGCCCGGTTCGCCGTAAATGCCGAATCTCCAAGGGGACAGAAAATCGACGTTGACGGTGACAGGCTGTCGGCTTGCTTTAGGAGCCGGATGCAGACCGAACAGATTGTCACCCTGCACATCCAGCACCGAACCGTAATACCCGCTGACCACAAGGTCTGCCTCGGAAAGAAGCAGATATTGCCCCGTCTGTTTCCCGCCTTCATCCGCTACGGCGACCAAGGCCGGAAAGCATATGTATTGCGAGCTGTATTGAGAGAGGGCCTCCACGGAAGCGGTCGAAAACGCTTCTTCATAACAGAATGTTTGGTCAACGTCATCAATCAGCTGGGCGGTGATCTGCGACTTGTCGGGCAGGGAAAAATTGCCTGTCTCCCCTACTACAGTAAGACTTGTTTGCGATGCCTCCTTGGCTCTTATGCCGAAGCGATAGGCGAATCCGTCCTCATAGGCCCGGAAATAAACGTCAAAGAAGAACCCGCCTTTTTCAAATGTCATCACGGTTTCGCTGTAATAATTGCGGTCGGTACTCCTTTTGCCCGAAATGTTGGTGTAAGTTTCATCCACAATTCTGACAGGAGTCTGGCTGACAAACGTAAGTCCGTTAGAAAAATCACATTCCTCTGTACACATGCCGATAGAGGATTTTTTGATCAGTGTCAGACCGCCGTCATCCCTGACAGTGTAAGACAACGCGCCGTTGTCATCCGTTCCGGCCTCTACTGCTATTGTTTGCATAGGTGAATAAAGCAGCGGCATAAATACGGACATGTCCGTGTCTGATGAACTTGCGCTTAAACCGGAAGTGCGGACTTCACTTTTACCGTTTCTTAATCCGTATTTTACAAATAATATTACATTCAGTGCCACTATCGCAGCAAGAGCCACAAGCAAGGCGATGCGTTTTTTCATGGTACTTCCTCCGGTATGGAATGTTGTCTGGATTTTCAGCGGGTTATCAGCGCCACGCATTCCACATTCGCGGTGCGGGGGAACATATCCACCGCAGTAAGGCGCTCCACCTGCCAGCCCCGTTCTTTGAAGCGCGCCGCGTCTCTCGCCAGCGTCGCCGGGTCGCAGGAGATATAGACCACTCTCTCGGGAGACAGTTCGTCAATCAGCGCCACCACCTCCGGCGAACAGCCCTTGCGCGGCGGGTCAATCACGACAACATCGGGCGTAATGCCGCGTTCCTTGAGCTGCCGTGTGCCTTCCGCCGCGTCCGCGCAAAGAAACTCCGCGTTGTTTATTCCGTTGGCGGCGGCGTTGCGGCGGGCATTTTCTACCGCGTCGGGGACAATTTCTATACCGTAAAGCGCTTTGGCTCCCCGCGCCATGCTCAGACCGATTGTTCCTGTTCCGCAGTAGATGTCAAACAACACCTGATGACCGTTCAGCCCCGCATAGTCCCTGCCGCGCTCATAAAGCTGTTCTGCCTGCGCGCGATTCACTTGGTAAAACGACAGCGGCGAAATCTCATATGTCACCCCGCACAGCATATCCCGGATGGTATCCTGTCCCCATGCGGTGCGGCATTTTTTGCCTAAAATCACATTGGTGCGCTCGCGGTTGGCATTGATGACAATGCTTCTGATGTCAGGAGAAACGGCTCGGATTCTTCTGACAAATTCATCCTCCTGCACCAGCCCGTTGGCGTTGACCACCGCGCAGACCATGATCTCTCCCGTGGCAAACCCCTGCCGGATGTACAGATGACGGAAACGACCCTTGCCCGTTTGTTCATCATAGATTTCATTGGGAGTATCGTTCAAAAAACCCGCCGTCACCCGCGCGATCTCACCGAAAACCGGCGGTTGCAGCCTGCAATCCGTAAAAGGAATAATACGGTGGCTGCGTTCGGCATAAAAGCCGAAAACCGCCTGTCCGTCCGACACACCGCAGGGAAGCTGCGCCTTGTTGCGGTAGCGGTCGGGCTTCGCGGCGGCGATAAAATCCTCCGCCTCAATGGCGATGCCGCCGATGCGTTTCATAGCGTCATTGACCCTCTGGCGCTTGATGCGGCATTCCTCCGCGTAGTCAAGATGGCGGAACGTGCAGCCGCCGCAGCTCGGATAGGAGGCACAGTCCGGCACAATTCTTCCCTCACCCGGACGCAGAATCTCCTGTATCTTACCGACGGCATAGCTTTTGGAAACCTTGATAATCACCAGCCGCAGCCGATCACCCGGCGCAGCATGGGGAACGAACACCACCATATCATTCACCCGCGCCACGCCGCTGCCCTCTGCGGTCATTCCTTCGATTTCCGCCTCTATGATTTCATTTTTTTTCAGTGCAGCCACATTTCTTCCCCCCAGATTCCATCACATAATCATTCAAAAAAAAAGAAAAAAGGAACCCCGGCACCAATCACTGTACGGATTCGCTCTTCCGTTCACTGATCGACAGCCGAAATTCCCGTGACGAATAGCAAGATCATTTCCTTAAGTCAGATATGCCTTGCTTCCCTTGGCAGTCTTTCCCATGCCCCACACCTTCGACCAACCCCTTATTTGCCCACATCAGGAGTCGCCGTCGGCATGGTGTTACGGCAATCAAAAATACCGCACCCGAAAAAATTCGCTTTTCTTTGTGCCTTATTACTCGGCAAAGCCGGACTTGACCAGCTTGACCAGACCGTCTACCGCGCTGTTCTCATCGGGACCGTCAGCGATGATCTTGATGGACATACCGCCGACAATGCCCAGAGAAAGGACACCGAGAAGGGACTTGGCGTTTACGCGTCTTTCTTCCCTCTCAACCCAGATTGTGCTCTTGAATTCGTTTGCCTTCTGAATGAAGAATGTAGCGGGACGTGCATGCAGGCCCACCTGGTTCTGAACTGTTACTTCATCAACGTACATTGAAAAAACCTCCCAAAAGGATATTGAAAAATCATGTAAACAAATTGAGGTGGCAAAAACACCATGCTGCGAATTCAACGAACACGTGCCGTTTCGTCAACTTCAAATTGATACTGATATTATACCACAATTTTTGCATTCGTCAACAACCTATGCAAAACTTTGTCTCGATAAACAAGAATCGCCCCTCTAATCTGTCCCTGAGTTGTACATAATCACCATTTGTCAAAAGAAACTGAGTAAAATGTAAGTTTTCAACGCCTTTAATTGGTGCATTTTCAACAGTTATTTATGTCACATTTTTACTTGATATGAAAAATCTACATTTTTTCATCACATGTTTTTCTCAAAAACAATAGATATTACAAAACTGTAATTTGCACTAAAATTCACAGTTTTTTTTCATTTCATGATAAAATATGATGATGATATCACAATTATTCACAATCATCTTTTTCCTGCCTTAACTAACACTATCCGACCAAATTTGATACAATTGTTTTCCGTCAAAGAAGATGTTCATTTTTTAATAAATCTAATTCCTTTTGGGTCAGATCTGCTTTTTCCAGCAGATCAGGACGGTAACGGGCCGTCTGCCGCAGCGATTGCTCCCGTTTCCACTGCGCGATTTTGGCGTGGTGTCCCGACAGCAGTTCTTCCGGCACGCGCATGCCGTTCCACACGGGCGGGCGGGTGTACTGCGGATGCTCCAGCAGCCCGTCATAATGGCTCTCGTCCTCAAAGCATGCGTCCTCCGCCAGTACCCTCGGCACCATGCGGCAAACCGCGTCGGTCACGATCAGCGCGGGCAGCTCCCCGCCCGTCAGCACATAATCCCCTACCGACAGTTCCATGTCGATCATGCTGTCAATAAGCCGCTGGTCGACGCCCTCATAATGGCCGCACAACAGGCAGATATTCCCGCACTGCATCAGGCTTCGCGCGATGCTCTGGTTAAATACCCTCCCCTTGGGCGACATATAAATAAACACCGGACGCTGCGGGCACTGCGACGCAATCGCCTCAAAGCAGGCGGCAATCGGCTCCGGCTTCATCAGCATCCCCTGTCCCCCGCCGTAGGGCATATCGTCCACATGACGGTGCTTGTCGGCGGTGTAATCGCGGATATTGTGGCAGTTGACCTCGATGATACCGCTGCGGCGCGCGCGACCGATAATGCTTTCGTCCAGCACCCGCTCGCACATTTCGGGAAAAAGCGTCATGATGTCAATTCTCATTCGTCAAACAGACCTTTCATTTTGAAAATGCGGATTTCTCCCTTTTCGAGGTCGATGTCTTTCACCACATCGGGAATCACGGGAATCAGCACCACCCGACCGTCGGGGATTTTGACATGGTACACGTCATTCGCGCCCGTCTCGCTCACATCGTCCAGCAGCCCAAGTGTCTCGCCGCTGTCGCCGTCGATCACGTCCAGTCCCAGCAGATCCTGTATAAAATACGCGCCGTCCTCCAGCTCCACATCGTCGCGGTTCATATAAAGCACCTTGTTGCGCAGCTTTTCCGCGTCCTCCACACAGTCCACGCCTTTGATTTTCATAATCAGCATATGTTTGTGAACGCGCGACGCGGTGATCTCGATTTTTTTAGCACCCTTGTCGAGATACAGCTCGTCAAATTCGCTGAGGAATTCCGGCGAATCCGCCCACGGCTGCACCCGCACTTCCCCTTTCAGGCCATGCGTACCTGTAATTTTTCCGGTTTCCAAGAATTGTTTCTGCATGAGTACTTCCTCCGTTCTTTTTTACAATTGCCTGCTTATCTATGATAAAAAACGCACCGACCAGTCGTAGGGATACGGCTGCCCGCTGCGCTTTTGATTGGCTGCAAATTGTTTGAAATCCACGGCAAAGATCAGTCGATCTCCACCATGACCTTCTTGTTCTCGCGAGTGGCGGCGGCGCGCATCACAGTGCGGATCGACTTGGCGATTCTGCCCTGCTTGCCGATAACGCGTCCTTTATCGTCCTCGTCAACATAAAGGGTGAAGGTTACGGTGCCGTCTTCTGCCGGCTCGCTCTCTTCTACTCTCACGCCGTCGGGATTCTGCACCAAACCGCGTGCGATCACTTCAAGCAATTCTTTCATAACTGAAATACCTCCTGGGGCAAACGATACGGCAATCCGACGAGAGGCGGACTGCCGTGGGATAAGTAGAGCTTCCTGATTTCCTGCAAACGGAAATTAGAGAATACCCTCTTTTTTGAGC
>CAMHAV010000007.1 GCA_946182865.1 uncultured Clostridia bacterium
ACAGAGACATGCAGGACATGGAGTTCACCGTCGAGCACGGCAAGCTCTACATGCTCCAGACCAGAAACGGCAAGAGAACCGCTCAGGCTGCTCTCAAGATCGCCTGCGACCTCGTTGACGAGGGTATGAGAACCGAGCAGGAAGCGGTCGCAATGATCGATCCCCGCAACCTCGATACCCTGCTCCATCCCCAGTTTGACGCAAAGGCACTCAAGGCTGCCACTCCTATGGGCAAGGGCCTCGGCGCTTCCCCCGGCGCTGCCTGCGGCAAGATCGTCTTCACCGCTGAGGACGCTGTTGCCTGGAAAGAAAAGGGCGAGAAGGTTGTTCTCGTCAGACTCGAAACCTCTCCGGAAGACATCACCGGTATGAAGGCTTCTCAGGGTATCCTCACCGTTCGCGGCGGTATGACCTCTCACGCGGCCGTTGTGGCCCGCGGCATGGGCACCTGCTGCGTATCCGGCTGCTCCGAGATCGCAATGGACGAAGAGAACAAGAAGTTCACACTGGCTGGCAAGACCTTCAATGAGGGTGACTACATCTCCATCGACGGTTCCACCGGTAACATCTATGACGGCATCATCCCGACCGTTGACGCGCAGATCGCCGGCGAGTTCGGCAGAGTTATGGCTTGGGCTGACAAGTATAGAACCCTGAAGGTCAGAACCAACGCTGATACACCCGCAGACGCGAAGAAAGCCCGCGAGCTTGGCGCAGAAGGCATCGGCCTCTGCCGCACCGAGCATATGTTCTTCGGCGATGGCAGAATCGACGCATTCCGCGAGATGATCTGCTCCAGCACGCTCGAAGAGAGAGAAGCTGCTCTGGCGAAGATTCTTCCCATGCAGCAGAGCGACTTCGAAGAGCTGTACGAGGCTCTCGAAGGCAATCCTGTTACCATCCGTTTCCTGGATCCGCCTCTCCATGAGTTCGTTCCCACCGAGGAAGCCGACATCGAAGCCCTCGCAAAGACCCAAGGCAAGACCGTTGAGGATATCAAGAACATCATTGCTTCCCTCCATGAGTTCAACCCGATGATGGGTCACCGCGGCTGCCGTCTGGCTGTCACCTATCCCGAAATCGCAAAGATGCAGACCAAGGCCGTCATCCGCGCTGCGATCAACGTCCAGAAGAAGCATCCTGACTGGAATGTTGAGCCTGAAATCATGATTCCGCTGGTTGGCGAAGTCAAGGAGCTCAAGTTCGTCAAGAAGTTCGTTGTCGAGACTGCTGACGCTGAAATCGCTGCGGCCGGCGTGAACCTCAAGTACGAAGTCGGTACCATGATCGAGATTCCGAGAGCAGCTCTCACCGCTGATGACATCGCGAAGGAAGCTGACTTCTTCTGCTTCGGTACCAACGACCTTACCCAGATGACCTTTGGCTTCTCCCGTGACGACGCAGGCAAGTTCCTCGGCGCTTACTACGATGCCAAGATCTTCGAGAACGATCCGTTTGCTAAGCTCGACCAGATCGGTGTGGGCAAGCTGATGGAAATGGCCATCAAACTCGGCAAGCCTGTCAACAACAAGCTCCATGTCGGTATCTGCGGCGAGCACGGCGGCGATCCTTCGTCCGTTGAGTTCTGCCACAAGATTGGCCTTGACTATGTTTCCTGCTCGCCGTTCCGCGTGCCGATCGCAAGACTGGCAGCCGCACAGGCAGCTATCGCTGACAAGAAGTAATTTCTCGTAAAATACCTTGTCAATTCCCTTATCCATTTTAAAGATGTGTTTCCGATGAGGTTGATTTCCAAGAACGAAATTGACTGTGCGGAAGTGCTTCTTATCGTAATAAACAGAGGCCTATCGGCGGAAGAAACGTCGATAGGCCTCTGTTGTTATGATCGGATTGACTTTGGCGGAGGGGTATGGTAAAATAAACAGGAAAAATGTTGGTTATGTGAATAGATATGATTTTTATACTGATTTTCGGTTGAAAGAATGTCTGATTTTAGCCGAAAATGAGTATTAAAAAGGGAGTCGTTATGAAACAGTTATTTGCCATTGACTTGAAGGATTATGAAGAAGGAGATCGTGTTTCCCGCAGACCGTCTGCCAGAGGGATTATCATGAAAAAGGATAAAATAGCCCTTGTCTATAGCCGGAAGGAACACTATTATAAATTTCCGGGCGGCGGAATAAAGGACAACGAGGAGAAAGAGCAGGCTTTGATCAGGGAAGTCAGAGAGGAAGTCGGCTTGCAGGTGATTCCCGGCAGTATTACGCCGTTTGGCAGCGTCTTGCGCCGCCAGAAAAGCAATTATGCGCCCGATACGATTTTTGAGCAGGAGAATTTTTATTATTTCTGCGAAACCGAAGACCGGGTGACACAGCAGCAGCTCGATGACTATGAGCAGGAAGCGGAATTTGTCCTTCGGTTTGTGAGCCTGGACGAAGCGATTGAAACCAATCGAAAGTATCAAAGCGACGATGCATTTGATGTGATTATGATTGAAAGAGAACAAAAGTCTTGCAAATGGTGAAGGATTTCCTGTAATAGACAAACAACAGGAAAGTACAATTGTGTTCGCGTTGACTTTTTGAGATGGGTATGGTACAATCCATTTATAAGCAGCCATTTATCTTTTTTTGTGGGGTGTAGCATTATGAAAAAACATCGTGTATTCCGGAAAAAGCAGTTGTCACTGCTGCTGTCGGTGGTCATACTTTGTCTGACGCTCGGATGCTGCGGTTTCACAGCCGGAAACTACCCGGACAAGGTTGACGCGGCCGTGCGGAGCATGGAGGAACTGTACGGAATCCATCTGACGGTTGTGAAGAAAAATCCCTTGCCCGGAGGCGTCAACTGCGACGTAACCGCTAAATGCGACGAGCTGAACGGGAAAACCGTCCATGTGTTTCAATTTGACGACAACAACAATGTGCAATGCGACTATATCTTTGTAAAGTACGAAGAGGAAGTGCTTGCCCGGATTCGGAACGTAGCAAACCGTGCTTTGCCGGAGGCCAAGCTGGTGGTGAATGATTCTTGCTACAATCATTTCGCCAATCACTCGTATGACAGGAATACGACGCTGGCGGATTATCTCCTGCATAATAATTTTGAGATTCACCTGATTCTCAGCGAGATACACGATGAAGAATGGATGACCGATACCTATTTTAAAGTGGCCAATGCTTGCCTCGATGACGGCATCAATTGCCAACTGCTTGCCATTTACTGCATGAAAACACCGGAAGCGGCGGCGGCTGTCAAAACCTATTCTTCCATTCCCGAAGAAATGGAATTCAGATTCATTGCGGAAGACAAGGACATTGCTCTTCGGGCGGAAAATCCGATATACTACGATTTGCAGCAGTTTATGGAGAATAAGGAGGAAGGCACACGCCTGCTTGTCCGTTGAACCGGGGACAATAACCGCCCACGGGAATCGAAGACGACCGACGCAGCAATTTCAGAAAAATAAATGCAACGAAAGAGAGGAAAAAATACTATGGCAACCGTTATGATTATGGATCACCCGCTGATTAAGCACAAGATTTCGCTTCTGCGCGACGAACGCACGGGGACAAGGGATTTCCGCATTCTTGTGGAGGAAATCGCCATGCTGATGGGATATGAAGCCCTTCGCGATCTGCCCACCGAACCCGTGACGGTCAAAAGTCCGATCACTGTGTCACAGCAGCCGATGCTTACCGGAAAGAAGCTCGCTGTGGTGCCGATTCTGCGCGCGGGTCTTGGCATGGTCAACGGGATTTTGTCACTTGTTCCTTCCGCCAAAGTGGGACATATCGGACTGGCCCGTGATGAAGTGACCCATGAACCGCATGCCTATTACTGCAAGCTGCCCGAAAACATCGACGAACGGCTGGCAGTCCTGCCCGATCCGATGCTTGCGACAGGCGGTTCCGCGATACAGGCAGTGGATTTCATCAAGGCCAAGGGCTGCAAAAATATCAAGTTCATGTGCGTGATCGCGGCGCCCGAAGGATTGAAGGCGCTGCAAACCGCTCACCCCGATATTGACATCTATGTGGGATGCCTCGACGATCACCTCAACGAGGACGCCTATATCGTGCCGGGTCTGGGAGATGCCGGCGACAGAATCTTTGGCACGAAATAAGAGCGGGGATATGGATTTGTCAGATCACACGCGGATATTAAAAACAGGAAAATGGAAAAGGATGCTTGCTTTTGGCGGTAAGGCATTCTGTACCGTCACGACAGAGAACTATGTCGTTCAGATCACGGGCGGCAGTATTCTCATAACGCTGAAAGATACCAATCATGTGGTGCTGCATCGCAAGGGATACCACTATCTCTACACGGGAGACGTCAGTCCCGATGAGACAAAGTTGTGTGTGCTGGAAAACGGCAAGCATTTTTATATTATTACATTGAGCGATTTCCTGCCGGTTCAAAGAATAACGCTCCCTCGCTCGTATGAGGCGATAGATGTGTACCCGACGTATTCGGCGGACGGAACAGCTCTGTATGTCCCTGTCCAGAAATATGCCGACGGGGATTACCGATATCAACTGTGCGAATATGAAACCGAGTCGTATTCGTTGGTGAAAATGGAGCCGATGCGGAAAAGTGACGTCGATCATTGGTAACGGAAGGAGAGAAAAACCATGTCCTTATTGCATTGGTTCCGGAAAAGAAAGCAAAAAAACGAAATGCCCCCGTCCTGTCCTTCCGGGTTCCAATACCAAGGGATTGACATTGAAATCACCTTTCACAGGGAAGAGAGTCTGCAACATATCGCGCAGGATTTTGAAGCTCTGCAAAACGAGGGAATCGAAACCGTCATCCGGGAACAATTTATCCCTTGGTTCAAGGGGGAGGAATTTCAGGACAGAGAGGATGAAAAAATCTTTCACGGATTGAGGATTTATGCCATCGACTATTCCTACGGACAAATAGCCGCCTCCTATTCGCCCACCGGCGAAGATGCATTTTTCGGACAGTTTGAATTTGATTTTGAGAGTTCCGATGCATACACCGCCGATATGCTGGAAGGCACCGCGATGCAGGTATATGTGTACGAGGGAAAGGTGGTAAAAGTCATCGGCTATGAAATATGAAATGACAGAACAAACCTAAAACACGCCGACCAAAGCGATAAACAATCGTGGCAATGGTCGGCGTGTTTTTTGGGAGAAAACGCAATGCAATAAATCATAAAGCAAGTTCGAGCGTATCGGCCAAACGGAATGCGGCGGAAACGTCCCCTTTGATGAGGAGCCGCCCTGTGGAATAGGCGGCAGTGGGGGACATCCGGCGTTCGATGATAGAGCAGAGGCTGCCGGAGCTTACCTCAAAGGCGCACAGGCTGTTTTTGTAGTCGAAGGGCTGCATATCCAGCGCGCCGTCGTTTACTTCAATGTAAAATTTGCCCTCGCCCTCGCCGGTGATATCAAATTCATAGGAATAGGTTCCCGCGCCGAAGCCGCTGAAATCCTTGTCCTTGAAATAGTTTTTTATGGTGGTGTAAATTTCTTCAAACGTCATAGGTACGGTTCCTTTCTGCGAATGAATTAAAGGAGAAGCCTTTTTTAATATTTTTCTATTATACACACCGGCTCTCAAAATGTAAATATTTGATCTGACAAACTTATTGCATAAAAACAATTTTTTTTAGACAGAAGCGTGGCGGGACGGTTGCATTGAAAGGGAGATTGTGCTATGATTATATCACGGTAAGAAAAAAAGCGGGGAAGTGCGTGTTTTGAAAAACTGGCAGGATGTAGCGAGAAAATTAATGCCCGACGCGGATACGGATTACATTGTGGGAATGCACAACTTTCCGTGGAAAAGGTTTGTGTTTCGGGTTTTTCTGTTCGCTTTGATTGTCCGATTGCTGATAGCGGGTTCCTATATCCATTCCTTTGACACGGAATGGAATATTATGTGGGGCGTGCAACTGGCGCAGTTGAGCAGGGAGCAACTGTTCGGATTTTATAAAGCCTATTCCTATGTTTCCAGCCTGGATTATCCGCCGCTCTATCTTTATCCGCTGCATATCGTCGGCAGCCTGATTCTGAAAACGGACATCGGAGGATATCCGCCGATGAGAATGCTGGTGCTGAAGTTTTTTCCCTGTTTGCTGGACAGCCTGAATTGCGTGGTGCTGTATCGGCTGGGAAGCAAGCGTTCGCAGTTGATCGGATTTTCGGGCGCTGCCCTGTGGGCGATCAATCCCGCAACGATCATCAACTGCGCATTCTGGGGGCAGACCGACTGTGTGCTGATGTTGGCCGCTGCGCTGCTGTTTCTTTCGCTGACGGAGAGGCGCATTGTCGCGTCAGGCGTGCTGTTTGCGCTGATGTGTTCCACCAAACTACAGGGACTGTATCTCACGCCGATTGTGGGAATGGAAATATTGGATATTTGCTTTGATGGTATTAATGTGAAAAAATTCAAACGAAGCAGCCTTAATAGGACGAATATCATGAAATTCGTGCGGTTTGTTTTGTCGGTGCTGCTTACTTTCACGGTGATCTATCTGCCATTTATGGTCGGCTCTCTGTTTTCTTTGGGGAACGAGGCGCAAAGCGGATGGGAAAAATTCTTCCGGCCCTTGACGGTCTACCGGGAGGGACTCAAAAAATATCCCTATGTCACGCTCAATGCCGATAATCTGTATATGCTACTGAACCTGAACGGAAAGAAAGACAATTTGTCTTTCTTTCACGGGCTTAGCTATGAACTGATGGGAAAATTGTTTTTAGTGGTGCTGATGCTGTCGGTAGTGGTCATTTATCTGCTTGGCCGGCGCTGCTCCCATTGGCTTACTGCCTATTTCTTCATCAACGGTATTTTTATGCTGACCTGTCGCCAGCACGAACGCTATCAGATTATGGTTCTGATCCTTTTAGCAGGCGCGTTTATGGAACTGGCGGATCGCCGTATGCTGACGCTGCTGTCGCTCCATATTCTTGTCATTTCCGTCAATCAATTCCGCATTCTTGCGAGTGTCAAAGAGAACAGCGACTGGTGGGGATATTACCATACGCCTATGCGTTCCATGAAACAAATGCTGGAAAGCGATATGGCCGCCGTCCAGGAAAACGGTGTGGCGTGGCTGAAATATAATGCCACGATAGGGCGGGTCAATGCCGCCGTTAATGTCTGCCTGTTGTTGGCAGCAACGGTGTTTGTGCTGCGCTATGTCTGGGACAGACGGCCTTTGCAGCCGTTTCTGCGGCGTATGAAAGAGCTGCTGGTTGATTACAGAAGGCGGAGAGAAACAGCGGATGAATGGAGAGGAGAGACGGAACTTGGAAACGAAGAATAAAACGCCGCGTTTTTTCGGGCGGCTTTCCGGTTCGCCCTTTGTGTGTGGCGGCGGCCGATATGGGTATGTGCTGGCGGTAGGATTTCTGACGGCTTTGGCGGTCATGCTGCCGTTTCTTGTCTATGATAAGGGATATTTCCTGATGTATGGCGATTTCAATGTGCAGCAATATCCCTTTTATATGCACGTTCACGACGCGATTCACAAAGGAGAGATCGGCTGGGATTTCAAGACCGACCTCGGCGTGAATCTGATCGGCTCCTACAGCTTTTACAATCTCGGCTCGCCCTTTTTCTGGCTGACGCTGCTGCTGCCGTCGGCGGCGGTGCCTTATACCATCGGGCCGCTGCTGGCATTGAAAATCGGCTGCTGCGCGGTGTCGGGCTATGCCTATATCCGCCGCTTTACCCGTTATGACAATTACGCGGTGCTGGGCGGTCTGATGTACGCGTTTTCGGGTTTTTCCATTTTTAATATGTTCTTCAACCATTTTCACGAGCCGATGGTGTTTTTCCCGCTCATGCTGGTGGCGCTGGAAGAACTGATGATTAATGACCGCAAGGGCTGGTTTGCCGTGACGGTCGCGATCAATGCGCTGGTGAATTATTACTTCTTTGTCGCGGAGGTTGTTTTTGTCATTATCTACTTCTTTGTGCGGCTTCTGATGTGTCCCGAATGGCAGCTCACGCCCCGCAAGTTCGGCACGGCCGCCTTTGAAGCGGTGCTGGGCTTTGGCATGGCTGGCTTTATGGTGCTGCCGTCCGTGTGGGAGGTGGCGCAGAATCCCCGTGCCGAGGAGAAGCTCTATGGCTGGAACGCGCTGGTTTACGCCAATTCACAGCGGTATCTGAATATTTTAGAGGCGTTTTTCTTCCCGCCCGATTTGCCCGCGCGCCCCAATTTTACCCCCGACTCCAACACCAAATGGGGATCATTGGCGGCTTATCTGCCGCTGTTCGGCATGACGGGCGTGATCGCGTGGCTGCAAAGCCGCAAGGGGCATTGGCTGCGCCGTATGATTATCATCTGTTTCTTTATGGCGTACATTCCCCTGCTCAATTCGCTCTTTCAGTTGGGCAGCGCCACCTATTACGCGCGTTGGTTGTTTATGTTTACACTGATGAACGCGCTGGCCACCGTCATGGCGCTGGGAAATCAGGATGTCGATTGGGACAGGGCGCTCCGATGGTCTACCGGTATTACACTGGCCATTGCGCTGTCGATTGGGTGTGTGATGAAAACCAAAGCTGATGCGGAAACCGGAACGGCGGCGGAATTCGGTCTGATGGATTACCCCGACCGTTTCTGGATCTATGTGGCGCTGGCGATGATGGCGCTGATGATGACCGGACTGGTTGTCAATCTGCTGCGCCGCGGCAAACGCCGCGCGGTGTATTCGGTGGCTATGTCGGGTATTCTTTTGCTTTACACATCCACGACGTTTATTTTTATCGGACAGGGCAAAACGCTTTCCTATGACAGCCGCGAATATGTCATTCCTTATGCGCTGAGCCGCGCCAAAGATATCGAACTCGATGACCTCCACAACGCCAAATACAGGGTGGATTTTTACAGCGACATGGATAATATGGGGATGTTCTGGGACAGCTCCTGCATTCAGGCCTTTCATTCCATCGTGCCGCCGTCGGTGATTGATTTTTATCAGTCTGTCGGCGTGCAGCGCGGCGTGGGGAGCCGACCCGGCACGGATCGGTACGCGATCCGCTCACTGCTCAGTGTGAAGTATCTCTTTGAAAATGCGGAGGATGCGGATTTCGGCAAGGTGACTGTGATTGACGGTCAACAGAAAGAAACCAAAATGCCGGGATGGTCATATCTCAAAACCGAAAGCGGTTATGATATCTGGCAGAACGATTGCTATATTCCCTACGGTTTTACCTATGATTATTATATCTCGGAAAAAGAATATGAGTCGTCGTTTACGGAATCAGAGCGTGCCAATCTGATGCTGCGCGCGCTGGTGATGAGCGATGAACAGATTGCGCGGTATGACGGTGTTCTGGAGCCGCTGCCCAGCGAAAAGACCCAATTTGATGAAAAGGGATACAGAATGGACTGCGCCGACCGTGCCGATATTTGCTGCTATGATTTTTCCACCGACCGCAAGGGCTTTTCCGCGTGCATTGATATGGACAGGGAAAATCTGGTGTTTTTCAGCATTCCTTATCAGGAGGGATGGCGTGCTTATGTCAACGGCGAAGAAGCGCTGGTAGAGAAAGTCAATGTCGGCTTTATGGCGGTCAAATGCGGTGCGGGGCATTCCGACATCCGCTTTGAATTTGAAACGCCTATGCTGAAACTGGGAACGGCGGCGACCGTTTCCACTTGTCTGGCTTTTGCGGTGTATGCGCTGTTTTATGCCTATGACACGGAACGGGGAAAAAATCGCCGTTTCCGCCGCTTTGTGGTGGGATTGCGCCGACGCTGCCATATCAACCCGCCGCAGGCAGTGACCATTGTGCATACGCACGAGGATTCTTTTGCGGAGGATGTGTCCGATGCATCGGAGAAATCCCCTGTAGAAATGACTTCTTCCTTTGAGCCGGATACCGATTTGACGGAGGATGGGCATGACGAGTCATGATTTTTATGCCGACGCGCCGCTTTACACCGCGCTGTGCCGCTACGCGGACAAGGGAATGTCCTCCTTTCATACGCCGGGACATAAGGGAAATGCTTCCGTGCTGCCGCTCGATCTGTCACTCGATCTGACCGAGCTGCCCGAAACGGACTCGCTGTTTGAATGTGACGGCATCATCCGTGCGTCCGAAGTCAGGGCGGCTTCGCTCTTTGGCGCGAAATACACGGCGGTTTCGGCAGGAGGCTGCACGCTGGCGATTCAGGGGATGCTGGCGGCGTTTGCCAAGCCGGGAGATACGGTGATCTTCTCGCGCAATCTTCATCGCAGCGCCATCCATACCGCCATGCTGCTGGATCTGCGCCCGCGCTGGCTGCTCCATCGGCAGGACGCGGGTGAGGGACTGCCGGGCAGAATTGTTCCCCAAGATGTGCGCGCGGCGCTGGAGGAGCAGCCCAAGGCGGCAGCGGTGTATGTAACGTCTCCCGATTATTACGGCTGCCTGTCCGACATCGGCGGTATAGCGGCGGTCTGCCGGGAATACGGTGTGCCGCTGCTGGTGGACAATGCCCACGGCACCCACCTGATTGCTTTCGGCAAGCACCCCATCACGCTGGGCGCGTCCGCTTCGGCCTGTTCGGCACATAAGACCCTTCCTGTGCTGACGGGCGGCGCGTGGCTCAACTGCAATGACGAGACTGCCGTTCCCCACATCAAATCCGTCATGGCACTGTTTGGCTCGACCAGTCCCTCCTATCTCACGATGACGTCGCTGGATATCGCGCGGGCGTGGATGCAGGCGGAAGGGATGGACGCTTACCGCGAAACCGCCCGCAAAACGGAGGCGCTGCGGCAACTGGCGCGGCAGGCGGGCTTTGGTCTGCCGGAGGGAGATTGCGACCCGACCCGCCTGACGCTGCTGACAGCGGCCGTCGGTTTTGATGGCGAAGAAGCGGCAGAATATTTCCGCGCATGCGGCGCGGAGTGCGAACACAGCGACCGCGCGGCCGTGATTTTTATCCTTACGCCTTTCAACACCGAAAGGGATTGGGAACGGTTGCGAAACGCCATCACCGCATTCCCATGCAGACAACCGCTTGACACGGCGGATTTGTGGGGACGATTGGATGGGCTGCCGACGTGTGCCGCGTCTCCGCGCGAGGTGCTGGAAAGCGCAAAAGCGTCGGTTCCCACCGCACAGGCGGAGGGACGGACGGCGGCAGAAACGGCGTGTCCCTGTCCGCCGGGTGTGCCGATCGTCATGCCGGGAGAAATAATTGACGGGCAATGCGTAAAAATTCTGTTAAACACTGGAATTCAGCGCATAAATGTGTTACAATAAATAAGATAATACGCAAAATCACCATTACCATGCGTTAAAGGGGTTATTGTATATGAAACTGCTGCTTGCAATTGTCAATAATGATGACAGCGCCGCTGTCGCCAATAATCTGACCGCCCAGGGCTTTATGGCCACCAAGCTGTCCACCACGGGCGGCTTCCTCAAGGCGGGCAATACCACGTTCCTCATCGGCACCGACGACGAAAAGGTGGAGACGGTGCTGGAAATCATCAGAACCTATTCTCACCAGAGAAAGCAGGTGGTCGGGGACGAAACCGAGTTTGACTTCACCCTTTTCAAAAGCGTTCCCGTAGAAGTCACCGTGGGCGGCGCGGCCATTTTTGTGCTTGACGTGGAGAACTTCATTAAATGCTGAGCGACGTTCCGTCAAGCCGTGCGGCGGCGTATATCGCCAAGGAATTCTGCGGCAACGCCGATGCGGTCGCCGCATTGGGCAGCATGGCGGAAAGCCGCCGTATGCCCCACGCGTTTATCATCGAGGGCGCGGACGGTTTGGGAAAATCCACCTTTGCGCGGCTGATTGCGCGGGCGGCGATGTGTACCTGTGAGGAACCGATGGCGGGGGCGTGTCCCCACTGCCGCAAGATTCGGGAGAATATTCATCCTGATCTGCTGTTTGTCACAGGCAGCGGCAAGATCAACGCGATTTCCATCGACGCGGTGCGCGATATGCGCAAAGAGGCGATGATTGCTCCCAATGAAGCCGAAAAACGGGTGTTTGTGCTGGAGGACTGCGACAATATGCTGCCTGCGGCGCAGAACGCGTTTCTGAAAATCTTTGAGGAAGCGCCGCCTCACGCGGTGTTTGTCATGACCTGCCGCTCCGCCATGAACCTGCTCACCACCATACGGTCACGCGGCAGAATCGTCACATTGCATCCGGTGGAACCCGACGAGGGCGTGCGCTTTTTGACAGGTCGGGTCAAAGGGCTCGACCAGCAGCGGGCGCGCGAGGTCTGCGTGAGCAGCGGCGGCAATCTGGGAGAAGCGCTGCGTATTCTGGGCGGCGACGGCGGTGAAATGCGTGACAGGGCGGATGCGCTGACACGGGGCATTCTCGCGGCCATGTGCGGGGACAATGCCTTGAAGCTGGCGGCCGAGTGCGCGGCGATTGGCAAAGACCGTGCGCTGGGCGGCGCCGTCTGCCGTATGCTGTCGCAGCAGCTCAGAAGCGCGCTCATGGTGGCTGTCGGCGCACAGGAAACGCTTGATGCGCCGTCGCAGGAAGTGCTGCGGCTGGGCGCGACGGTTTCCCCCGATGATTTGATCGGGTGCATGGATCAGATCAACCAACTGAGCGATATGCTCAAAATCAATATCAGTATGCCGCTTTTCAACACAAGGCTGGCGATTATTTTACAACGGAGGCAGTATGGCTGAGATAATTGGAGTGAGATTTAAAAAGGGCGGCAAGATCTATTATTTCCGCCCGAATGACGAAGACCTGGAGGTCGGCTGTTACGTGGTCGTGGAAACCGTGCGCGGCACGGAATGCGGCGAGATGGTCATGGATCGCCGTGAGATCAGTGACGCGGGACTCAACCGTGAAATCAAGACCATCATCCGCAAGGCGACGCAGGCCGATCTTGACCGCATAGCGGAGAACAAGAAAAAGGCCAAGCGCGCTTTTGACATTTGCAGCCAGAAGATCAAGGCGCACGGTCTGGAGATGAACCTGTTGGAGGTGGAATACACCTTTGACAACAGCAAGATTGTGTTTAATTTCTCCGCCGAAGGACGTGTGGATTTTCGCGAGCTGGTCAAAGATCTGGCGAGCGTGTTCCGCGCAAGAATCGAACTGCGGCAGATCGGCGTGCGCGACGAAGCCAAAATGCTGGGCGGTTTGGGCGTATGCGGCAGACCTTTCTGCTGCAAGCAGTTCATGGGCGATTTCCAGTCGGTGTCCATCAAAATGGCAAAGGAACAGGGACTTTCGCTCAATCCCGTCAAGATTTCGGGTACCTGCGGGCGGCTGATGTGCTGTCTGAAGCACGAGCAGGACACCTATGAAGCATTGATGAGCGTCATGCCGCCCATCGGCGCCACCGTCACCACTCCCGAAGGCGAGGGCGTGGTGGTAGACCGCGAGCTGGTTGCGGGACGGGTCAAGGTACGTTTGAACGGCAGCAACGACGCGCCGCCCAAATCTTTTAAGATGACCGAGCTGAAAAAATGGAGCGGCGGACAGGGGAATATGTCCACAGAAGAGCTGACGGATTTGTTTGGCGGTTCCTCTAAAAAGACCGACGAAGCGGACGAATGGGCATTTGCCGAGGAATTTGAGAGAACGGATGACGCTGTTGAAGCGGAGCAGGAACAGCACACCCGTAAACCAAAGGGAAACAAAGGCTCCCGAAGGGACGGCGAATCCCGCGACGGAGGTTCCGCAGGCGGTCAGCGTCGCGGCGGTCAGGGCAATCGCAGACCGAATAACCGTAAGGACAGCAGCCGCAGCGGCAAG
The DNA here is from genome assembly GCA_946182865.1 of uncultured Clostridia bacterium. Taxonomy (GTDB): domain Bacteria; phylum Bacillota; class Clostridia; order Oscillospirales; family Acutalibacteraceae; genus RUG762. The sequence goes on from CAMHAV010000007.1 coordinate 13,688, forward strand.
GGCGAACGCTTCGAGGCATATGAGGAAGAAGAAGCGCCGCGCCGTAAAAACAACAACTTCCGTGGGAAGAACGGCAAGGGCAAGCCTTATTACAACCGCAAGAACAATCCGTCGTCCGGCAAAGGCGGCAAGGGCAATAAACCCGAGTCGGCAGAATGACGGTTTGGCGTTGGCCTCCACTGGTCTGCTGGGAGAAATGACAGACAGTGGGAAATTTATGAAAAAAACACTTGCATTTTCGGAATGTGTGTGTTATAATATCAAAGTTGTCGGCGCTGGTGTGGTCAGCGGCGGCGCGTTCCGGCAGGCTGCCGTTCTTCTTGCGGCGTCTGTTTGGGGATTGGCGGCGTGTTGTGCCGCGTAAAATGGGTTCCCGTTGCGTAGGGAACGCATGAAACAAAGCGGGTATTCCTCTGAGTGCCTTGCGCTGTATGAATATCTGAAATTTTCAGGAGGTTTTATTTTATGAACGCAGCAGAAGCATTGAAGTCCATCGCGGCAGACAGCATCAAGGAGCAGCCGCTCCAGTTTGAGATCGGTGACACCGTCAAGGTGTATGTCAGAATCCGTGAAGGCGAGAAAGAAAGAATTCAGATGTTTGAAGGCACCGTTATCGCCCGCAGAGGCAGCGGCGTTTCCGAGACTTTCACCGTTCGCCGTGTATCCTACGGCGTTGGCGTGGAGAGAGTGTTCCCCGTGAACGCTCCCGCAGTCGACCGCATTGAGGTTGTCCGTCACGGTAAGATCAGAAGAAGCAAGCTCTACTATCTGCGTGACCGCGTGGGTAAGGCGGCCAAGGTCAAGGAGCTTATCAAGAAGTAATTATTCTTGCTCCGTATTTTCACACATCCGAAAAAGGGACACTGTTGGTTTCAGGCGGTGTCCCTTTTTAAATTTTTTTGAATTTGATGAAAAAATATTCCGAATCATCTTCCCATATGATGGAAAAAGTATTATAATAAATAAGATATCATTTTTCAAAATATCTTGATTACGGAGGTTCGACATGAGCGAGAACAATATTGACAGAACAGAAGAAACCCAGTCCGGCGGCGTCATGGTGGAAGTGTACGAATGGCTGGAAGCGATTGCCTTTGCGCTGGCCATTGTGGTCATTCTCTTTACCTTTGTGTTCCGTGTGGTGAGCGTTTCCGGCCCCTCCATGCAGCCGACGCTTTACACCAAGGACAGAATTGTGCTCAACAGCATCTTCTTTACCCCGCAAAACGGCGATATTGTAGTCATCACGCAGCCCAATTCCCACGATAACGAACCGCTCATCAAGCGCGTCATCGCGGTGGAGGGGCAGACCATTGCCATCGACGCGGAAAACGATACCGTGACGGTGGACGGCGTGGTGCTCAATGAGAAATATATTCTCGAACAGGATATCCAACGCGCCGGTGAGTGGGAATATCCTTTGACCGTGCCAAAAGGAAAGGTGTTCGTCATGGGCGACAACCGCAACGATTCCTTTGACAGCCGCGACCCCGGCCTGGGCATGGTGGAGGAAAAATATATCATGGGCAAGGCGATTTTCCGCATTTATCCGTTTGAGCGCGTCGGAGGTGTCAGCTGATGGGGGATTTTGACAGCGCCAACGCCCAGAATATCCAGTGGTACCCCGGCCATATGACCAAAACCCGCCGCCGCATGGAAGAAAGCATCAAGCTGGTGGACGGCGTGGTGGAGATCATCGACGCGCGCATTCCCCTGAGCAGCCGCAATCCTGAGATCGACACCATCACAGCGTACCGCCCGAGAATTGTGCTGCTCAACAAGGCGGACATCGCGGACAGTGCTGCCACTTCCCGTTGGATCAACTATTTTGCCGGACAAGGCGCGCGGGCGATTGCCTGCGACTGCAAGACAGGTAAGGGTTTGAATCACTTTGCGGACGAGGTGCGCAAGCTGCTGGCGGATAAGATCGCCGTCTGGGAGTCCAAGGGCATGGGCGGCCGCAGCATCAAGCTGATGGTGGTGGGCATTCCCAACGTGGGCAAGTCCTCTTTCATCAACCGCATGGCCAAGGGCGGCAAGGCGAAAGTAGCCGACCGTCCCGGCGTGACGCGGGGCAATCAGTGGTTTACCATCGGCGGCGGCATCGAACTGCTGGATACGCCGGGGGTGCTGTGGCCGAAATTTGACGACATGGAGGTCGGACGCAAGCTGGCCTTTACAGGCGCCGTCAAGGATGCGGTGGTGGATATTGAAACGCTCTGCCTTGATCTGCTGGGCTACATGATCAAGCAGTACCCCGAGCGGCTTTGTGAGAGATATAAGCTCGACTCGGTGGAGGGAATGGAGCCGCTGGCCGTGATGGAACGGATTGCGAAAAAGCGCGGCATGATGATGCGCGGCGGCGAATACGATTACGAGCGCGTTTCCGTGATGATAATGGACGAATACCGAGCCGGCAGGCTGGGGAGAATCACGCTGGACGCACTTCCCGAATAGAAATTATGAGCTGATTGTAAAAGTAAATGAAAAAAAAGAAAAGCGAAGCGCAATTAGCGAGCGAATGCGAGCGCGGGAGTCCAGGGGGAACTTGTTCCTCCTGGCAGGTCAAGGGCAGCGCCCTTGTGGGGGGTGGGGCAAAGCCCCACGAGTGAGGCGAAGCCGAACGAGCAAGACGCGCTCAGATTTGAGACAGGGTCAGGCGAATACAAAAATAGCTCAATAGTAAGATTTGCCTTGCTCCAAACGGAGAAAAAATCGCCCTTTTCCAATTGACCCTGCCCCGTATTTACGCCTTTTTCAACTTTTACAATCAGCCAGAATAGAAACATATATGGGAGGCACGGAAAAATGCGGAAAAAAAGTACCCAACCCCAAGAGCCTGTTGATTGGCTCCAATACGAAAATCAAGCCTATGAGGACGGTTATCGGATTGTGTGCGGCGTGGACGAAGCGGGGCGCGGCCCTTTGGCGGGGCCTGTATTTGCGGCGGCCGTCGTGCTGCGTCCGGGACAGCTCATCGAAGGGGCGAATGATTCCAAGAAGCTGAGCGAGAAAAAGCGCGAGGCGTTGTTTGATATCATTTGCGCCGAGGCGGTGGATTACTGCATTGCCTCGGTGGATGAAAAGACCATCGACGAGATCAATATTTTGCAGGCGACTTACCTTGCCATGGCCAAGGCGGTGGAGGGATTAAAGACCCCGCCGGAACTTTGCCTGATCGACGGCAACCGCGTGCCGCCGCAGATCGTGCCGCCCTGCCGCGCCATCGTCAAGGGCGACGCAAATTCCATGAGCATTGCCTGCGCGTCGATTCTCGCTAAGGTCAGCCGTGACCGCTTTTTATATGCGCTTGACAAGCAGTATCCGCAATACCAATTTGCCAAGCACAAGGGCTACGGCACGCAGCTCCACATGGATATGCTGCGGCAATACGGCGCGTCACCCGTTCACCGCCGGAGTTTTCTCAAAAAAATCGAGGGGATTCCTCCCTATCAGGGGGATATGGCATGAATATCGGCCCGACCGGGACAGCGGGGGAGGACGCGGCGCTTGCGCGGTATATCGCGAAGGGCTATACACTGGTGGAGCGCAACTATCAGACGCGGTTCGGGGAAATTGACCTGATTTTGCGCAATGACAAATGTCTCGTGTTTGTCGAGGTCAAGACCCGCACCAAAGCCTCATGCATGAGCGGCGTGACGGCGATGACACGCGCTAAAAAACAAAAGATTTTCAAGTCGGCGCTGTTATACCTGCAAACTGTCCGCTCTGATTTGCAGCCGCGTTTTGACATGGTGGAGATTCAGGGGCATTGGGCGGTTTTCGACGAAAAAGAAGAATTTGTATGCGACCACATGACGACATATGAAAACGCCTTTGGTTCGGAGGTTTACGATGGATTTGTTTGATTTGCACTGCGACACTGCCTATGAATGCGCGTCACAGTTGGGCGGCGTCGATCTGATGAAAGGCGCGCACCATATTTCACTGTGTCGGGGAAAATATCTCCGCAACTGGCGGCAGATTTTTGCGGTCTTTATGCCGGATGAATACCGCGGAGAAGCGGCGATTGCCCATTATGAGCGGGTGCGGGATTACATTTACCGACAGGCGAGGATGTTTCCGGAGGATTTCCGCATTGTGAAAAAAGGGCAGTCGATGGCGGAGCCTTTTGACGGCTGTTCCGCTGTTCTTTCGGTGGAAGGGGGCTCGGCTCTGGCGGGCTGCCTTGAGCGGGTGCAGTCGCTGTATGACGACGGCGTGCGGCTCATCACCCTGACGTGGAATGACAGCAACGAATTAGGCGACGGCATTCGCGCCAAAGAGGGGAGAGGGCTGACGTCTTTCGGGCGCGCGGTGGTGAAAGAAATGAACCGCCTGCACATGGCGGTGGATGTGTCCCATCTCTCCGACGCGGGATTTTATGACGTGGCGGCCGTTTCCTCCGCTCCTTTCGTGGCGAGCCATTCCAATGCGCGCGCCCTTTGCGGCAACTTGCGCAACCTGACGGATGAAATGATTGACACGATTGCCCGACGCGGCGGCATGATTGGGCTGAATTTCTTTCGGGAATTCCTGCGCGACGACGGGGATGCCCATATGACCGACATTCTGCGGCACGCGGAATATATGCTGTCGCGCGGCTGCGAGGATTGCCTGTGTCTGGGCAGCGATTTTGACGGCTGCGACATTGCGCTCGACATGACGGGCGTGGAGTCTATGGCGGATCTATATGAGGCGTTCCTGCGGCTGAATTATAACGAAGAACTGGTGCGCAAGATTTTTTCCGATAACGCGGCGCGTTATTTTACCAAATACATTTTTGAGGAATGAGAAACATGATTAACGGAATTGAAGAAAAAGAATTTCAGCGTGTGGAGGGCGGCGTCTGCGCGGCGGCGGGCTTCCAAGCGAACGGACTCAACTGCGGTCTGAATAAGAACAAGGAGAAAAACGACCTGGGATTGGTGGTCAGCGACGTGCTTTGCAGCGCGGCGGCGGTCTACACCACCAACAAGGTCAAAGGCGCGCCCATATTGGTGACGAAGAAGCACTTAGCGGCAACAGGCGGCAAGACGCGCGGCTTCATCGTCAACAGCAAGAATGCCAACACCTGCAACGCCGACGGCGAGGAAAAGGCGGAAAGAATGTGCGAACTGGCGGCCAAGGCGCTGGGCGTGAATCCCGAAGAAATCGTAGTGGCCTCTACGGGCGTGATCGGAGAGATTCTGCCCATCGAGCCGATTGCGGCACATGTGGAGGAACTCGCGGCGGGACTTTCGCCGCAGGGCCATGCCAAAGCAGCCAACGCCATTATGACGACCGATACTGTGATGAAGGAAGTCGCGGTGGAATTCACCGTCGGCGGCAAGGTCTGCCGAATGGGCGGCATGGCGAAAGGCAGCGGCATGATTCACCCGAATATGGCGACGACGCTGAACTTTATCACCACCGACGCGGCGGTTTCCTCCGAAATGCTGCAAAAGGCATTGCGTGACGTGGTGAAGGTTACCTACAACTGCCTGAGCGTGGACGGCGACACCTCCACCAATGACACCGTGCTGCTCATGGCGAGCGGTCTGGCGGGCAATGACGAAATTGCCGCGGAGGGTGAGGATTACGACAATTTCAAATCCGCGCTGTATTTCGTGATGATGCACATGACCCGTATGCTGGCTAAGGACGGCGAGGGCGCGACCAAGCTGATCGAATGCACCTGCGGCGGCGCGCCTGATCTTGAAACCGCCATTATTGTGGCAAAGAGCGTGATCCGTTCGCCGCTGCTCAAGTGTGCCGTGTTCGGTGAGGACGCGAACTGGGGCAGAATCCTCTGCGCCATCGGTTATGCCGAGGCGGATTTTGACATCGACAAGGTGGACGTGGACATTTCCTCCACGGGCGGCTGCGTGGCGGTCTGCCGTAACGGTGCGGGCGTGGCGTTTTCCGAGGAGGAAGCCAAGGCGGTGCTGTCCGCCGACGAAATCGGCATTGCCATAGACCTCCACCAAGGCGATGTTTCCGCCAAGGCATGGGGCTGCGATCTGACCTACGATTATGTCAAGATCAACGGCGACTACAGAACATAATGGTTTCTATTTTTGGACAATAACGAAAAGGCGCTTGCCCGCATTGGTTTTGCGGACAGCGCCTTTTTTCAATCAGTATTCTTTCCAATAATTCTTTGTCGCGACTTGCAGCGTATCCACTACATCGCAGTTATATGCCCGACCGTTTTCATCCGTGAGGGTTTCGCTGCGGAATGTCATACCGAACCCCAGCGCGTCGCTGGTAAATCCCCCGGAATCAAATTCCATATCGGGATCCAGCTCGTGAAATTTCATAAAGAGTTCGTAACAGCTCCACTCGCTGAGAGGCTCACCGTCCAGTGTCAGCGCGTCGTTTTCCGAATTGGTGAAGCAAATGAAATTCACCTTTTGCGCTTTGTCGTAGGAAACGATGAAATTCTCCGAAATATCCTCATGAATCGTGTAGTCGCGACCGTAGGGCTGGAAGTTGTTAGGTTCATATTCCCCCAGCAATGCCTCGGCTTCTTCGCACGGCATGCCCAATTGAATGGGGCCAATGCCTTGTCCTATGACCACGTCATATGTTTTCATTCGTATTCATCCTCCAGACGGTCGGTGTATTCCCGCAGCGCGTCCCGAATATCACCGTAGCTGTAGCCGTAGCGGGTGAGGGAGGCAATGGTGCGGTTGATGCCCTTGGGGTCACCCAGGTCACGCGCAAATTTTCCCTCCAGCAGCTCCAGAATTTCCGCTGTTTCGTCCAGCTCAAACCCTTCGAGCGATTCCTCCGCAGTGCCGCGGTCAATGCCCTTGAGTGAAAGCTCCTGCAGGATTCTCCGCCTGCCGTAGTGCTTCTGCTGCACCAGATGCCGTATCATGTTTTCGGCGTAGCGCGCGTCGTTGATCGCGCCGATTTCTTCCATATAGTCCACGGCGGCGCAGGCGGACGGTTCGTCGAAATCCTTGCGCAGCCGTTTTTCCAGATCGCGGCGCGAGTAGTCGCGGAATTCCAACAGGTAGAGCGCCTTGGATTTTGCGCGGCGCAGCTGCGACTGCGTGAGCAGCTCGCGCAGCGCTTCCACAGAATAATCCCGCATGGGTTGCAGCTTCATTTCCTCCGCCATGTCGCAATCCACCGACAGGATCAGCTCGCCGTCTGCGTACAGCCCCACCAGATGTCCCTTTTGCCGCCGTATTTCCGTAATCAGCATGTTACTTCTTTGCCGCTTAGTCTACCGAGATGTCGATGTTCTTCTTGGGCTTGGAGGACTGCACCTCGTCCAGAAATTCGTCGGGAATGGGCATATCGTCCAGATCAAGGGACATCTCATCGGCGTCGGCGCTTCCAGCCGCTTTGCTTTCGGTGCTCTCTGCATCGTCCGCTCCGTCTTTCTTGGCGGCTTTGGCCGGCTTCTTCTTGGAGATCAGTTTGTCGGCGTTGGCTCTCACATGCGCCTCGATTTCCTCCGCAACCTCCGGATGATCAATAAAGTAATTCTTGGCGTTGTCGCGGCCCTGTCCCAGACGGGTCTCGCCGTAGGAGAACCACGCGCCGCCTTTCTTCACGATGCCCAGTTCCACCGCCAGATCGAGCAGCTCGCCGTTGTGGCTGATGCCTTCGCCGTACATGATGTCAAATTCCGTTGTGCGGAAAGGAGGAGCGATTTTGTTCTTGACCACCTTGGCCTTGGTGCGGTTGCCGATGACTTCCGATCCGGATTTGAGCGGTTCGCCCTTGCGGATCTCGATACGCACCGAGCTGTAGAATTTCAGCGCGCGGCCGCCGGGGGTGACTTCGGGGTTGCCGTACACCACGCCGACCTTTTCACGGAGCTGGTTGATGAAGATGGCGAGGCAGTTGGATTTGCCGATCACGCTGGTGAGCTTGCGGAGTGCCTGGCTCATGAGTCTGGCCTGCATGCCGACAAAGGTGCTGCCCATGTCGCCTTCCACTTCCGCGCGGGGTACCAATGCCGCCACCGAGTCGATGACGATGATGTCAATTGCGCCCGAACGCACCAGTTCTTCGGTGATTTCCAGCGCCTGTTCGCCGTTGTCCGGCTGAGAAACCAGCAGGTTGTCGATGTCAACGCCGAGCGCCGCGGCATACACCGGGTCGAGTGCGTGTTCTACGTCGATAAAGGCCGCCACACCGCCGTTTTTCTGTGCCTGCGCGATGCAGTGCAGGGCGAGTGTTGTCTTACCGGAGGATTCGGGGCCGTACATTTCCACGATTCTGCCGCGGGGCAGACCGCCGATGCCCAGCGCGAGGTCGAGTCCCAGCGAGCCGGTGGAGATGGCCTCCACATTGAGAGCGGAGTTTTGTCCGAGTTTCATGACCGCGCCCTTGCCGAATTGCTTTTCTATATTGGCGAGTGCTGTTTCCAGTGCCTTTTTCTTATCTACTGCCATTTGAATCATTCCTTTTCCGTTTGTTGTGGGTCTATTATAGTTCATTTCTGCGAAATATGCAAGTGCTAAATTGGCGTTTTTGCAACACAAGTCCCGAAAATGCACCTGCTTATGCCGGAGAAGTCCTTTCTCTCGTGAATGTGACCTATCCCATATTGCTTCATGACTGCGATCACCCCTTCGCGGATGTCGTAGCCGATCTCAAAGGCCAGCGTTCCGCCGGGCAGAAGCAGTTTTGTCCATCGGGCGCAGATGGCGCGGTAGAAATCCAGTCCGTCCGTGCCGCCGTTAAGCGCCATGATCGGTTCCTGACGAACTTCCCATTGCAACCCCGCTATGTCCGACGTGGGAATATAGGGAGGGTTGGAGACAATGGCGTGAAAGGTGCCGCTCAGGAGCGGCTGTTCCAGGACATTGCCGACCTCGCAGGACACCCGATCACCGCCGTATGCCTTGATGTTGCGCCGCAGATAGGGCAGCGCATCCTCCGACAGCTCCACGCAGGTGACTTTCGCGTCGGGAATGCGGCGTGCCAGTGCCAGACCCACGGCGCCGGTTCCCGCGCAGAGGTCGAGAATGCGCGGAGACGGCACGTCCATGAGCGCCTCCTGCGCTGCTTCCACCAGTGCCAGTGTGTCCTCACGGGGAACCAGCACGCCCTTCCCGACATACAGCGGCATGCCGTCAAATTCCCACTGCCCCAGAAGGTATTGCAGCGGTTCATGCAGGCGGCGGCGGATGAGTGTTTCGTAGGCTTCCTGCTGCGTGGGGGAGACGGTTTGCTCCCCGCGGATGGCGAGTTCCGCGCGGCTGCGGATGCCGAACACGGGAGAAAGGAGGCAAAGGGCATCAAAGGCAGGACTGTCGAGTCCTGCCTTTGACAAAATCTGTCTGCCTTGGTTGTAGGCTTGTTTGACGGTGATATCGGTGATATCGGTGATATCGGTGATATCGGTGATATCGGTGATATCGGTGATGTCAGTGACATCGGTGATTGGGTTCATCAGACGATCTCTCCCTCCGTATTTTCGGGGATGACGGCCTTGATGGCCGCGATAGCGCATTCGATCTGATCGTCCTTGGGTTCAAAGGTGGTGATATGCTGCATCCACATGCCGGGTGCGGAGAGAATGCGGGTGAGCAGGTTGTCGTGTCTGCCGCAGAAACGGATGATCTCATAGCCGATTCCCATGACCAGCGGCAGACAGCACAGACGGATCAGCGTGCGCAGCCACACGGTTTCGATCTGGATACACATGCCGACAATGACGCCCACCAGCAGCATGACGATCAGAAAGCTGGTGCCGCAGCGGGGGTGAAAGCGCTTGAATTTTTTGATGTTTTCCACAGTTAATTCCTGCTTGGCTTCGTAGCAAAAGATGGTCTTGTGTTCCGCGCCGTGATATTCAAAGACGCGGTGCATGTCGTCCAGCCGGGTGCAGAGCCAGATGTAGGCGACAAAAATAGCGATTTTGCAGACGCCTTCAAAGATCGAGCGCAGCAGGATGTTGCCCTTTAAAATCGGCAGCAGCATGGCAAGTCCCGAATAGATAGCGGACGGCACGACAAAAAAGAGCAATATCGCCAGCGCAATGCCCAGCACCATGGCCGCCGACATCAGAAAGCCGAAGAGCTTCTCTCCGAAAATATCGTTGAGCTTTTGCTCAAAGGGTGTCAGTTCTTCCTCCTCGTCCGCTTCCCCCGCCAGCTCCGCCGAGCGCATGAGCGTTCGGGAGCCGACTCTCATGGAATCGACAAAGGAATACATGCCCCGCAGCAGCGGCAGCTTGAAAATGGCGGGACGGTCATTGGGATTGGTGCAGTCCACGTCTTCCACCACAATTTTGCCGTCGGGCGTCCGTACCGCCATGGCGGTTTTGAAGGGGCCGCGCATCATGATGCCCTCAATCAGCGCCTGTCCGCCGATCGAGGTGTATTTAACCTTGCAGGATCTACTCATTGACTTTCACTTCTTCCTGGATATCGTTGGTGTCACTCTGATTTTCGCTGATCGGCGCAATTTCAATCGTACTGTTCTGACGGACGACGGGCAGAATGATCTGCACGTTGGTTCCCTCGCCTTCCACGCTGTCGATCTCAAATTCGCCGTTGTGTTTGCGGATGATTTCGTCAGCGACCGCCAGGCCGATGCCGAAACCGCCTTTCTGGGTGTTGGCCTTGTAAAACCTTTGTTTGACCTTGGGGAGCTGGTCGGCAGGAATGCCGCAGCCGTGGTCGCGCACGCCGATGGTGAGTCGGTCATCCGCGACGGAAGTGTAAATGTAGATTTCTCCGCCCGGTTCGCTGTACTTCATGGCGTTGTCGATCACAATGATGATGACCTGCTTGAGTCGGTTGCGGTCGCCCATCACGGGAATCGCTTCCTCCGGTTCATAAAACACCAGGCGTTTGTCTTCCTTCTTAGCTTTTTCGCTGAACATAAAGACCACGTCGTCGATTTCCGCTACGATATCCAACATCTGGAAATTCATTACCATGCGGCCGCTCTGCATGCGGGAGAAGTCGAGCAATTGCTCCACCAGACCGCTCAGTCGTTCGGTTTCGTTGATGATGATGCCCATGCCCCGCTTAATCATGGCTTCATCGGTCTCTACGTTGCACATCAGCATGGTTTCGCTCCAGCCCTTGATGGCGGTGAGAGGTGTGCGCAGTTCATGCGACACGGAGGAAATAAAGTCGTTTTTGGCGTTTTCGCTGAGTGCCAGTTCCGAAGCCATCGCGTTGATGGAGTCCACCAAATCACCGATTTCATCATCGTGTTCCTTTGTCAGACGAATGGAAAAATCACCTGCGGCGATATGTCCCGCCAGATTGGTGATGTTTTTGACAGGGTTGATAATGGAGCGGATAAAATAGGAACTGGACACAGTGATGAAAAGCAGCGCCGTGAGAATGACAACAGTAATGAGAACTACAATATTGCGCACCGTGCGGTCGGTAGGTTCAAGGGACACTACCATGCGTATAGCTTCACGTCGTTTGACCGGTTCTTTCTTATCCTGATCAGACTGCCGCGTGGAGTTGAGCAGATAGGTGACGGCAAACACATGCTCACCGTTTTCATTTTTGCCGTTCCATTTGTCATATTTGCCAGACAGCAGTGCTTTTTCGTAGTCGGGAACCACGGCGTTGGCGGACGGTTCAAAGCCGGAAGAACTGACGATGATGTGACCTTTGGCGTCGATAAATTGCAGTTCCATCTTGTCTTTGTCCTGAAATCCCTCGACAAAGGACTGTGCTGCCAGACGGAAGTCGTTCTCGCTCATATTGCTGTAGGTGTAGCTGGCAGTTTGTGAAAAATAATCGGCGGTAACGGAGGCCCGCTGGTCGATAATCTGCTGAATATTGTTGTAGTAGTAGCTGTTGATGAGAGAAACCGCGACAATAAATGCCGCGATCAGCGTGGTGCCGAGCAGGGAAAAGGTGGTAAAAAGCCACCGTCGCGTGATACCTTTGCCCCGTACCATTTCCATGTAAGGCAAAAAAAGGTGACGTGCCATTTTTTTGAGCCACGCCCAAAATGCCCGCAATTGTTCCATGAGTTTGGCTTGCTTAAAATCTTCCCATGCTGTTTTGATGTCAGGCAATGTCACGCCCTCCTTTATAGACAAACACTACGCTTCCCACTTGTAGCCGAGTCCCCATACGGTCAGAATATGACGCGGAGAGGATGGCTTGTCTTCGATTTTCATGCGCAGACGGCGGATATTGACATCCACGATTTTTTCCTCTCCGAAAAAGCCTTCGCCCCAGACATGTTTGAGGATATCCAGACGGCTGAGAGCGGTACGGGGATGGGAAAAGAAATATTCCATGATCTGAAATTCCACCTGTGTCAGCTCCACCAGCTCGCCGTTTTTGCTGAGCGTTCGGTTGCGGAGATTGAGCACAAAATTGCCTGATCTCAGTTCCTCGCGAAATGTGGGGTCGGGCGCTTCACTGAGCGATACACGTCTGTAAAGCGCGTCCACTCTCGCCATCAGCTCGCTGGGGCTGAAGGGCTTGGTGATGTAATCGTCCGCGCCGTTCATCAGACCGTTGACTTTGTCCATTTCCTGTGCCTTGGCTGTCAGCATGATAATACCCAGACCGCTGTCACGGCGGCGCAGTTCACGGCAGACCGAGATACCGTCCATGCCGGGCATCATCACGTCCAGCAGCGCGATATCAAAATCGCCACCTGCCTGGTCGTATGTCTCTACAGCAGCGGTGCCGTTGTCCACGTCTGTCACTTCGTAGCCGGAGCGTTTGAGATTGATGACGACGAATTCACGGATAGCGTCTTCGTCCTCTGCCACAAGTATTTTTTTCAAATGAATCGTACCCTTTCCAAAAATAATGATCTGTCGATAATTCTGATGTTACATAAGGCTGAAATAGGATTGCAGGGATGCTGCGTCGGCCAGATTCTGCTCCGACGAAAGAAACGCCGCATAGACGGTGTCGCCGTCCCGTGCCAATTGAATTACGCCGCCCTTGTCAAGACTCTCGCCCAGTCCGGCCGCTTCCTCGTTCCATTCCTTTTGCGTGAAGACCTTGATACGGAAAAGTTCCTCGCTGAAGGCAAACCGATCCTTTTGATAACGGTAAAAATACAGGATGCGGTTGCTCTCATCCAAGCGGCAGGTCACATTGCCGTTCCATGAAGACTGCCATGTAACGCTGTAGTTTTCTGATGTGTTGATGACATTTTTCTTTTTATTGATAAACTGGCACCCGTCGGAACCGAAATCTATGCTGTACCATGTGGTCAGATACATGGGATTTTCTGAGGTTTCATCGTAACCGGGAAGGTATTCTGTGACGGGAATGTCTATTACCCCGTCAAAATCAATATCGCGCGAAGCGATGTTGATATGCCGTGCGGTTGAAGTGACCGTCTGCTCTTCCACATTATAAAAAGGAGTTTTCAGATCTCCCTCCGACGCGTCCCAATAAATATATTCGGTTATGACAGTGGAGTTGTCCTTGTAACCGTCCAGCACCACACCCACGTTGTTGTCATCGGTCAGTTTGGCAACCTTGGTTTCGTTGTAATAAATCACATTACCGTCGAGCGGCGTAGTATCGGTGACGCTCATGGTTTCCTGGTCATCCACGCCGAGGTGGCATTCAATCAGCTTGGCCGTGCCGGTGCCCTCCGAAAGGTTGACGTAAGAAGCAATGATCTCGTCGCTGCCGTCGTTGTCAAAGTCGTAAATCTGCATATCGGAGTAGGCAACGGGAATATTGGACGCCCTTGCCTCAGAGTATTCCTTCACGTCGATGACCGAGAGGCTGCTTTCTTTTAAGCTGTAGGCCGAAATGATATTCAGACCCGTGCTGTAGATCGTCCAGCCCACAATGATTTCGCTCACGCCGTCGCCGTTGATATCCCCGAACATCACGCGTTCCACCTCACCGCCCTCGCCCTCCTTGCGGCTGACGAGCTGCCAGCGGCCGTCTTTCTGACAGAGAACCGCCAGAGAAACGGGCGTGGATTCATCCTTGCGGTAAAAGACGAGCGCGTCGTTTTTCTTGTCGCCGGTGAGATCGGTTTGTATGATGGCGGAACGGTAGCTGCCGCTCTTGGGATATTTCAGCACAAAGCTGCCCAGACTTTTGGTGAGCTGTTCCTGTATGTTTTTTTCTTCTCCCGCCGGATAGGGAGGACGCATAAGCTCGCCCCCCGCGGGATTGCTGCAGCCGCACAGCGGCGAAACGGTCAGCAGAATGGCCGTAATGACAGCGGCAATGCGAATACGCATGTCGGTCGATTCCTCCGTTTCCGGGTAATGTCCTGATGATTTCCGGTGTGTAAACAATGTAATCAGCATTATATCACAGTCAAACGGAAATTTCTACCAATCATCCGTTAATTTTTTGACAAATTTACTTTGCGATGGGTTATATCAAAAAGTAACTCGCCGCAAAGATCAAGGCAACGGCCACTTCAATGATCTTGACCGATTTAAATTTGAAAGTCAGGAGGTTCAGCGCCATATGTACGATGAGACCTACGGCAATGCCGTCAATGACCGAGGAGGTGAAAGGAATGAGAATCATGGCGATGATGGCGGGAACACCCTCCGCAATGTCTCCGAAATCAATATCTTTGGCTGCTCCCAGCATGGTAATGCCAATGAAAACCATGACGCAGGACGTAACGACCGCCGGAATGAGTGTCGAAACTGACGGGAACATAGAGGCGAGCAGGAACAACAGCGCGGCTGTTACAGCGGTCAGACCTGTTTTACCTTCGGCGGCCATGCCGGAAGAAGATTCAGGCGCTACCGACAGCAAAGGACTTCCCAGACACGAACTGACAGTGGAAGAAATGGAACTGGCGAGCATGGTCTTTTTGAGACTGCCGAAATGTCCGTTTTCATCCAATTGATTGCGTGCCGTGACATAAATGACGCCATTGGATTCCACCGAGTTGAAAAGACTGCAGACCACAACCGTCAATAAAATAGCCAGAACGGTTTTCCAAGTGGTGCCGTTACTAAAGAAAAGGGAAGCAAATCCGTCCGAAAGATTTTTGAAAAGAATTTTTCTTCCCCACAAAGCGTAAGCGTCACCGTTGAAGCTGCCGAGATGGGGGATGGGAATCAGAGCTCTGAGTGACAAATCCTTGAGATTGGCGGTTTTGAGCACAACGGTTCCCAGATAGTACACAAAGCCGGATGCAAGGAGCGCCAGCATGGTGGTCAGACGAAAATGAAATTTTTTGAAAAGACCGATGAGCACAATGCCGAAAAACATCAGACCGACAGCCCAAAGCTGTTTGTTGACGTTGGAAAAGTTAATGAGCGACCATTGACCGTTGCTGTCGGTGGATAAAAAGCCCGCGTTTTTAAAACCGACCAGCGCCATATAAATGCCGAGTCCCGCGGAAATGCCGTTTTTCAGGCTCTTGGGAATGGCGTTGAAGATGGCGTTTTGAAATCCGATCAGGGTGAAGAGCAGCACGATCAGACCGGCCAGCAGCGTGATGAGCAGCGCCTGTGTGTAGGTGTAATGCAATTCTGTGAGGAGTGTGGACGAAAAGAAGACAGTCATGCCCAGACTGGGGCCGACTACAAAAGGCTGATTGGCGATGAAT
Source organism: uncultured Clostridia bacterium (assembly GCA_946182865.1). Classification (GTDB taxonomy): domain Bacteria; phylum Bacillota; class Clostridia; order Oscillospirales; family Acutalibacteraceae; genus RUG762. Next base: position 29,192 of record CAMHAV010000007.1, read on the forward strand.
CCCATTAACAGGCTGCCTATAAAGCAGGCAAGACAAACGCTCAGGTAAGCGCTGCTCTGCTCCACACCGCCCGAAGCTAAAATGGCGGGACACTCTACCAACAGATAGGACATGGTGATAAAGGTGGTGATTCCCGCGAGAATTTCCGCTACAAAATTGGTGCCTTTTCCTTGCAGATCGAATACTTTCATTCCGACTACCTTCTTTGCAAAAAAGTAAAAATTCGGGCGCTATGCCGCCTATTTTCATTATATAACGATACAGGGGTAAAATCAATCATTTTTTTGTTTCATTTTGCCTGTTTCAAAAAATTCAAATTTTCGGGTAGGCGGTTTCTCTCAGCAGGAGATTTTATCGAAACTTTCAAAAAGCATTGACTTTTATGCAAAAAATCATTACTATATAATAAAATCCAAATTTCAGAGGTGATGCAGGTCATGCAAAAAGGAACAAAGCTTCGGATGGCGGTGAATGCGCTTCTCTTTGCCGGAGTGGCGACCGGATGGTTTTTGATGGTTTTCGGCGGCGAGGGCGTGCTGCGCTCGGGCGGGGTGGAAGGACTCAAATATTTTACCGTGCTGTCCAATGTCCTCGAAGGCGCAGCGGCGCTGGTGTGGATGATCTCCGTCGGCGCGACGGGAAGGGAAACGCGCTTTGTCACGGTGCTCAAATACATAGCGGCAGTGTGTGTCGGGCTGACCTTTGTGACGGTGCTGGTCTTTTTCGGGCCGCTGTACGGTTATCTGTCGATGTATCGCAGCGCAAATTTCTTCTTTCATCTTCTCGTCCCGCTGGGCGCCATAGTGGAGTTTGTGCTGATGAACAGAGAGACCGTCAGTCTGCGGGAAAACTTCGCGGCGGTAGCGGCGCCGCTGCTTTACGGCACAGTGTATACGATCAATGTGCTGGTGCGGGAACCTGCCGACAACCCGTTTGAACACGATTTTTACGGCTTTTTGCTGTGGGGACTGCCCGTCGGAATCGGCATCTTTGCCGTCATCTGCGCGGCGACCTTTCTGATCGGACTGGCACTCCGCAAGTGCAACAGCATGGTGCGGAATGATTAGCCGTTAGTCATTAGCAGTTAGCAGTTAGCGGCTAGTAGATTAGCAGGAGGTATGGATGATGGAAAACGGAAAAACAACAGAAGTTATGACAATGACGGAGAAAAAGAAGTCCTCTTTGTGGGATAAGCTGTGCGTCGTGCTGGGAATCCTGCTGGCAGTGGTCGCGGCGGCGCTGATCGCGGGACGGATGTACCTGATATTGCCTGTGACGAATTACTATGTTTCATCGGAAAAGGCGTTTGCCATTCCGGGGTTGTCGGACAATTTTGTGCCGCAGGGACTTTGCTATGACGAGGCGGCGGGGGTATTTCTCACCACCGGCTATCAGAAGGATCACACCGCTTCTCCTATATGGATAGTGAGCAGGGAGAGCGGAAAGAGCCGCAAGGTGCTGCTGACGGCGCCCGACGGAAGCGATTTTACAGGTCACGCGGGCGGTCTGAGCGTGCTGGGGGATTATGTCTATGTGGCGGGCGGCGATGACAACTGCCTGTATGTCTATTCCCGTGACGATGTTCTCGGAGCGGATGACGGTGCGCGGGTGAAATGCCTCGGGACATTCGATACATACTTCGGTCGTCATGACGGACTATGCATTGCCTTTACCACCGCCCACGATGGCAGGCTGACGGTGGGCGAGTTCTACCGCGACCCGAATTATTTAACCCCTGATTCGCACAAATTCACTTCTCCTTCGGGGGAGTATCTTCAGGCGCTGGCGGTGACCTATGAGGCGTCCGACGGGGCTGACGCGGTGTTCGGACTGCGGCCCGTTCCTGTGGAGGCTTACGCGCTGCCGGACCTGGTGCAGGGCATGGCGTTTTACGACGGAAAAATATGGCTTTCCACCTCCTATGCGGTGGCGTTCTCCGGCATATATGCCTATGAACAGGCGGGACTGCAAAAAATGGGTACCCTGCCGGTGGAGGACGGGGAAATGCCGCTGTATGCCCTCGACAGCGCGGCCATGACCGCCCGCTGCCAACTGCCGCCGATGTCGGAGGAAATCGAATTTGTGGACGGCAGGATGTACACGATGTGCGAATCCGCCTCCAACCAGTATATTTTCGGCAAGCTGACAGGCGGCAAGTGGTGCTATGCCACTGATATGGACCAGATGAAGAATCAACTGCGTCAGCCGACAGCAGAATAGCAGAAAGGGGTCTTATGATTTGGGCAGGATCGGGAAAATCAGCGCTTTGGGGATGTCGGATGATGAGCGGCATTTGTGGTCGGAAGAGGACGAGGAATTTGTCATCGTCACGCGGGGCGGCAAACCGTCGCGTTTCTTTAGGGATGAGGATGAAACCGCCCATTGCATGATGTCGTTTATTGCCTGTGTGAACCCCGCAACAGGGGACATCTCCCGCAAAACGAGCGAGCTTTCGTGGAAGTTTCCCAATGACCGTGAACGTCCCGACGAATATCTGACATTTTTTGAACCCAATACCGTTTACAGAATCATCGGCAGACGGCACAGAACATGCGATTATATTTACCCGCTGAAGACGCTGGAGGAAATGGATCCGGAAACGGCGGCCGTGAAATATCCGCCGCTCAGGAAGGTGATAGAGGACTATCGCAAGGTACAGACCTTGCAGTCGCAGGTTTTCGGACAGATCGCGCTCAACAAGGAAATGAACTGGTACGAAGGGGAGGGAAACTGGTGCGGCGAGCCTATCCGCTTTTCGTTTGAAGTGGAGGACATCAGAAACGTCAGACGCGCCATGAAGCGGACGGAGCGAATCTTTGCCAAAGCGGAGGCGCTTGACCGGAAAATGCGCAAAGCCGCGGCAAGGGAGTTGACCGAATTGGCGGATGAATGGCAGGACAGCGACGATGACGACTGTGACGAGGACGACGAAAAAGAACGTCCCGCGATTACCGGGGAGGAATTTGCCCGCCGCCTGCGTCCTTCGGAAATCGCGATCGACCCCTATGGCGAATTTGTCTTTTACTATGAGGATGACAATCTGTTTTTCGGACACGCCGTGTCGGTGTCTGTCAGCGAGCGGGGGAGCGTGCAGCAGGTGCAGATGGAGGGATAGGCGAAAATTCAGATAAACGTGAAGTGTGAAATGTGAAGTGTGAAAATTGATTTCCCTGAAAACGCCGAAAAAAAGACTTGACATGCTTGCCAAAGAATGCTATAATCATTAAGCCGCTTATTGCGGGCTTTGTCAAGTCGGACGGAAAAATGCAGAAAAAGTCCGTCTGCGCCCGACAGTAGCGAGTCTTTGAATAAGGCAGGTGCCGTAAAATTATGTACGCAGTTATCGAGACAGGCGGAAAGCAGTTCAAGGTAGAGCAGGGCGATGAAATCTATGCCGAGCTTCTGAACGCTGAGGCAGACGACGTCGTAGAGCTGAAAGTGGTGGCTCTCGGCGGCGAGGACGGAATCAAGGTTGGCAATGACGTTGCCGGCACAAAGGTTCTGGCGAAGGTCGTCAAGAACGGTAAGGCGAAGAAGATCACCGTCTTCACCTACAAGCCCAAGAAGAGCTCTTCCCGCAAGATGGGTCACAGACAGCCCTACACCAAGCTCGCGATCACCGAGATTATCGCGTAATTTCCGCTGTGATTGCAGTCAGATTTGAATCCGCGGACGGCGGCGCTGTCCTGACGGGATTCCGTGTGAGCGGTCATACGGGCGTGAGAGGCGAATCGGTCGTTTGCGCGGCGGTTTCCTCGGCTTGCTATATGGCGGCGAACACCATCACAGAGGTTCTGGGCGTTGACGCTCAGATCACAGTAAACGACGGATATATGCGTGTGGCAGCGGTCGGTGACGACCTGCCGAAGGTGCAGATTGTTCTGCGGGGGCTGCGGCTCCATCTGGAACAGCTCGCGCAGCAGTATCCGGACAAGATCAAGATAACATATACGGAGGTGCAGTAAATGCTTCAGGTTAATATTCAGCTTTTCGCTCATAAAAAAGGTATGGGTTCCACCAAGAACGGCAGAGACTCCGAGTCCAAGCGTCTTGGCGCGAAGAGAGCGGACGGTCAGTTCGTTCTCGCAGGCAATGTCCTCGTTCGTCAGAGAGGCACCAAAATCCATCCCGGCGCAAACGTCGGCAAGGGCGGCGACGATACCCTCTTTGCGACCTGCGACGGTATCCTTCGCTTCGAGAGAATGGGCAGAGACCGCAAGAAGGCTTCTGTTTATCCCGTCGAGCAATAATTTCAGAATGTGTCGGACTGATTGAGAAGATTCGGAAGAAACGGTCGGACAGCTTTTGTAAGCAATTCAACAAAACCCGGGATTCTTCGCAGTCTCGGGTTTTTGGCTATTTTGTGTTGTATTTTGGCATATATTCCCCTTGTGGGAAACCGGAGAAATATATGCCTTATATTCGGGAGGTTTTAGTATGAAATCCGCATGCAAACTGATTTATGGCTACCTTGCCGTTACCTACGCAATGCTGTTTCTGGGCGTGCTGGTGAGCGACACGCTCTATGCCGAGCCGAGCAGAATTCTGTGTGCGTCGTCGGTGGAGAGGTACTTTGTCCCCAACATTATGAATGTTCCCACATTCGTGCCGTGGCTGTTGTTCGTGCTGATGCTGGCGGTTACGGTTGGCTGCGGGTATTTTCTCAAACAGTTCACGCTGGGTATCGGTCTTTCCAACGGGGCATTGGGCTTGTATACGCTGATCCTTTACGCGCGGGAACTGCGGCATTTCTTCCCGTTCTCTATGTCCCAGCCCACGGTACGTTCGGCGTTTTTGGTCATCGGTTCTTATCTGATAGTTCTGATTTCGCTTGTTTTGGTGCCGATGATTCTTCTGAGCAAGGAAGACGACGAATTTGACAGGATTTTTTAATAGCGTTCCGGGATGGAATGATCGGTGACAGGGGGGAATATAAAACATGTTTATTGACAAGGCAAAAATCAAACTGAAGGCAGGCAACGGCGGCGACGGCGCGGTCTCCTTTCACCGTGAAAAATATGTGGCGGCGGGCGGCCCCGACGGCGGTGACGGCGGCAAGGGCGGCAATATTGTGTTTGTGGTGTCCACCCATCTTTCCACGCTGGCGGATTTCCGCTACAAGCGCAAATACAAGGCGGAGGACGGCGGCAATGGCAAGGCGGGGCGCGGCTTCGGCAAAAAGGGCGCTGATCTGATCGTGGAGGTGCCGATGGGTACCGTGGTGCGCGACGCGGAAAGCGGCAGGATTATTGCCGACCTCTCCGACAGTCAGCCGCATGTTATTGCCAAGGGCGGCAAGGGCGGCTGGGGCAATACCCATTTTGCTACCCCTACCCGACAGGTGCCGAAATTTGCCAAACCCGGCATCCCCGGCGAGGAATTGGAAGTGGTGCTGGAACTCAAGCTGCTGGCGGATGTGGGACTGGTTGGCTTTCCCAACGTCGGCAAGTCTTCGCTCATCAACGAGGTGAGCGAGGCCAATTCCGTGGTGGGCAACTATCATTTTACCACCGTCGAGCCGGTGCTCGGTGTGGTGCGCCGCGCGGAGGGGCAGTCCTTTGTGATGGCGGATATCCCCGGCCTGATCGAGGGCGCGGGGGACGGCGTGGGTCTCGGTCACGAATTCCTGCGCCATGTCGATCGCTGCCGTCTGTTGGTGCATATCGTGGACGTTTCGGGCAGTGAGGGACGTGCCCCCATCGAGGATTTTGAAACCATCAACGCGGAGCTGTCCAAATACAGCGAGGAATTGGCCCAGCGTCCCATGATCGTGGCGGGCAACAAGATCGACCTTGCGGACGAGGAACAGCTCAAGCGGGTGGAGGAATATATCCGCGGCAAGGGGTATGACTATTTCCCGATGTCCGCACCGATCCACTACGGTGTAGACGAGTTGATCGCCAAGATCGTGGAAATGCTCTCCAAACTGCCGCCCATCGCGGTGTATGAGCCGGAGCCGGTGGTCATGGAACAGGTGGAGGACAAGCGCGAATTCCACATCACCAAGCAGGACGGGGTCTATTTTGTGGAGGCGCCGTGGCTGCTGTCAATCATGCGGTCGGTCAATTTTGACGATTACGAGTCGATGCAGTATTTTGAGCGCGTGCTCAATGCCAGCGGCATCATTGACGGTCTTCGCGAAGCGGGCGTGCAGGAGCGCGATACCGTGAGTATTTATGATTTTGAATTTGATTTTGTCAACTGATATCCGTTATCGGTTGTAAAATAGTAAGAAACAGAGGAGATTATGACAATGAAAGAACAGACTTACGCAGACAAGCTCCGCGAGGAGCTGACCTACAATCCGAAGCACGGCAGCGCCGCCATGAAAGAGGACGAAATCAAGCGCGCCGACGAATTTTGCGAGGATTACAAGGACTTCCTGGACAACGCCAAAACCGAGCGCGAGGCGACCGCCGAAGCGGTCAAGCTGGCGGAAATCGCGGGCTTTGTTCCCTTTGAAAAGGGTAAGGTTTACACAGCGGGTCAGAAGGTCTACCGCGTCAACCGCGGCAAGGCCATCATGCTGGCGGTGATCGGCAAAAAGTCCGTCAAGGAGGGCGTGCGTCTGGCGATTGCTCACATTGACTCGCCCCGTCTCGACCTCAAACCCAACCCCCTCTTTGAATCCGACGAGCTGGCCATGCTCAAAACCCACTATTACGGCGGCATCAAGAAGTACCAGTGGACGACTATTCCGCTGGCCATGCACGGCGTGATTGTGCTGAAAAACGGCGAAAAGATCGAGTTTCGTCTGGGAGAAGAGGAGGGAGATCCCCAGTTCTGCATCACCGACATTCTGCCTCACCTCGGTGCGGAGCAGGCCAAGAAGCCTCTCGGTACCGCTATTCCCGGCGAGAACCTCAACATTCTCGTGGGCAGCCGCGCCATTGAGGGCGACAAGGGGACCGATCTGGTCAAGCTGAATGTGCTCAGACTTCTTAATGAACAGTACGGCATCGTCGAGTCGGATTTTCTTTCGGCGGAGATCGAATTTGTTCCCGCGGCCAAGGCGCGCGATGTGGGATTTGACCGCTCGATGATCGGTTCCTACGGTCACGATGACCGCGTATGCGCTTATCCCGCGCTCATGGCGGCGCTGACCTGCAACAATCCCGATTACACCGCGATCACCGTTCTCACGGACAAAGAGGAAATCGGCAGTGAGGGCAATACCGGCTTGCAGTCCGCGTATATGAAATACTTCATCTATGATCTCGCGGATATGCAGAGCGTGGACGGCCGCGATGTGCTGTCCGCCTCCGAATGCCTGTCCGCGGACGTGAACGCGGCCTACGATCCGATCTATGCCGATGCTTACGAGAAGCGCAATTCCTGCTATCTCAACAAGGGCGTGTGCATTACCAAATACACCGGCGCACGCGGCAAGAGCGGCACTTCGGATGCTTCCGCCGAATATATGGCCAGAATCAGGGCGCTGCTCGACCGCAAAAACATCCTGTGGCAGATCGGTGAGCTGGGCAAGGTAGATGTCGGCGGCGGCGGAACGGTTGCCAAGTTCGTTTCCAATCTGGATGTGGACACAGTAGACATGGGCGTCCCCGTGCTTTCCATGCATGCGCCGTGGGAGATCGTGGCGAAGATTGACGTTTACATGGCCTACAGAGCGTTCTATGAGTTCTTTCTTGATTAATCGCTAATAATTACATTTTCACCGGGATGCCGCGGGACAGCGAAAGCTGAACCGTGGCATCTCTTTTTTATTACATTTTTATAACATATTATAAAAAACAATTGAATTTTAAAATCAATTTTGGTATAATGATTAGAGTCATTCGTTTATACGATTCTTCTTTTATTTGAAGGATCGTATGCCAGCCCGTTGAAAGAAGGCGTTATATGGATGAAAAAGATCATAGCCAGTTTATTGGCGGGGGCTGTTTTGCTGACGCTTCTCAATATCGTGCAGATTTCCCCGGCGCGTCTGCAAGGAGACGGCTTGTTTGTGGATGATGGGGAGAATGCCGGCGCGGTGGATGAGGAGGCGCTTTACCGCGAATTGTTCGACCCGAACAGTGAGGTGGATATTGCCATCGACATTTCCAAGGAACAGATCGCCAATATTCAGAAAGATTACGAATATTACAGCCAGATGGGGGCCAAATCCACCACCTATCGCATGGCGGACAGCGTGACCTTTACGGTCAACGGCAAAAAATACGTGATCGAGGAAGTCGGCATCCGCATGAAAGGCAGCACCTCCCGCTGCAATTTTTTCAATGACTTTTTCGGTATCTATAATCTGATCAATTTCCGTATCAGCTTCAACCGTACCTTTGACGACGTGAGCGAGTATGAGATGGACGCAAAGGTGTGGGACAGTGAGGAAGAACGCGAGCAGCGCCGGAAGCGCACCTTTGCCACGTTGAAAACGATGGAACTGAAATGGAATATCAACGCGGACAACACCTATGTGCGCAACGGCTATGTCAATGAGGTGTTCCGTGATTACGGCATTCCCGTGCAGAAAAGCCATTTGTCAACGCTGGCGCTGGGCGGCAGCCGTCTGGGCATTTACCGCTTTTTTGAGCCGATAGACGAGAATTTTATCCACCGTTATTTCCCGCAGGAGGATTGGGGCGGCGATCTCTATAAAGTGAGGGGAATCGACGCAACGCCCGCTACCTTTCTGCCGATTACTACCTACGGCGTCAACCATAAGAACAAAGCCGAATATTACAATTACGATCTGAAAACCAATAAAACCACCTCCCAACACGAGAGCATGCGGCGGCTGCTGGAGGTCATCAACCGTCCTCATGTGACCCGGGAGGAATTGGACAGCGTCGCGGACACCGATGAACTGGCACTTTTTTCCGCCATTAATTTTGCCATGGGCAATCAGGACGATATGCGCTGCAATTACAATAATTTATACGTCTACTTCCGCCAAAGCGACGGCAAAGCGGTGTTTCTCCCTTATGACTGCGAGGTTGTGATGGGGGCTACCTATGTATGGAATCCTCCCGGCAACGGTCTGACGGAGGTTTCTCCCTATTATGACTACAATTACCGCTATGACAACAATCAGGAAAATCCCCTTATGCGGCAGGTGGTGATCGAGGGCGGTTATTATACCGATCAATACACTGCCTATCTGCGTGATGTGGCCGGCAGCAAATGGATGAACATGCAGACCTTTGAGGCGTATTACGAGCCGATTGCCGCCCATTACAGCGACAAGTTGATTTCCAAATACAATTTTATGAGTACCATTCACAAAAATATCGAGTTTTCCCTGGAAGGCGGCGAGGATTACAACGGCAATATGTCAGTGGCCGAGTTCATGGAAAAAATGAAAGAGAATATCGCGAAGAACACACAAAACACAGAAGACACAGCGGAAAGGACGGACTGAAACCATGTACGGAAAGAACGAGAAGAAAAAGATGCTTAGCGGCCGATTGTATTGTCCCATGGAGGATGAGGAATTGGCCAAAGACGTCAAGAAGTGCCGTATGTTGGTGCGCCTGTATAACGGTACGACAGAGGAACAGACGGATTATCGCCGCCAATTGATAGGGGAACTGCTCGGCGGCTGCGGAGAGCGGTGTCATTTTGAGCCGCCGATTCATTTCGATTACGGCTGCAATACTTATGTCGGGGAGAATTTCTATTCCAATTTCGACTGCATCATTTTGGATGTGAACAAGGTCGTGATCGGTGACAATGTTATGTTTGGCCCCCGTGTCAATGTCTTTACGGCGGGACATCCCGTCGATCCCGGTGTGCGGTGTGAATGGCTGGAATACGGCTACCCGATTACCATCGGAAACAATGTGTGGGTGGGCGGCAATACTGTCATCAATCCCGGCGTGACCATCGGGGACAACGTGGTGATCGGTTCCGGCTCGGTCGTGACCAAGGATATTCCCTCCAATGTGGTGGCAGCGGGGAATCCCTGCCGCGTGATCCGGGAGATCACCGAAAAGGACAGAGAATTCTGGCAGAAGCAGAAAGAAGAATACTTTGCCAACGATGATTGATCGGATGTCGATGTTTCTCAAAACGAAAAAAGTGAATGATGTATAAAAAAGGAACGGCATCCAATTCAATCCAAAATCTCCTTATGAAATGGATTATATTTGTGATTTTGTCTAATTGAATTTGCTGTAACAATACACTATAATGTTAAGTGGCAATTTAGATAGACGCGGTATCACTGTGTGATGTTGCAAACGGTTTGAAAAGATAAAAGTGAGGGATTGATATGGGTAATGATAAGTTGTATGATGAAAGTATAACAGAAGTAAAAGAGGATGAGACAGGAGAAGAAACGGAAACTTTGGACGAAACGGCAGAAACACAGGAAGACGGGCAGGTAGATTTTGCGGTTGACAGTGAAATGGATTCTGACAGCGTGATTGAGGTTTCTGTAGCTCCCGATGAATATGTGGCGGCGTTTATGGAGAATGGCGCTGATCGGAATGCTGATGATTTGTCCTATCCGGAAGGTTTTGAAGAAGACGAAGAAGCGTCCGATGAACCATTTGACGAAACAGAAAAAGAAGATGCCTTGAATGACATAGCCGCTGAGGAGGAAACGCAAGACGCGACCGAAGGAACGGCTTCCGAGGAAGAAACGGAAGACGCGACCGAAAACGCAACTGCCGAGGAAGAAACGGGAGACGCGATCGAAGAAGCGGCTGCCGAAGAACAACCCGAAGAAGCGACCGAAAACGCAACTGCCGAGGAAGAAACGGGAGACGCGATCGAAGAAGCGG
>CAMHAV010000008.1 GCA_946182865.1 uncultured Clostridia bacterium
CCTTAGTGGCAGCAAGGTAAATACAAATGCACTTTTGTCTGCACGCTAACGGCTAACCGCTAACCAAGGAGTGACAGGTATGAAGCAGCATCCCTATATCAGACGATTTTTCATTGTCATCATTGCCATCGGTATCACACTGACCGTGTTGACGATGCTGGCTTTATCACCGATCGGCTGGTTCGTCTATGAGACACAGTACAAGGAAACCGCGATTTCCACCTATACCTCTCCCGACGGCGTGTATCAACTGACCCTTTTGGAACGCGGCGAACCCACGTTTCCCTACGGCGCGGCGCACGGCAGATTTGTCCTGCAAAAGGGACGCGACAGGGTGAGCCGCTATGATTGGAACGCGAATTATGACGGCGTTACCCTGTCAAACAGTCTGGAATATTCGCCGCCGGATGTGCAATGGCGGAGCGACAGGGTGACGGTGTGTATTGTCGATACCGAAAAAGGCGACTGGACGTATGATTTATATTACGATGGCAAAGTCGAGGCGACAAACAGTGTCGCAGGCAACGCGTGATTTCACCAAGACAAACAAGTCTTTTCAAAATAACGCACAAATTCATACACAAAACATTCAAAAGTCAGACATGAAAAATGCATTGTATTTCCTTGACTTTGTGATATAATTAACAATAACCAAGAGCCAAAAGGTGGATGTGAAAAATGGAAGAAATGGAAAGAGTCGGCGTATTGCAGCCGCAGGCGATTGTGGCTTTGCCGGAGGACAAGCCGGTGACACAAGCCTTGAAAGAAAAGGAAGAACAACTGGAAGTAAAACTCGGAGAAAAAATCGAAAAACCGCTCACCCAGTTAAAGGAACGAGCCGAAAAGGTACACGACAACAAGGCGGTGCGCATTCTGACCCATATCACCACCGTCGTGATTCTGGCCGCGCTCGTCATCCTGACGATTCTCGGCTGGCGGAAGGGGATTTTCAACTCCCCCGAAACGCTGCAAGCGTGGATGGCGGGCTTCGGACTGGCGGCGCCGCTCATCTTCGTGGCGCTGCAGGCGCTGGAAGTGGGCATTCCCGTCATTCCGGGAGGGGTGACGCTGCTGTGCGGCGTGCTGATGTTCGGCCCGTGGTGGGGCTTCTGGTATAATTACATCGGCATCGCCATCGGTTCGCTGGTCGTGTTCGGGATTTCCCGCAAATACGGCAAGCCGCTGATGTATCGGCTGTTCTCCGCCGAATCCATCGAAAAATACGAGCATTGGACGGACGATCACGGACGCTTTGCCAAGCTCTTTGCGGTGGCAATCTTCCTTCCCGGCGCTCCCGACGGACTGATCTGTTACCTCGCGGGCACCACCAAGATGACATGGAAGACCTACTCGCTCATTATCCTGCTGTGCAAGCCCCTCTCCATCGCCCTCTACAGCCTCGGCCTCTTCTCCCTCTCCAAAGGCATTTCCGCTTTTGGCAGCGGAGTGGCCTGATATTATACTAATTGTCGATTGAAAGTAGACAAACGATTTGCGAGGATATTTTGTGACCTGCAAGAAAGAGGACGACGGCAGGCTGGCGCTTGCCTAGGACGATGACGCAGCAGGGCGCAAAATAGACCGCAAAGAATGTCTACTTTTGATTAACAATTAGTATTAGTGTGAAATATCGAAAAGATTAGCAAACAAAAGGGCTGTCCCACTGGAATTCATTTCCTTATGGGACTGCCCTTTGTCTGTAAGATTATACAAAAGACATCTTCTCTCCGTCTACATACAACGTATAATCCTCGTCCATATCGGTGACGAAGCCATAGTAAAACGGTATCGTATCGGGATAATTGACAATCTCAAAATTGGTGTTGCGGTTGTCAATCACATTCGCCGCCACATCGGATATATTGCCCTCGGCGCTGTGCGTGACAATGACAAAGCAATCGTGGGTGCCGGGAACATACAGCCGCTCCGCCATACAGTAACGAAGCGTCGCCACCTCCCGTTTGCGGTTGTAGACGGTTTCCAGCTTCCACCTGCCGTCCTTCTTCTGAGGCAATACGTGGGTGGTCAGCCGATTGTCTCCCGTCTGCACCACCACCAGCGCACAGTTATTGTATTCGTCGATCTCCATGATCTCGCCGGTATGGTTGTAGCGGAAGGAGCTTTGCGGCGTGGCAAATCCCATGAGTAAATTTTCCACTGGCAGGAGGCAAAGCACGACCGTCACCGCGAGGAACACCCCGCCCGACCAGACCCACACGTCGCTGTCGTTTCTGACAAAACGGCGGCGGCGGGAGGTCACATCCTCGCGCGAATAGGTCAGCATCACAAACGCCACCGCCGCTGCCGCCAGCGCCAATATCACACGTATCGCAGTGTAAAGCATTTCAATCTATCTCCCGTCAATGGTTTCCTGCCTCTATTTTACCATTTCAGCGGAGACAATGCAAGACGCGCGACCAATTTTATAGAATCAATCTCCTGTTTATACTAATTGTCGATTGAAAGTAGACAAATGATTTGCGAGGATATTTCGTGTCATGCGAGGATGACGACAACGGCGGGCTGGCGCCCGCCTAGGAGGAAGACGAAGCAGGGCGCGAAATAGACCGCAAAGCATGTCTACTTTTGATTGACAATTAGTATTACTTCTTCTCCGGCGCTTTTGTGTCCTGCGCGGCGGGGGAATCGGAACCCGCCTGCTGCGGCGCGGTATAGGTCGGCGTATAATAGACAGTCGGGGCAGCAGGGGCGGACGACTTGGGAGCCTTGGGTGCTTTGGGGTGCTTCTTGCGGTATCTGCGGATCAGGAAGAACATCACGCCCGCGATCAGCAGCACAGGAGACAGCACCACAATGGCGATGATAAGCCACAGCAGCAGCGACCACAGGAAATTGAGCACGCTCAGAAAACCGTTCTTCATGAGCTTGCAGAAATCACCGAAACTGAGGGAATCCCAGTGGAAATCCTCGATTTCCTCGGCATTCTTGTCGCGCTGACGGATATTCAGATAAACGGTCGAGAGGTCTACACGGGAATCATAATATTTCAGTGTGCCCTCCATCGACTCGATCTCGGCGGTCAGGTCGGTGATGTATCGCTGCACCTCCAGCGATTCCTGAATGGTTTTGGCTTCACTCAGCAGCTTGTAGTAGTTCTTGAGGGCCTCTTTTTTGCTCTCCAGGCGCAGCTTCACGTCATAATATTCGCGGGTCACGTCGTCGGAGGAAATCTCCGATCTTGTCACCTTGTCGGTCTTTTCGGCAAGGGTGATGAATTCTTCCAGCTTATCGGGCGCAATTTTCAGCGTCGCATTGATATTGAGATATTCATAATCGCCGTAGCTTTCATAGGATTTGCTCACGTTCTGCTCGCTGCCGCCGTTTTCCTTGGCGAACTTCATCAGCGTCTGGTAGCACTTTTCCGCGTCGTCCGACTCCATATCAATATTGGCGGTGCGGATAATCTTATCCTCCATCCGGTCGGCGGATTTGTCGTTCGACTTGGCGCCGGAACGTGAAACATCCTCTACGGCAGCATCGTCATATTCCTCATAGAATGCTTCATTTTCCGCGGCATTTCCGGCTTCCATCACTTCGGAGTATTCGTTGTACATGTAACCGTCAGCGGAAGATTTCGCCCCTTCGGCGGAGGATGAAGCCCCGCACGAGACAACGCTCATACACATCAGCAGCGCCGCGGCGACGGCAGCAATACGCCATGTTTTCTTCCTGTTGCTTCTTTTTTCCGTTTTTTTCATATCATACACGCTCCTTTGATTTGTGTAGAATCGCTGGCTTTGATCTGTGTCAAAAGCCTTACATCTATCATAACTCTGTTTTTTTTGAAAAGGTTGGAAAAAAGGGATGATTTTTATAAAAAAATATGCTATGATAGAGAGTAAGGATATGTTTCCCTTGCGAATCAAACCCGACACCTATTATTTCCTTTATAGAAAGCGTGATCTGTATGAATGAAACACTCAACCGACTGCTTATGGCAGCTCTTCACGATGAGAGCATCAAAGCCGCACTTCTCGCGACCAAATCCGCCGCCGATCCGTCCGCCGCGTTCTGTGAATGCGCCACCTCACTGGGCTATCCCGTCACGGTGGGGGAGCTCTTCACCATGGGAGAGGAATTCAACGCGGCTATGCTGCGCAGCGTCAACGGCGGCGGCGTGGAAGGCCCCGACGGCTGGGACGACGCTTACGGCATGTTTTTCGCGGCTCTGGAAAACTAAACCGTAATGTGAAATGTGAAATGTGAAATGTGAAGTTGTAAAGTGTAAAGGTCTGGTGTGTCTCTGCCGGATGGAATCACTCCACGCTTCACTCTTTACTCTGTTAAAAAGGGGTTTTCTGATTGGCTTCTCTTTCGGATATCGGAACGATCAAAGACATCATGCAGCGACACGGGTTCGCTTTTTCCAAGGGGCTGGGGCAGAATTTTCTGATCAATCCCTCGGTCTGCCCGCGTATGGCGGAAATGGGCGGCGCCAATCCCGACGCGGGTATATTGGAAATCGGGCCGGGCATCGGCGTGCTGACTGCGGAACTCGCCAAACGCGCCAAAAAAGTCGTTGCCGTGGAACTGGACGACCGGCTGCTGCCTGTGCTGGATGAAACGCTGGCGGAATACGACAATGTAACCATCATTCACGGAGACGTGATGAAACTCGATTTACGGGCGCTCATCGCGGAACACTTCGCGGATTGCGCCGAGGTCGCGGTATGCGCCAACCTGCCGTATTACATCACCTCTCCCGTCATTATGGCGCTGCTGGAGGGCCAACTGCCGGTTCGCTCTGTGACGGTCATGGTGCAGAAAGAAGCGGCCGACCGCATCTGCGCTCCACTGGGCAGCCGGGAAAGCGGTGCGCTCACCGTGGCGGTCAACTATTACGCACGGCCGGAGATCCTTTTTAAGGTCAGCCGCGGCAGCTTCATGCCGCCGCCCAACGTGGATTCGGCCGTCATCCGCATGGTCATCCGTGAGCGGCCGGAATACGACGTGGGAGACGAGTCTGTCTTTTTCCGCGCGGTCAAGGCGGGCTTTTCCCAGCGCCGCAAGACGCTCTCCAATTCCCTGACCTCGGGCGGTTTTCTCAGCCGTGAACAGGCGCTGGCCGCACTGGAACAGGCCGACATCCCCCCCAATACCCGCATCGAAGCGCTGGATATGGCGGGCCTGGCAGCGTTGTCCCGCAGTATTTTTCAAATAAAATCATAAAAATACTGTACAAAATCCAAAAGATATTATATAATAATAGAATGAGTAAAACAACTGGCCGTCAGGCAGTACAGAATCATTTCTTTCGGGAGGTTTGCAAGGGTGAACAAGGAATTTAAAAAAGCGACGTATATGTCTGTCATTGTTATTTTTTTACTGGGCGTCATGGCGCTGGTAGCGGTTTCGGTCGCAAGCTATTTCTCATTTGATGAGGTCGTCGTGATGATAGGCGAAATCGTAGCGCTGCTGGCGTTTCTTGGGCTGCTGGTGATGTGTGTTTCCGCCAAAAGTACTTATAATCAGGTGTGTTCCCGTTTTGCGGAATACATCGTCAACAATCGTAAAAAAGACTCGGACAAGCGCACAAACGACGCTGAACGCATCAAAGAAATTCAGAATATGAAAGCCGCTGCCGCACAGGAAAAAGAAAGAGCTGTCGCGGCCGCGCTGGAGCAGGGTCGCAGCGAAGGCGCCAAGGCTGCACTGGAGGGTCAGTATTCGTCTGCACAGCCGTATCAGCAGACAGCGCAGGCTGTTTCTCAGGTACCGCAGCCGCAGGCCGCCCCCACCTATGCGCAACCCCCTGTCATGCAGACTCCGGCGGAGGAAATGCTATATAATGAATACGGTGAGCCGGTGATGGTTCGCCGCCGTGTACGCCGCGCGCAGGTTCCCGCCGAGGGCGAAATGCTCTATGACGGTATGGGCAACCCCGTTATCCGCCGCAACCAAGGGCTTTGGGAATCAATTGAACCCCGCCGCGAAATCATTGTGAAGCTGGAAACCGCTCCCAACACCACCGCTTTTGTCACCAATATCGAAAAGACAGAAGCCTCCGATCCCTCCACCGTCGCCCCTGCCTCCGACAGTTCCGTCTCCGGCAGCTCCGCCTTTGGCAATTATACCTATGGATATCCTGCCTCCGGCGACACTACCTCCGGCAAGGTGCAATAATTCTCTTGGTACAAAATATCAAACATGGGCAGTCCGCGCCGTTCGGGCGCGAGACTGCCCATGTTTTTTTAATTTTTTGTTTCTTTTTTAAAAGCGGGGTATCAATCAAAAAATCTCCGACATACTATAATTATTAATACCATTCATTTTCCGTCGGGGAGGTAATAAAATATGCATGGATTCCTTTTAATTATGATAGGCCTTTTTATCGGGGGACTGACCGGCGTAGCGACCATGTGTCTCATGCAGGTGACCAAATGCGATCACTGCCCCCGTGGGAAGCCTCCTGTCAACTGGGACGAGAAGTGATGCGAATGCCGACTTCGCCTGCCGTTTCCGCCGCCTGTGCATAATCCGCCAAATGTGCTGCTCCCAGCACATAGCTGTCACTGTCGATGTCAATGCCGTACACCGTGATTCCCGACTGCCCCGCGTATTCGTTGAACTGCGCCACCCAGTCGGGAATGTTTTTCTCCCGGACAAACGACAGGTTTTTCAGAGAAAAGACAATGCCGTTGTTCCTGATAATCTCTTCCAGTGCCGACCGGAATTCCTCCGCGTCGTCCTTCCAGTCCAGTTCACAAAGATAATCCGCCTCTATGGCAGCGTCCACCGCCGCGATCAATTGCAGCCACGGCGCCGCTTCCTCGTTGTATTCCAGACCGCGTTCATCATAGGCTTCTTCATGCGCTTCACAATAGGCCTTGGTATCCGCAAGGCACTCCGTCATCTTTGCCTCTACCGCCTTGTCTCCATGGCAGAGAACCGAGAAACTAAACAGCAACGCTTCTCCAAACGTCTTGGGACTTTCGGGTTCTTCCGGCGCGGGGACGCTATCCAAATGAAACAAATCAATCAGCCGCATTTTATCATCACTTTCCCATGCTTGTTTTTTCTTCATTTTAGCACAATTCCCCGTGAAACGCAAGACAGGATTCGACAAACAACAAAAAATCCCCGCGTCCGTTAAGACATAGGGATTTTTTTGATGGATGCCCGAAGAAAAAACGCGTCTGCGGAGACAGGAACCGTCTACGTCTTTTCATGGGGTTTAGCGACCAGCGCACAGGCATATCCGAAAAGAATTGCCGCCGCCACGCCGCCTGCCGTTCGGGAAATGCCGCCCGTAAACGCGCCCAGCAATCCCTGTTCTTTCACGCCTTCACGCACACCCTCCGCGAGAGAATGGCCGAATCCGGTCAACGGCACGGTGGCGCCTGCTCCCGCGAAATCCGCCAGCGGCTTGTAAAGCCCCAGCGCACTGAGAAGCACACCCGCCGTCACAAAGCTCACAAGAATTCTGCCGGGGGTAAAATTGGTCTTGTCAATCAATAGCTGTCCGACGACGCAAAACAGCCCGCCTACTACGAATACTTTGGCGTATTCCCACAATACATCTGTCATTTCTTACATAGTCCCTTTCTGTTGTTGGATTGGCTCTGCCTCCTGACAAAATTAGTATTGGCAGACACCTGCCAAAAAATACAGCGGTGATACAAAATTGTAAACTGTTATTCAACATTTGTCCAATTCACTTGCACCTTTGCGGGAATTATTATATAATATAATAGTTGTAATTCGTATTGCAGAGGTGTTTTTGATCATGGCATTTGCGCCGATCCCCGAATATGAGGGAAAATCGCCCTTTGTGTTTATTTCCTACGCACAGCAGGACGAAAAAATAGCTTATTCCATTGCCGTAAAAATGTATAACGAGGGCTTCCGTGTGTGGAGCAGCGCCGCCTGCGGCAATCCTTCCAATATGCGCATTGCCGAGCGTCTGAGCAATTCCGCAGTAGCGATGGTATTTCTGTCGCGGAGCTATCTGAAATTTGCCTCCTACAAGGAGTTTGAACCGCGTGCCGTTATGAACAGTCCCAAACAGAAAATTGTGATTTGTCTGGACGACACGCCCCTTGGCACCGATTGGAACACGGTCGATTTTCCCGCCGGCATCCGCTACAATCCGGATGTTCCGGAAGGACTGTGGCTGCGCATTAATTCCTCCGACGCACTGGAAAAATGCAGGGGCGCCTGGCCCAAACATCCGCTCCCCCTGCCCTATGAAGAAAAAAACGCTGTGGAAGCCTCCATCGACGAAGGCGATCTGCATAACGAGTTAAGCGATCTTAATTCGGTCATGTCTTCTTTCGGCGCGGGACTGGACGATGAAGAAATCAACAACATTTCGCTTTTTCGCCGCCAGGATCCTGACGCTGACAAATTCAAATGGCCTCAAAAACAGGAGCCTACGCAGGAACAGGAATATTATGCCATTGAAAACCTCATCGGCACCGCACCTATGCCCACATCTCCCGAAAAAAAGCAGTACGACAACATGATCGGACTCATCGAAGGTTTTATGGAAAAGAGCAGCCGCGCCAAGGAGGAAGAACTGCAAAAAGCGCTAAACGAGCCCTCTCCCCTGCCGGCGGAACAACCGGCTGCAGTTTCGTCCCATTCCTATGGCAATTACCGTCCGATTCCCAAAAACGAATTTGATCGGGTCGATCTTTCCAAGGATACCGCTGCCGAACCGGTAGTCATCACACATTCCTCCGATATTAAAAAAGCGCATTCCCCCTTTTCCTCTGTCACGGTGGATTACGGTGAGGAAACGCTTCCCGATAACTACTCCATGAAAAGAACTACGGATCGTTCCGAGCGGCTTAGCAGCTATGTATTCGATTTTGACACCCACCAACCGGTTGAACCGCCCGCTCCCATCGTAACGGAACCTCCCAAAGAAACGTCGGAGCCGAAACCGCAAAAAAAAGAAAAGAAAAAACTCAAAACCGATACCGAAGTATTTGAAAAAATCGTGGACGATCGCAAGCTGATGACCTCCACAGAGGACAACGCGGACAATGCGCGTCTGACCTATCATCTCGGCAGCGCGTTTGACGGCTTTGACGAAAACGACTTTATCGACAACGAGGAAGAACCCGCTCCCGAACCGCCCAAACCCGAACCGAAATTTGAGCCGGTCGATCACACGCCTGTCCGATTTAAGGACGACGAAATTCCTCTTCCGGCGCTCAGCTTTGAGCCGAAAAAACCTCGTCCCGAATTTGATTTCACCCCGTCAAAACCCATCGTTCCCCCCTCTCCGCAAGAGTCCGACGAACAGAGACGCACGCTTTCCAAACCGCGCAGGCGCTATATTGTCGCGGTCAGACGCGGCATTCGCCACATCGAATACGAGAACGAAATGTACGAGGTCAACGGCCGCTGGATTCCGGGCGAAATCTATCACCGGCTCATGCCCAACGCCGAATACACCGCTATACGGCGTATCAACCGCACGCAGAAGCGGGAACCGGAGCCTACGCCAACCCCCGCTTACCGTCCCCCGTCCGAAGCCGGTCTGAATTCCGGCAGCCGCCTGTTCAGTGCGGTCAACACCTTCTTCACACCGCCGCCGCGCCAGAATGCGAGCGCACCCGAAAGCATTGATGAAAATGTGCGTGCCGCCATGCGGGAACGCCATGAAATACGCCGTAACGAAGCCATCCGGCAATATGAGGAACAGCAAATGGCCGCCGAAAGCGCCAAACCCGCCTCCAAGCAGCCAGCCGCTTCGCCGGAAGGGGAAAACCAGCCCGCCCGCAAGCATAAATTCTCTCACGAGGGCGGCATCAAAAAATCGCTGACCGCCAATATGGAAACGCCCGTTGACACCAGCGGCGAGGAATCGCACCGTCAATACGGCGCGAGAGCAGCCTCCGCGAGTGTTGGCGCAAGCGCCGATACGGACGGCAAGCAGAGCAAAAAATCCAAAAAGGCAGACGAAAAGGCCGCCAAAAAAGCGGCGCAGAAAGCGGCGCAAAAGGCGGCACAGAAAAAGGAAGAAGCCAAAAAGAAAGACAAGGACAAAAAGAAAAAACAAACCAAGGAGGACAGCAAAACCGCCAAGGAGCCTGTCAAGGTGTACGGCGATGTGGATGAGGACAATCTCATCGAACTGCCCAAAAAGAACCTCCCCAAAATGGATTACGACCCAGAAGTGTTCCGCGACATGAATCTCAGCGAAATCCTCTTTGGCGACAAGGGCGACCCTAAAAAGAACGCCAAAAAGAAAAAGAAGAAATAATTCTTTCACGCAAAAGCGCGCATCCTTCCCAAGAGGATACGCGCTTTTTGACACTATAGAGCCTGCTACTCCGCCGCCTTAAAGCCTATGCCCCACACCGTTTCGATATACGGTTCTTCGGTAATGGCTTTCAGTTTGATGCGGATGTGGCTGATGTGGACGTTGATCGTCTTGTCCTCGCCCTCGTAATATTCTTCCCATGCGTAATTGAAGATTTCCTTTTTGGAAAACACTTTTTTGGGATTGCCAAAGATCAGCTCGAGAATATTGAATTCCTGATGCGTGAGTGGTACTCTCTGACCGCAGAGCGTGGCGGTATAGGAGGATTTGTCCAGCACCAGCTGCTTATAGACAATGCGCGTGTCATCCGGCGCTGCGCCGCTTTTGCGCAGACAGACATACACCCGCGCGACCAGTTCTTTCATCTGAAAGGGCTTGGTGATATAATCGTCCGCGCCGCTCATGAGCAGATCGACCTTGTTGTCCAGCTCGTCCTTGGCGGAAATGACGATCACGGGAATATGGCTGCATTCCCGCAGCTCGCGCAGCACGGTTTCCCCGCTCTTGCCGGGAAGCATGAGGTCGAGCAGCACCAGATCAAAGCTGTCGCCCCGCAGGCACATCAGCCCTTCGGTGCCGGAATATGCCGCCACACAGGCAAACGAATGCTTTTCCAGCGTCGCGGCGATCATCCCGCTGATATCCGCGTCATCCTCGATGATGAGTATTTTTTTCAAGAAAACCACCTCCCGCTAATGATTCGCAAACTGCAATGTAATGACAAAATCTCCGTCCTGTATTTCGGCGGAGATTTTTCCTTTCATGGCCTCAGTGAGCTGTTTGGCCACGGGCAGTCCAAGGCCTGACGAATGACGGCTGCGGGATGGATCCGCGGTGTAAAAGCGGTCGAATATCTTGTCAATCTCACCGCTCCAGTCTTCGCGGAGATTGTTGCGAATGGTGAGTATGACGTCCGAAGACGCGGCGGTCAAGCGAATCGACACGCTGTCGCGCCCGTGAAGCAGCGCGTTTCGCAGAATATTCTGCACCACCCGTCCGAAGGCGATTTTGTTGCCCGATATAAAACATTCGCCGTCAGGAAGATCAATCTGCGGCTCGATGCCGTGCGCCCGGAAATCCTCATAAAAGGAGAGGAGAATTTCGCACAGGCTTTGATTGCAGTCGAATATCTCTGTTTCGAGGCGGTAGGAACCGTTTTGCAGCTTGGCATAGGTAAACAACTGCTCCAGCAAGTCCCACAGCAGATTCAACCGTCCCGTGATAATCCGGGTATATCTGACCCGGTCTTCTTCCCGCTCTGCCTCACAGAGCAGGTTGAAATACCCGTCCAGCGAGGTCAGCGGCGTGCGGATGTCGTGCGCCAGATCGGTGATCAGTTCCTTGGTGCGGGTTTCCTGCTCCATATAGCGCGCCCGCTCTCTGCGGCTGTCGTCCAGCCATTGATTAACGCTGTCACGCAGCGCGACAATTTCGGCGCGGTCAAGGCTGACACGGAGATCTATGTTGGTTTCCTTTTCATGGTGATAACGCAGTTGGCGGCAAAGTCCGGCGACCTGCCGCCGATAGCGGATATACTCGATCAGCAGCAGCGCCAGCGCCGCCGAAAGTAAAATGATGACAAGCTTCAAATGCAAACTCCCTGTTTTTACGGCGTGTTACGCCATATCCCTTTGGGACACGGCCGCGATACTGATTCCATTATACAACAGAAAGAAGAAAATTGCAACCGCCCCGGCGGTTCCCCACACCTTTGCGTTGTAAGTGACAGGGAGCATCTTAACATGGTAGATCAGGCAATGGTCTAACACGGAGAAATTCTTCAGCTTCAACAGGTCGTCAATTTTGCTCAGCACGACATTGCCAATGCCCATGCTCAGCAGACAAGTCACCGTGATGGCAATTACCTTGCCGCGTATCAGTTCCGCGAGACACATGATCAACACGGAAAAGACGTCGTACAATAGAATTTGCATGCCCAGATATCGGATAATGGAAACGGCACTGCCCAACCGGAACCGGTCGAAATAGCAGACGCTCAAGAACAATAAAATGAGTATCACCAATATCATCTCGACAGCGACAAAAATCAGCAAAGAGGCATTCTCGGCGGCCACCATCTGCCATTTTTTATGGGAGTAAATGCCGAGATTTTTCTGAAAACCGCTTTTATATTTGTTGCAGACCGTGTTGGCGGCGAAAATGCCGCAAAACACCAGAAACACGCCGCTGGAGAGAAAACTGTGAATCAGCCTTTCAAAAGTGATATCCATGTTGCGTGTAAAATCCACCACCACGAATCCCACGCCGCTGCTTTTGATTTCCATTGCCTGCTCATCAGAAATCTCGGCATACATAGCATTGTCTTTTTCCAATGTATTATTTTGGGATTGTTCTCCAAATGAAGCGGACATCGCGAACAACAAAGCGGCAAATATTGCCACAAATAAAAGCGTTACATACGCCGTCTTTGATCGAACCAACCGAGCCATTTCCATTTTGATTAAATTCGTGATACTACTCATGGTTTTCACCTGCTCCTCCCGTAAGATTGACAAAAAATTCCTCCAAGCTCTCCTGCCTGACCGATATGCCGCGCAGCAGGATCCCCCGCCGCGCCAGCGTCATATTGATCTCGCCCACCCTGTCGCAGCAATTCGGCACGCGAACGGTGGCGCTGTCGCACACCTCGTAGGCGGCATAGCCCATTTCTTCGAGCGCCAGACAAACCTCTTTGACCGCGTCGGATCTGATCTCCACACATTCCGCGCACTGGTCGAGCAATTCCTCTTTGGAAAGCTCCCGCACCAGCTTGCCCTCATTGATAATGCCGTAATGCGTGGCAATGCGCGCCAGTTCGTCGAGAATGTGGCTGGAAATGATGACCGTCATTTCATATTCGCGGCTGAGTTTTTCGATCAGCTCGCGAATTTCGATCACGCCGACGGGATCCAGACCGTTGATCGGCTCGTCCAGAATCAGCAGGTCGGGCGTGCCGATGAGCGACATGGCGATGCCGAGGCGCTGCTTCATGCCGAGAGAAAACTGTCCCGCCTTTTTATGCCCTGTGTCAGACAGCCCCACCAGCGCGAGCAGCTCATTGATTTTCCCGCGATGATAAACGCCGGTCGCCACGGCTTTGAGGCGCATGTTGTCAAAGGCGGTCATATCGCCGTAGATACCCGGCGCTTCAATCAGCGCGCCGATGCGGTTTTGCCCGATGGAATCCTCCGCGTCGGTGCCAAAGAGTCTGATCTCTCCGGAGGTGGGCTTTGCCAGCCCGGCAATCATTTTCATAAAGGTGGTCTTGCCCGCGCCGTTTCTGCCGATCAAGCCGTAGATGGACCCCTTGGGGACATGCAGACTGAGATCGTCCACCGCGCGCTGATGACCGTAGGTTTTCGTGAGGCATACCGTTTCCAGCAAATACTCATTCATATCAAACCGTCCTCTTTTCTATGGGAAATAATACAAGTCGAGCTCTTCCTGTCAAAACGATTATACTCCCGCAAAGGTAAATCTGGCGCAAAAAAATTATAAAGAAAGTGTAAAGGCAAGAAAGAAAAAAATAGAAAAAAAAAATAATCCCGCAAATTTAAAAAAACACTTGACAAACCGATAAAAACGTGGTATTATATTTTTCGCTAACTGATCGGTTGCACGGCAACGCGCTGTGTGTCCCAGTGTTGGCTATTATGCGGATATGGCGGAATTGGCAGACGCGCTAGATTCAGGTTCTAGTGAATGCAAGTTCATGCAGGTTCAAGTCCTGTTATCCGCACCAATTCTGGAGGGGTGTCCGAGCGGTTTAAGGAGCTAGTCTTGAAAACTAGTGATAGGGTGACCTACCAAGGGTTCGAATCCCTTCCCCTCCGCCACACCTCTCTTTTTTTGTTTTATATATGTTATGTTGTTGTCAACACATTCGGAGAAGTACTCAAGTGGTGACGAGGCTCCCCTGCTAAGGGAGTAGGCTGGCTAAACACTGGCGCGAGGGTTCAAATCCCTCCTTCTCCGCCAAAGCGAAAATCCCATCGACGAACGTCGATGGGATTTTTACTTTGTATTATTCATTTGTTTTTATTGCCTGAATCCGGTATGATAGAGACAGACGGAACGGCTTTTTTCTGCACTGACTTTTTCCATAATACTGTCATTTTCCCTTTTTGAAGAAACACAAAAGCTTCTTGTTTCTTGCTTTTGTTTATAACCATTTAAAAAAAAGATAATTTACAAAAAAATTACAATATCATCGCTCAATAATCACCTATTTACGGACATCTTTTGGTATCATTGGAACATGGAACGGTTTTGCTGTGTGATAGCAGAGGATAATACTTTTCTTTATTAAGGAGGCATTTTGATATGAGTAATAAGGAACTATGCAGAATTTAATCAGTCATTTTCTGCTTAAAAATACAGTATGCTTGCGTGTTTCAGAAAGTGAAATGTATCAATTATTTCTGCATAGTTCCTAAGTATAAGAAAACCCACAATTCAAAATGGGAATCGGGACATTCTGCCTCCCCCCGAGACAGACATAATGTTTCGTCCCGACCGGGGCTGCTTTTCCGGCTGGGCTGTGCCGTGTTGGCGATGACGGTGGCAGTATGCGCGGCTCCGCTGCTGCGCCGCTTTTTTGAGGCGCAATTACCGATGGTGCACGCGGCGGGTCAAACTATAAATGTATACGGAACATGGGATTCTAATGACAAAATGGAGCCGGGTCAAACCTCGTTAGATGTAGATAAGATATATATGAATGCCGGTAGTGTCATTAGAATCCGTAACGGTAAGACCATAAATATGGTTAATCAACAAACAATAGGATCAGCTGACCTTAGCGTGATTTATCTTTATTCCAATGCCAATTTGCATTTGTATGGTACGATGACAGGTTCGTGTGATGAATTGAATATAACTTCAGATAGTTCTCATGTTTATGTTTATCTCAATGAAGGCGCTGTCTTTGACGTTACCTTTAACGATGATACATTCGGAAGTCGTCAGTGCTACATAGAATGTATCGGCTACAATGTCGGCAGCAACCTAACGGATAGCGAAACCTACCCCGATGTCAACTTTGATATATCAACAGATATCCAAGTGTTGAACGTGAGTGCAGACCCCAATGTGGCTGTCATACAAGGTGAATCAGTCGGTAAATTCTGTAATGTTGAAGATACGACCTATCGCTACACTGCCAGCCCTGTCGAGGGATTCAGCCGACTTATCTGGTTAAAAGGCGGTGCCAATGGCTTCATACTGAACCCCGAAACACAAACCCAATTCCAAAACACAACCCAAATCAAAAACAGAGTGGATTTCTCCTGCAAAGAGAACGCGAAAGGCCAGTTGTACGCCAAATACATTCCCGACGACGCGTGGACATGGGACTTGGAAGAGGGGAAGGCAACCTATACAGTTACCAACATCGATCCCGCTGTTGCGGGCGGAACAACAGAAGTGACCTACACCGACGATACGTTGGAATCTGTTGTTAACGAAGAGACCGGCAAGACCATCTATACAGCTTCTGTTACTGTTGACGGAGAACCCATCACCGGTACTTACGAGGTTGATAACGACAACCAAGGCACCGGCGAAGGTGGCACCGGCGAAGGCGGTACTGGCGAGGGTGGCACCGGCGAAGGCGGTACTGGCGAGGGTGGCACCGGCGAAGGCGGCACCGGCGAGGGTGGCACCGGCGAAGGCGGCACCGGCGAGGGTGGCACCGGCGAGGGTGGCACCGGCGAGGGTGGCACCGGCGAGGGTGGCACCAATGGTGATCATTCAAAAGACTACGCTTTTATCACCGGCAGCGTATGGAGCTGGACAAAGGGTACTGCTGCCGGAATGCCGGTGATCCTCAAAAACACGGTGGGAGATGACACCACTACCTTCAGCAAGCTGCAAAAGGTATTTGTAGACGGAACCCTTCTCACACAGGACGTTCACTACAAAGCAGTTCCCGGCAGCATTAAGATCACGCTCCAGCCAAGTTACCTGAAAAACCTCAGCGCAGGCACACACACGCTTACCGTCGAACTGAAGGACGCCACACTGGAACATACGTTCACCATTGCGGAGTCCGGCGGCAGTGATCCGGGTAAGGGCAGTGATTCACCGAAAACCGGAGAAAGCAATTTCAAGCTCTTTTTGTCCGCATGGCTCTTCATGGCTTCCTCCGCAATGATCGTCATGTTGCTCTTCCAGAAGAAAAAGAAAAATACTCCCACAGGTAGACGCAGTCAATTCTAACCGATAGATTTTGAACATCTCTTTTCAAAGAATAATCGTCGGACAAGGTCGAAAGACAATGTCCGGCGATTTTTTTACTTGATGAAAATACTAACCGCGTCGAATAGTATGAAAATAAAACCATTGTTGTCATTATGACAGGTACCGGAGAGATTTTCTACGATGAACGCAAGCGGTATCTCAATGACTGAGCGGCATCTTTTTTGTACTCCCCTTTCCAAAGCGAAAAACCTGTCGACAAACGTCGATGGGATTTTCGCTTTGTATTATTCATCCGTTTCCCGTACTCTTATAAAATCTCAGGCTGAACCGCCAGAATGAGTAAGCGAGAAGGTACAGCGTAACGCCGACAACAGGTGAAATGTACATCAGCCATTCCGGGTAAGCCGCCATATCCGCCTTGCGCAAAAAGAACTGCGCCGGAAAGTAATTGACAAACGCAAACGGCACCACAAAAATCAGGATGGACTGAATGAACCGGTTGTATATACTCAGCGGATAGATGGCAAACTTGCGCATATTCCAGTAGAAGATTTCCTTCAGGCTGCCTGTTTCCACCACGTAAAAGCTGATGGACGAAAAGAACAGGAATATCGCCCCCTGTATCAGTACGCCGCTGATAACGGCAATGATATAATACACCGCCATTGCCGGATTCCATTGAATCCCCACACGGCTGGCCGAAATCACAAACAGGACGATGCCGAGCGTGCCGTGTCCCAACGCCGCCAGCCAGTCCGCTCCGCAAAGCACAAGCTGGGTCAGCAATCCTCTCGGACGCAGCATCACACGGTCAAAGTCACCGTGCCTGATCCAGTCGGAAAAATCCCTCAGCGCCATAAAGAACACAATGAATATGCCGTAGGTGATGAAAATCAGGCTGAAAAGAAACAACAGTTCATCGATGTTCCAGTTGTTGATGGTGTCAAATTTCAGCAGAGCAAGGTACATGGCGATAATGCCGCCCGCTTCACGCAGAAACACGGCAAACGTCGCCACGATCGCGTCCAGTTTGTATTGAAAGCGGCTTTTCAGCCCCGACTTTGCATAGGCAAAGAAAAGTGACAGAATATCTCTCATACCTTATCCCCCCTGTATCACCAGTTTTTTGATGCCGCTTCGCCAGAAATATTCTCCCACTGCCCAGAGCGCTGTAATCCAGAAAAGCTGTCGTGCGAAGTGAAAAACGATTTCCTTCCCGCCCAACTCGCCGAGATATAGCTGCACGGGCGTGAAGTAGATGGAATCAAACGGCGTAAAACGAATGGCGCTGCGCAGCCAGTCCGGCATGAACCACATGGGAATATACGCCCCGGCTAAAATATTGACCATGACGTTTTTTATTGTAATCAAACCCCATACGCTGAAAAGCGTAAACGACCAGCTTTGTACGATAAAGCTGATTTCCCACAGGACGACGTAGCCAAGAATGACGCTGACAAGGCAAAGCAGGACATCCCGTGCGCCTGACGGCGCCTGAATCGGCGCAAAGAAGCAAGCAATGATTACTGTTGGCAGAAAGTTGAAAACCACATGGAACGCGCCTTCCCCCATGTCCTCAAACAGCATTCTCAGCTTAAAATTGACCGGCTTGAGCAGCTCGTTGGCAATGGTTCCCTGCTTGATTTTGTCCTGCAAAAACATCTCGTTTTTATGAAATGCGGCGCTTAGTCCGAGTGAAATGAGAAAGCTGGTCGTTACCATCGAAAACGTCACGCCGTCCACCTCACTGGCACCGTTGTACAGCGCCTTGTAGATGCTCCAATACACCACGAACGAAAGCAGCGTATTGAGGATTCCCAGCACATAATCAAAGCGATAGGCCATTTTACTGCGGAATTTAATTCCCGCAAAGGAAAGATATCTTGTCATATACTCACAGCCACCTCAATTCATCACGATTCTGCCCTCATAGATGTCGCGGATAATGGCGTCTATTTCAGGCTCACGTATGCTTACATCCTTGATGTTGTGCGTGTTCATCAGGGCTGACATCATCTCGTTCACACTCACCTCATCTGTGCTGAACGCAATCCGTTTTTTCAATCCGCTGTTGTCCGCGTCGGAGACAACGGCATGGGAAAGGTCAAGTGAAATAGGCAGACTTTCAAATTCCGCCTCGATGATGCGGGAGGAACCATAGCCTTTCTTGACATTTTCGAGGCTGCCGTCATACAGCTTTTGTCCGTCGTCAATGATAATCAGGCGTTCACAGGTCTTTACAATATCCTGCATATCATGCGTGGTGAAGATCATCGTGATGTTGTCAGTCTGATTGAGTGTTCTGATGAATTTGCGTATTTTGTCCTTTCCCACCACGTCAATACCGATGGTTGGCTCGTCAAAAAAGACGATCTTGGGCGAATGAAGCAGCGCGGCGGCGATATCCGCCCGCATACGCTGACCGAGGGAGAGCTGACGGACAGGCTGGCGGATAAAGCTGCCCATATCCAGCAGTTCGGTGTAACGCGCAAGGTTTTCCTTGTATTGCTTTGGCGGTATTCTGTAAATGTGCCGGATCACCTCATAGCTGTCGAGCGGCGACAAATCCCACGAAATCTGTGACTTCTGCCCGAATACAACGCCGATATTGGCGACATATTCCTTGCGCTGTTTGTACGGAACGTAGCCCGCTACCTGCATATCGCCACTGTCGGGATAAAGAATCCCTGACAGCATTTTGATAGTGGTGGATTTTCCCGCGCCATTGGGGCCGATAAAGCCGACCATTTCCCCCTCATGAATGGAAAAACTGACGTTATCCACCGCTTTTTTCCATTCATATGTCGGGTGGAAAATGTCTTTCAATGCCCCTTTAAAGCCTGTAGCACGCTTGTGGATTTTAAACGTCTTGCACAGGTTGTTTACCTCAATGATGTTTTTCGCTGTTTGCATTGTCCGCATGATGATCCTCCTTGTACATTTCTTTGATAATATCCTCTACAGTCGGCTTTTGGATAAAAATATCGACTGCCTTGCCGTGGGACAGCAGATAGTTTGCCAAATCCTTTGAGCTTACAATGCTGCTGTCGTAGTCAAGCGTCAGCATGTTATTTTCGATGCAGCAGTGTTTTATCGGAAAATCCTGTAGATCCGGCGGCATTCCCTCAAATATCATCTGCATCCGATTCAGCCCGATATGGGATTTTTTCAACCTGTCAAAGCTGCCGTTATATACGATCTGTCCGTGGTCAATCAGTATCGCCCTGTCGCATATCCGTTCCAGTTCTTCGACATTATGGGTGGTGAGAATGACGGTTGTTTCTTTTTCACGGGCGATCTCCTGCAATATGTCGCGAATCTTCTCCCTTGCCGCCACATCTATACCGATAAACGGCTCGTCCAATATCAGCAGGGCAGGCTGAAAGAGAAGCACCGCCGCCACCTCCGCTTTCATCCGCTGCCCCAGCGAGAGCTGATGGACGCGGTAATGCATCTGTTCCTGCAAACCGAGCTTCGGCAAAAGCGCCGCCAGTCTCTGCCTGTACGCTTCCTTGGGAATCCGGTAGATACTCTTTATCAGTTGCAGATTCAGCGCAAGCGTCAAATCTTCCTGCAACAGGGCGCTTCCGTGACCGAAGTGATAATTGTAGCCGTCGGTAATGACCTGCCCTGTCACCAGACCGATCAGGTTTTCCCCGGCTTTCCTGCCAAAGTTTTTTCCCCGAAAAGGATTTTCCCGAAACACCCTGATATAGCCGTCTGTGGGGAGGTACAAACCGCATATCAGCTTGATCAGCGTTGTTTTGCCCGCGCCGTTTGCGCCGATGAGACCGACGGTTTCGCCCTTTGCGATATGCAGCGAAATGTCATGGACAGCGGTAATGCCTCCCGGAAAGGTTTTGGTTACGTTTTTGATAACAATCATTGGCTTCACCTGTTCTTTATTTTACGGGAATCTCTTTTAAATGCAATATGTCTGGGATAAACTGCCCGAAATCCGTTACAAAAAGCGCCGCAGCGGATGGCTGCGGCGCCCAAAACAACTATGATTCTGACGGAATCATCATACTGATGCAAAACATTCCTTCTTCTTCGTAAATATCTGTCATGCCGTCATATTTTTCGACAATGTCTTTGATTTGCTTTACACCGCAGCCGTGGTTTTGATTGTCAGGCTTGGTGGAATGCAGATCGGGGTTTTCATCGAGGACGGATTTGTCGGTTTTATTTTTGACTGTGATGACGTCGTAGCCTCGCTTTTTGCATATCGACACATAAATCAGCTTCCCGGATGCCCTCAGGCTCGCCTCAATGGCGTTGTCAAGCGCATTGCTCAGCACCGCCGCAAAATCGACGCTGCCCATTCGGGCAAAGGACAGATTTTCTATTTCCGCCTTGAACGGTACGCCGCAGCGCTGCGCATATTCCAGCTTGGAATTGATAACGTAATTCATCACGGCGTTGCCTGTCTGAATATACGAATAGACGCGATTGAGGTTATCCAGCACAACCGACAGGTATTCCTTCGCTTCGTCTGTTTCGCCGTTGCCCAGATAAGAGGCGATCACCATGATATGATTTTTCATATCATGCTTCAATCGGCGTGTATTTTCATGCAGGACTTCTATGTCCCGCTGCTGGTCACACAGAATCCGGTATTCGGCGCGCAGACTGTCATATTGATATTGCAAATCGAGGTTTTTGGCGACCTCGGCGGCATACTTCTGATCCAGTGCTTCATAGGCGTCCCGGAGTGCGCGGTATCTGCTCATCTCATGTACCTCAGAATCGTTTTCTTGACGTTTTCACGGTTTGTCCTGCCAATGGGCAGAAGCTCGTCGCTGCTAAGCTTGATTTCGTCGCCCTGTATGGCAAAAATATGCTGCTGATTGACCAGGAATCCCTTGTGCGTGCGGATAAATCCCCTTGGTGAAAGCTCGCTTTCGAGCGCTCCTATGGTTCCCCGGAAGCGAAAGAGCCTGTGGGTACTGTGCAGGCGGATGTAATTGGACTCCGACTCAAAATACAGAATATCCGAAAACCGGACTTTAAAAATGCCTTCGCTTGTCTTGCACATAAAATATTCGTTTCTCTTTTGCAGTTCATTGACAATGCTTTGCGCCACCGAGCCGATTTCTTCGTCAAAATGGCTCTTGCGGATGAAGCCGAAGGGATGATACTGAAACGAACGGTACACCAGCGCATCATGGCTTGTGACAAATACGAGCAATGTGTCGGCGCCGCTGTCAATCAGAAACTGCGCTATATCCATGCCGCTGAGCCTCGGCATATCCATATCAAGAAACAGCACATCCGGCTTGCGGCTTTTCATATGCTCCGCCAGTGCAAAAGGATCTTCTGTCTGAAAGATTTCAATGGGGCAGTGCAGGTTCTGAAACGCGTCATGCACCTTGCCGGCAATTTCCTCCAGCACCCTTTTTTCATCATCACATACAGCCGTATAGATCATCACCATCCACCTCGCCAATCTGTGTTATGAAAAACAGGCTGCCGCACCGGGAACGGTGTGACAGCCTGTTTTTCATGCATGATTCATTTACTTCCGTCAACACCGTGCCGTTTATTCCCACTCAAAGGAGCCGGTAAAAAGCACCGTTTCTTCGGCGCTCACTTCCAGCAGACCGCCCGCCGTGCGTCCGGTCTTTTCGGTGTCGCCGTCATCGGAGACGATTTTGCAGACACAGGGTTTCACCGTACACACCAGCGGCGCGTGTCCCGCCAGTACCGCCATATCGCCCTCTGTGCTGCGCACCGAGAACTGTGTGACCTCGCCGCCAAACAGCACGCCGTCCGGCGAAGTGATTTTCAGATGAAAGGTGTTCATTGTTTCGCCCTCTCCGCTCTCTCGGCTACTTCGTCAATCGTACCCGCAAAGAGGAACGCCGATTCCGGATAGTCGTCGCACTTGCCTTCGATGATCGCTTTGAAGCCGCGAATGGTTTCGCTCAGCGGCACATAGGTGCCTTCGATACCCGTGAACTTCTCCGAAACATGGAAAGGCTGCGACAGGAATCGCTGAATCTTTCTCGCGCGCTGCACGAGCATCTTGTCGTCATCCGACAATTCGTCCATACCCATGATGGCGATAATATCCATCAGTTCCTTGTATCTCTGGAGAACGCGCTGCACTTCCTTGGCGACCTCGTAATGCTCCTCGCCCACCACTTCGGGGGAAAGGATGCGGCTGGTGGATTCCAGCGGATCAACCGCCGGATAGATGCCCTGCGCCGCAATGTTTCTCGCCAGAACCGTCGTCGCGTCCAGATGGGCGAACGTCGTGGCAGGCGCCGGGTCGGTCAGGTCGTCCGCCGGTACATAAACCGCCTGCACCGAGGTGATGGAGCCCTTCTTGGTGGAGGTAATGCGTTCCTGCAATGCGCCCATCTCATTGGCCAGCGTCGGCTGGTAACCGACGGCGGACGGCATACGTCCGAGAAGCGCGGACACTTCGCTGCCTGCCTGTGTGAAACGGAAGATATTGTCGATAAAGAGCAGAACGTCCTGCCCCTCCTGGTCGCGGAAGTATTCCGCCATGGTCAGACCCGACAGCGCCACGCGCATACGCGCTCCCGGCGGCTCGTTCATCTGACCGTAAACCAGTGTCGTCTTGTCGATAACGCCCGATTCCTTCATCTCGCAATACAGGTCGTTGCCTTCACGCGTACGTTCGCCAACGCCGGTAAACACCGACAGACCGCCGTGTTCCTTGGCGATGTTGTTGATCAGTTCCATAATCAGAACCGTCTTGCCGACGCCCGCGCCGCCGAACAGACCGATCTTGCCGCCCTTGGAATAGGGGCAGATCAGGTCGATGACCTTGATGCCCGTCTCCAGAATCTCGGTAGACGAAGCGAGTTCTTCATAGCTTGGCGCCGGACGGTGAATATTCCACCGCTCCGCGTCGGCGGGGGCGGGCCGGTTGTCCACCGCGTCGCCCAATACGTTGAAAATTCTGCCCAGCGTTTCGCGTCCTACCGGCACGCTGATGGTCTTGCCTGTATCCGTTACCACCGTTCCGCGCTGCAAGCCGTCCGTAGACGCCATCGCGATGCAGCGGACGGTGCTGTTGCCGATATGCTGCGCCACCTCTACCGTCAGCAGTCTGTCCTCTATCGGGACAGTGAGCGCGTTGTAGATCGGCGGCAGGCTGCCCTCTTTGAACCTGACATCGACCACAGGTCCCATGACCTGCACGACAATGCCTGTGTTGTTTTCAGCCATTTGTTAATTCTCTCCTCTCAGGCGCCGCTGCCTGCGACAATTTCCGTGATCTCCTGCGTGATAGCGCCCTGACGCGCGCGGTTGTACTCCAGACGGAGATCGTCCAGCATCTGCTGCGCGTTCCGACCGGCGTTGTCCATCGCCATGCGGCGGGCGGCGGTTTCACAGGCGAAGCTCTCGCGAATCGCCTCCATGAGCGCCCCGAATACATATTCCCTGACCGCGCTGCTCAGCACTTCCGACGGCTCCGGCTCAAACAGGATGCCGCCCGGCGCCGTTTCTTCGCTCTTTGTGAGCGGGAGCAGCCATTCCACTGCCGCCTCCTGCGTCATCATGGAGACATACTTGGTGCAGACAATGCCCACCTTGCCGTATGCGCCGCCGAGATACCCGTCAATGAGCCGCTGCGCCAGCGCGTAGCCGTCGTCACAGGTAAAGCTCTCGCACAGCGTCAGTTCGCCCCCGAAACGCTCCGAGGCACGCTTGCCGATGGGGATGATCTCCGCGTCGGCATACTGCGCCGTCAGACGAAAGATGTTGTTGTTGTAGCCGCCGCAAAGTCCTCTGTCGCCCGCGATGACTACCAGACAGGTCTTGTCGCTATCGGACGGGGGATTCAGAAAGGCGCTGTTCTGACATTCGGCGTTGGCGGCCAGACGGGAGGTCATGGTGCGCAGCGCCTGCGCGAAGTCATGCGCGTTTTCCATCGCCTGACTGGCGCGGTACATTTTGGAAGAAGCGACAAGCCCCATCGCGGTGGTAAGGTGCAGCATGGAGTCCACGCTGCGGATGCTGGAACGGAGACTTTTGATATCCGCCATGTGTTATCCCCTCCGCATCTCCGCGAGAATGTCCTTCAATTCATCAATGTCGGACTGCTCGAAGTAATTGTTTTCGATTCTTTCCAACCACGCGGTATGCTCCGCTTCCATCCGGCGGAACAGCTTCTGCTCGTAATCGTTGACCTTATTCACCGGAATCTCGTCGAGATAGCCGTTGACCACCGCGAAAATAATCGCCACCTGACAGCCGATGCGCACAGGGGAATTCTGCTTCTGCTTGAGCACCTCCACAATGCGTTCGCCCAGCGCCAGACGGGACTTGGTGTCCTCGTCAAGGTCGCTGCCGAACTGCGCGAAGGATTGCAGCTCACGGTACTGGGAATAAAGCAGCTTCAGTTCGCCCGAAACCTTCTTCATGGCTTTGAGCTGTGCCGAACCGCCGACACGGCTGACCGAGATACCGGGGTTGATGGCGGGAATGATGCCCGCGTGGAACATCTCGGTTTCAAGGAAGATCTGACCGTCCGTGATGGAGATGACGTTGGTCGGGATGTAGGCCGAAACGTCGCCCGCCTGCGTCTCGATGACCGGCAGCGCGGTAATGGAGCCGCCGCCGTATTCCGGCGCGACACACGCCGCGCGCTCGAGCAGCCGGGAATGCAGATAGAAAACGTCGCCCGGATAGGCTTCACGTCCCGGCGGTCTGCGGATCAGCAGCGAAATCGCACGGTAAGCGACCGCGTGCTGGGACAGATCGTCGTAGATAATCAGCACGTCCTTGCCCTGCTCGCGGAAATACTCCGCCATCGCGCAGCCGGCATAGGGTGCAATGTATTGCAGCGGGGCACTTTCCGAAGCCGTCGCCGCCACGACGATGGTATATTCCATCGCGCCCGCGTCCGCCAGCTTCTGCACGAGCTGCACCACGGTGGAATTCTTCTTGCCGATGGCGACATAGATGCACAGCACGCCGCTGTCTCTCTGGTTGATAATGGTATCGGTCGCGATCTCGCTCTTACCCGTCTGACGGTCACCGATCAGCAGTTCGCGCTGACCGCGTCCGATCGGAATCATGCTGTCGATCGCCTTGATGCCCGTGTGCAGCGGCACCGAAACGCTCTTGCGCTCGATGATGCCCGGCGCTTCGGACTCGATGCAGCGGGTCTGGGTGCAATGCACCGCGCCCTTGCCGTCGATGGGATTGCCCAGCGCGTCCACAACGCGTCCGAGCAGTTCCTCGCCCACCGGCACCGAAAGCACGCGGCCGGTACGCTTGACGGTGGTACCCTCGCGGATATCGTTGCTGTTGGCGAGAATCGCCGCCGAAACGGTTTCCTCCTCGAGGTTCTGCGCGAGTCCCACGCTGCCGTCCTCAAATTCCAGCAGCTCGCCCGCCATGCAGCTGCGAAGTCCGTAGACGCGGGCAATGCCGTCGCCTACCATGACAACGGTGCCGGTCTCGGACATCTCCACCTTCGCCTTGTAGTTTTTAATCTGTTCTTTCAGAATATTGCTGATTTCTTCCGGCTTTCTGTTCATTCGCTCATCACTTCCCTTATATTTTTGAGCCTGCCGCGCAAACTGCCGTCCATCAGCAGACCGTTCAGATCGACCGTCATGCCGCCCAGCAGCGAGGAATCGACCCGGTAGCTGACATTCACGCGGCTGCCGCTGAGCGACTCCAGCCTGCGCTCCAGCTTTTGCTTCTGCTGCTGGGTCAGCGCCACGGCGCTGGTCACCCGCGCGGGAATGACACGCCGTTCTTCATTGTATAGCTTCTCGTATTCTTCGGCGCATGCCGGCAGAATATCCGCGCACCCCTGCTCGCACAGCAGCGAGAGGAACGACACCGTATATTCGTGAAAGTCCGCGCCAAAGCTTTCTTCAACGGCAGCAAGCCGCTCGCTGGCCGGAATACAGGGCGCATTGAGAAAATCCGCGTATTCGGGCGTGGCTTCCCACAAGTCCCTGAGTACCCGCATTTCCTCCAGAAACACATCTTCCAGATCGCATTCCTGCGCCAGAGCGAACAGCGCGACCGCGTATTCCTTACTTGTCGCCCTCATCGTCTTCACCTATTTCCGAAATAAAAGAGTCGATCAATTCGCTGTGATCGTCGGCGTTCAGCTCCCGGCCGATCATCTTTTCGGCCAGCGCCACCGATACATCCGCGATCTGATCCTTGATTTCCTGCTCCGCTTTGCGGCGCTCCGAGGCCGCTTCCTCCTGCGCACGGGTTATCATGCGCGCCGCCCTTTCACGGGTCTGATCGAGAATCTCGCGGCTCTGCACATTGGCGCTCTTGACGGCGTTCTCCAGAATGCCGTCCGCCTCCGTGCGCGCCGTGGTCATCTTTTCCTCCCAGCTCTCCTTCATGGCAAGCGCTTCGCTTTTGGCGGTCTCCGCCTGCTCATATTGCAGGTCGATGGTCGCCTGCCGCTGGGCAAGCATTTTTTTCACCGGCTGATAAAGGAAGTGCTTGAACATCAGAAACAGCAGCAGCAGATTGCAGAGGGAAATCAGGACATTCCAGAAATTGATCGAAATGATCTCCAACGTCTGCATTCTTCGTCACCTCTTGCTCTGCTTATGAAATGGTGCTCATCAACAGATTGACGAACATACCCGGCGCAACGAAGATCAGCAGAATGGCGATAACCAGCGCGTAAAGACCGGTGGTCTCCGCAACGGCGCAGCCCATGAGCATGGTAGTCGTGACCGAACTTCTCGATTCGGGCTGACGGCCGATCGCTTCACAGGCCGCCGCGACAGCGTTGCCTTCACCGATACCGGGGCCGATACCCGCGATCATTGCCGAGCCGGCGCCCAGCGCACAGCAGCCTAAAATAATACCGATAGCAAGTTCTAACATAATGGTTTACCTCCGTTAATTGTTGTTGGTTTGTAATCTTTTGGCTTTCTTTTTCTCTTGTTTTTTGAAATAATCCTCCGCCGGGAAAGCGCCCCCTACATACAGCATGGTCAGCATGGCGAAAATAAACGCCTGCAAACATCCGCTGAACAGGTCAAAGTAAACCGAGAGCACGGCGGGTATGCCGATGCGCAGCCACGGCACCTCTCCGAGAATGCCGGGCAGCCGTCCGAGAATGATCTGGGACAACCCTTGCAGCGCCGCCGCCACCAGCACCGAAATGACCGAACCGGAAAGGACGTTGCCGTAATGACGAAACGCCATGGAGACCGGCGTGGCGATTTCACTGATGACATTGAGCGGTGTGAGGAACGCCACCGGTTCGGCAAAGCTCTTGAGATAGTGAACCGGGCCGCACTTCATCTTGTAGTAAGTAATCAGTATAAAGACCAGAATCGCCCAGCCGCCTGTGACATTGATATCCGAGGTAGGCGGGAACAATCCCGTGAGCGACAGCAGGCTCGAAAACGCCGACAGCGCGAGCATGGCGCCGATGAACGGGGCAAATCCGGCGAAATATTCGCCCATATTGCTTGTGACCAGTCCTTCGGTCTGCTCCACAATCCACTCCGCGACGTGCTGGCGCTTGGTCTGCGCCTTCTCGGAAAGTCCCCGTGTCAGATAGAGACACAGAAAGAGCAGCGAAAGCATGACCAGCCACGAATTGACCTGCGTCTCCGTGATCGGCAGTCCGCCCAGCGGCAGCGGCAGCGTAAAGAAGATATACGCGCCCGTGATCTCAATGCCCTCCGATGCGGGAACCAGCAGCACTTTCAGCGCGATGCCCGCCGCAATCGGCAGCAGCATTCCGAGCAGCAGCAGCGCGTCAACCGCCTTGGATGGCCTGCCCGTTGGCCGTGTATGTTTCATTTTCCTTCACCCTCCTTTCCGTCGCCGTTTTTGTTCCGTTTGTCCATCAGCGGACGAACCGCGATGGCGACGCGCGGAAAAAACAGCGGAATGATCACCGCGAGCGTGTGAAAGCATGGCGCCGCGGCGCCAACCGCTACCACGACAAACAGCAGCAGCAGCCTCAGCCGCTGCGACAGCCGCATGGTATCCGCCGCCTCCTTTTCCCCTTTGCCCAGAGCTTTCTGTACCGTCAGACCCATCAGGAAAAAGTTGCCGACAGCCGCCGCCGCGCTCAGCAGATTTCCGCACAGCACGGTGTAATCCCAACGACCTGCCACCAGGAACACCGCCTGCATCAGCACGCTCAGCACACCGACAAATGCCGCTATATACACGCTTTCGCGTTTGACCGTCTCATCAATCTTGGACATGATGCACACTCCTATCCTCCGCACCTACGGCATTGCCGCTGTGCGCCTGTGATATTCATTATAAGAGAAGCGCAGCGAAATGACAATAGACACTCGCCCCACGCCTGCCTGTTTTTCAGACATTGGCTCTCAAATGTCTGAACAAATACAGACCTCCCATGATATGATAATGAATAATTATACCTTTTTTGGACACGTATTTCAATAGTAGGATTGTTAATTTTTTCGGATTTCTTCGCGCAGATTTCCCCAAAATGCCCAACTAACGGTTTTTTTGAGAGCCGCATGAAACTTGTGTGACAACACGCGCTAAAAAAGCCGCCGCACGAAGAAAAAACTCCGCTGCGGCAGCTCCGTCACGCGCATCCCATTTGGGATTTTAAGATGGCCGCGATATCGTCAGCGGAGTCGGCCTTGATCTTGAAAATGCGGCGGAATTCCTGCGCCTTTTCCTCCTGCATGCCGTCATTCAGCCAGTCGATGGTCACGCCGAAGAACAGGCATTTGTAATAATTGACAATGATTTTGCGGTTGCGCTCGATCATCTCCCCGTCGATGCCGCCTTCCGACAGCAGCGCGTCGATATACTGGGTGATGAAATATTCGCAGATCTGCATGAGATACCGCTCGAATACATCGCGGCTCACGGAACGGTAGATGTGCATAATGGCCCGCCTGCGGTGGGAGGCAAATTCCTCGATCGCGTCGTAGCACTCCACCACCGAATGCACCGACGAGTATTTTTCGATAACGGCGTCGGCCTCCTCTTTGACAATCTCTTCGAGCAGCGCCGGCAGATCGTGAAAGTGGTAATAGAAAGAATTGCGGTTGATGCCGCACTCCTCCACCACGTTTTTGACCGTGATTTCGCTGAACGGATGTTCCTCCAGCAGTTTCAAAAACGCCGCTTTGATCGCGTCGCGGGTAAAATTCGCCATATATAAACTCCCTGTTCCTTTCCTCTGTCATGCCGTCATTATCTCAATATCAACATTATACAAACCACCAAGAAAATATTCAACACGGAGATTGTTAATTTTTTGCCAAGCAAAAGCAGCCAAGAGACAAAGTTCCTCCCTTGGCTGCCGATGTGCTGACACTCTTCTATTACCTATGCACTATCCACAACTTAAGCACTCCCCCAGTCAGCTACGCTGACAGCCCCCTCAAAGAGGGAGCCATTTTTCGCCTCCCTCTCTGAGGGAGGTGGCACGCCGCAGGCGTGACGGAGGGAGTTTATTTCCCTAAGTTGTGGACAGTGATTACCTATGTGCTGACTTTACAATTTCACATTTCACACTTCACACTCCACATTTTACTCAACCGCGCCGGTGCGATAGATGAATTTGACGCTTTCCTCGGTCTGACCGTCAGCCGAGAAGTGTGCGCTGTAGGCGCGGGAAACGTCCTTGAGCGCCTGCCATCTCACGCCCAGACCCGCCACATCACCGTTCGCCATGGTGGCGAGCTTCTCCAGACTGCTGCCCTCGAACCGCTTCATACCGTCGGAAAGCTGCATCGCGCCGCTGTTGAGGCGGTTAATGCCGTCGGTGAGCGCGCCGGAACTGCCGTCCACCTGGTTCAGCCCGTCGCTCAAGCTCTTCGCGCCCTCCTGTAATTGCGCTGTGCCGTCATAAAGCGCCTGCACGCCGTTGGTGTACTGGCAGATGCCCTGATAAAACGCATTGTAGGCGTTGAGCTGTTCGAGCGCGGTGTTGATGCTCTTTTGTCCTTCCTTTGCCTTGGGAAGATTGGCGGCAAGCGCCTGATTGATCTGGCTTCTGATCGCGTCACTGTTCATGTTCTGTTCGATGAGCTGCGCCTTGGCGTCGCTGACATGGCTTTGAATCGTCCCCTGTATTTCATCCGACTGCATTTGCTGCTGCGTATACTGCTCTACCGTGCTGTCAATGACCGCCCTGGTCGCTTCGTCGGCGTTCTGATAATCCTCGCCGGTCAGACCTTTACTTTCCAGCACACTGCCGAGAACACCCTGCCGCACCTGTTCCCGCACGGTGCCCGTCACCTGCTCTGTAATCGCCGCGGTATTGGCTTCCACCTGTGCGGCGACAGCCTCGCGCGCCGCCGCTTCCGCCTGACCGCGCAGACTTTCCTCGCTCAGTCCCGAAACGATACTGCCCAGCACGGCGGCATAGTTGTCACGGCTGAGGGCAGGACAATCCATCCCTGCCGCCTGAATCTGCTGCTGCGTGGTGGCAAGCAGGGTGTCAAACACCTTCGCCGCGCCGCCCTGCAAATCGGCGTTGTTGCTGCAAAGGAACGCAAGCGTCTGGCGCACGGTATCTACGCCGCCGCTGACCTGCTGCCCGCCCTCGGTCAACTGATGAATGCCCTCGATCAGCAAGCCCGACTTTTGCAGAAGCTGGCTGGTGCCGTCATACAGCGCGGAGGAACCGTCCGTGAGCTGATGGATGCCGCTGCTGAGCGCGCCGAGCGACAGATCAGCGCCGCCCTTTTCCGCTGCCTTCTCCTCCGCTTTTTCCGACGCCTCGTTAAAGAGGTCGTTCGTCACCATCGTCAGCGTGGTGGTGAGCGCGAAATTCTCCACGTCGGCGGTGATTTCAATGCTTTCGGGGATGTCAATAGACGCCTGGTTCAGATGGAGGCTTTCCTGCATACCCGGCAGGGCAAAGCCGATGACAATGCTGCGGGTGCCGTCGTTGATGATCTTGCCGTTGGAGATTTCCACATGGGAGAAGACATTGTTGTCGAGAATCGCGCCTGTCACCACCGTGAAAGGCACATAGATATCCTCGTCCCTGCCGTCGATGGAGACGGTCTGCTTCTGGTTGTTGGTGTAGTCAAAGCGAATGGTCGCCCTGCCGCTCTTTCCGGCGATTTCTTCGGCGGTCATCTCCTTGCCGTCGAGAAGGTAGGTCAGCTTTACACTGACGGGAAGCTGCTCCGACCGGGTGATGTCACCGCCGTCGGTGTTCCACTGGTAGGCGTTGTCGGTGTCCATGCCGTAGCCGTCGGTTTCTCCCACTTGGGCTACGCTCTGACCCTTGCCGCCGTTTTTCATCCAGTCGCTCACGATGATTTTTTCCGCGCTGCCGTCCGCGCCTGCGATGACATACACCGTGTCGTCCGTCACGGCGGAGGTTTCGCCGTCGTCACAGACGGTCTGGGCGGCGGTCACGGTGGGTTGATGCCGCGACAGCACCGCATAGGTGCCAAAACCCGCGCCCGACAGCACCAGCGCCGCCGCCAAAGCGAGAATCATGGTTCTTTTGGAAAGCTGTCCGAGTTTTTCTTCTGTCTTATCCAGTAGTTGTTTGATGTTTGTCGTTTTCATGTCAGATTACCCCTTTGCTTCAATCAGAAATCTTTGTCATGCCAGCCGTGGTCTTGCAGATCAGTTTGTCAAAGACCATAAAGAGAGCGGGCAGCACCAGAAGCACCGCACACATGCTGATCAAGGCGCCTCTGGCCATGAGCATGCACAGCGAGCCGATGATATCCACATCCGAATACAGCGCCACGCCGAAGGTCGCTGCGAAAAAGCCGAGCGCGCTCACCATAATGGAACCGATGCTCGTGACGAGCGCCGTGCGGACGGCTGTCTTTTTATCCGCGCCGCCCATGCGTTCCAGCTTGTAGCGAGAGGTCATGAGAATGGCGTAGTCCACTGTCGCGCCGAGCTGGATGGTGCTGATGCAGATGGGAGCGATAAACGGAAGCTGGGTGTCGGTGTAGAACGGTATGCCTAGGTTCACGAAGATAGCAAATTCAATGACCGCCACCAACAGGAAGGGCAGCGACGCACTCTTAAGCACCACGGCGATAATCAGGAAGATAGCGACGATGGAAACCGCGTCCACCACCTTGAAATCGTGGTCGGTGATGGTGATTAAGTCCTTGGTGCAGGGAGCTTCCCCGATCAGCATGGCGCTGCTGTCGTATTTCTTGATGATCCGGTTGATGTCGTCGATCTGCCGATTGACTTCATCCGTCGCCACCTTGTATTCCGAGCTGACCAGCAGGAGCTGCCAGCGGTCGCTTTTGAGAATCCGCCGTACCGAATCGGGAAGCAGTTCCTCCGGCACATGGCTGCCGATGAGCGAATCCAGTCCCAGCGCAGCTTTCACGCCTTTCACCTGCTTGATCTCGTCGGTCATGCGCCGCGCGTCCTCCGGCGAAAGCTGCGCGTCCGCCAGAATCATATGCGTGGAGGACATATCAAATTCGTCCTGCAATTTATTGGTTGCGATGACATATTCCATATCCTCCGGCAGCGTCGCGCCGAGGTCATAATACACCTTGGCGTTGCTCTGTCCGTAAAACGCCGGAACCGCAAGGACCACAAACAGCGCGAGCGACACGGGGACGATTTTCAGAATGCCGCCGCCGATTTTGTCCATATCAGGCATGAGCGGCTTGTGTCGGGTCTTTTCGATCAGACCGTCGAGCAGCAGAATCATGGAGGGCAGCGTGGTCACACAGCCGATCACGCCGAACACCACGCCTTTAGCCATGACAATGCCGAGATCGAGTCCCAGTGTAAAGGTCATGAAGCAGAGCGCCAGAAAGCCCGCAACGGTCGTGACGGAACTGCCAACCACCGAGGTAAGCGTGGCGGAAATGGCGTGCGCCATCGCGTCGTCGTTGCTGTCGGGGAAATGGCGCTTCTGTTCGCTGTAGCTGTGCCACAGAAAGATGGAATAATCCATTGTCACGGCGAGCTGCAACACCGCCGCCAGCGCTTTGGTGATGTAGGAAACCTCGCCCATCAGCACATTGCTGCCGAGGTTGAGCAATATCGCCATGCCGATGCTCGCCAAAAAGACAAGCGGAATAATGAACGAATCCATAAAGAGCATCATGACGATCACCGAACAGAGCACCGCGATACCGACATAAATCGGTTCCTCCTGCTCGCACAGGTTTTTCAGGTCGGTGACCATGGCGGACATCCCTGTGACAAAGCACTGTTTGTCGGCAATCGAGCGGATGGAGCCGATAGCCTC
This sequence comes from uncultured Clostridia bacterium, assembly GCA_946182865.1. Taxonomy (GTDB): domain Bacteria; phylum Bacillota; class Clostridia; order Oscillospirales; family Acutalibacteraceae; genus RUG762. The sequence goes on from CAMHAV010000008.1 coordinate 33,687, forward strand.
CATCGTTTCGTCGGCACTGGTAGAGGTGTCAAAGAACACCGCCATCAGTGTGGCGTCGCCGTTGTTGAACGCGTCATAAACCTTTTCGGGGAGAAATTCCATCGGAACCGAGTCCCCCAGAATGCTGTCGTACCACACCACATCCACCACATGATCGACCTGTTCGATCTGCTTTTTCAGGTGGGACACATCATCCGGCTGCATTCCCTCCACCACCAGAATGGAGAACGCGCCTTTGTCGAAATCCTCCAGCAGAATCTCCTGTCCGCGCATGGTGTCGATATCGTCCGGCAGATAGTCGAGCATATCGTAATTGATTCTGGTCATGGCCATGCCGATGACCGACGGCACGAGAAGCATCACGGCCAGAAGCAGGATGAGCTTCTTGTGCCGAACCACAAAATTACCGAATCTGTCCAATTCCATTACCTCTCATTTCATTTCTTTATCGGGGCGGTTCCCGACTTGTGATAACAGTTTATGCCGCGGCGCTCGGTTTATCAATAGACAAAGCCGTCCGCTGTGTCGGATTTTCAGACACACGGACGGCTTTGCCTAAAAATGATACATCCGCCGCGGATTGCCTGTTTTCTTCCGCTCGGCGTGGGATTATACTGTTACCATCATAACAAAAGGAGTGAACAGGGATGAAACCTCGTTCTGTGATTCCCATGCAGGTGGCAAAATTCGGAACGATCGCGCTGTCCGCCGTCTTCTGCGCGGTGGGTCTCCTCATGATCGCGGTTCCCGAAAAGATGCTTCCCGCGTGGGTGGATTTCTTCGGCGTCGCCATGATGATTTTCGGCGTGATCAAGCTGGTGGGGTACTTTTCCAAGGATCTCTACCGCCTGGCGTTTCAGTATGATCTGCCATTCGGCATTCTGATGATTGCACTGGGCTTCATCACCACCGTCAAATCCGACAGCGTGCTGTATTTCCTGTGCATCGCGCTGGGGATTTCCATTTTGGCGGACGGGCTGTTTAAAATGCAGATTGCCATTGACGCCAAACGCTTCGGCATCGGCGCGTGGTGGCTGATCGTAGTGCTGGCGGCGGCCGCCGGAGCCATCGGACTGCTGCTGGTCTTTCGTCCGGCGGAAAGCCTGCGCGTAATGACGATTCTTCTCGGCGCGTCGCTGCTGGCGGACGGCATATTGAATATGTGCGTCGCCATCAGCACCGTCAAGATTATCCGTCACCAGATGCCGGATGACATCGGGATGCCGGACGACATCGGGATGCTGGATGTCATTGACGCGGCGGAATGATTGATTCGGGCACCGACAAAAGACCCGTACAGAGCGGTCACTTTCATGTGAAACCGTCCTGTACGGGTCTTTTGTTTTCTCTTTTATTTTCTCTCAGTGATGTTTTTATACGCTATCAGTCTACTACGCCGCCCTCTACCACGAGGTTGTCAGGATTGGCTGCCGAACCGTAGACGGAAGCGAGGGTCGCTTCGTAATCGGCATGGAAGAAGTTCTCTTCGCCAAGGGCTTTGATCTCGTCATTGAGCCAGTTGAGCAGGGAGGCGTTGCCCTTCTGCACGGCGGGCGCAATGGTGTCGGCACTGCCCAGCGCGTCAATGCCTACCGTGTAGCCGGGATTGACAATCGCCCACGCAAGCACCTCCGTGTTGTCGGTGGAGAAAGCGTCGCCGCGTCCCTGGAGCAGGGCGTTGTAGGCGTCGGCGTACTCGTCGTATTTCTGGAGCTTCACATCGGGTTCGTTCTTTTCAAAATAGGTTTCGGCGGTGGTACCCTTGACCACGATAAGGGTCTTGTCTTTGAGGTCGTCAATGCTCTTGACCACGGCGCTGTCGGGAGACACCACGCCCAGCTTGACTTTCATATAGGGCAGGGCGAAGTCCACCTTCTCGGCGCGTTCCTCGGTCACGGTGAAGTTGGCGAGGACAATATCCACCTTGCCGGTCGCGGCGTATTCCACACGGCTGGCGGGGTCGGTGGAGACATATTCGACGTCAACGCCCAAATCCTTGCCGATTCTCTCCGCAAAATACACATCGTAGCCCTGGTATTTTCCGTTTTCATCCACATAGCCAAAGGGGGCCTTGTCGCTGAATACGCCGATGACCACCTTGCCGCTCTCCTTGATCTCGTCAACCGTGCGATAGGAGGCTTTGGTCTGACCGTTGCTGCCGCTGTTATCGCTTCCGCTCACTTTGCTGTCGGAACCGGAGCAGGAGGCGAGTGCGCCTACCGCGAGAACGGCGGAAAGGGAAAGGGCTGCTATTTTTTGTATAAAATTGTATTTCATGATATATTTTCCTTTCATTGTTTATTGAATTCAAAAGTCTGCAAAAAGTCTTTGGCTCTCTGTGTGCGGGGATGGGTAAAGAATTCCTCGGCGGGCAGGTTTTCCAGAATCTTTCCCTCGTCGAGGAATACGATCCGGTCAGCGACCGCGCGGGCAAATCCCATTTCATGGGTAACGATCAGCATGGTCATGCCGCCTTGGGCAAGCTCCAGCATTACGTCGAGCACCTCCCGCACCATTTCGGGGTCGAGCGCGGCGGTCACTTCGTCAAAGAGCATGATTTCGGGATTGACGCAGAGCGCCCGCACGATGGCGACGCGCTGCTTTTGTCCGCCCGACAGCTCGCGGGGATACGCCTTGCGCTTTTCCCAGAGTCCCACGCGCAGCAGAAGCTGCTCTGCCTCTGTCCGCGCGTCCTCCTTGGTGCGCTTCTGCACCTTAATGGGCGCAAGGGTCACGTTGTCGAGGATATTTTTGTGCGGGAAAAGATCGTAGCTCTGGAACACCATGCCGATCTTTTGCCGCAGACGGGTCAGATTTTTCGCGCCGGGGGTGATGGCCTCGCCGTCGATGAGAATGCTGCCGCCGTCGATGGGTTCCAGACCGTTGATGCAGCGCAGCAGCGTGCTTTTGCCGCAGCCGGACGAACCGAGAATCACGACCACTTCGCCCTTGCGGACGGTCAGATCCACGCCGTCGAGAATCACGTCGTCACCGAATTTTTTCTGTAAGCCCGCAATTTCGAGCTGAATGGTTTCTTCTGCCGCCACGGCAAGTCACCTCCAACGCTTTTCGAGAGTTCTGGCCAGCAGCGATATCGGCCAGCAGGCGAGAAAATACAGGATAAACACCGCGCCGTAAACCCACAGCGACGCGGTGGGATAGGCAAAGCGGTTCACGTCAATGATCTGCTTGCCCACCTTGAGCACCTCCGTGATACCGATGAGCACCACCAGGCTGGTGGTCTTGATCATGCGGGTGGTCAGATTGATGGTGGGAGGCAGCAACCGGCGCAGCGTCTGGGGCAGGATGATATGGGCAAAGGTCTGCCATTTCGTCATGCCGAGCGCCGCCGCGCTGTCGTATTGGTGCTTGGGAATGCTTTGCAGCGCGCCGCGCACCAAATCCCCCATCTCTGCCGTTCCCCACAGCGTAAAGACCAGCACCGCGCTGAAATCCGCCGACCAGTTCCAGCCGAAGGCCCTTGTCACGCCGAAATAGGCGATAAAGAGCAGCACCAACTGGGGCATGATTCTGACAAATTCCAGATACACGCGGCTGACGGCTTTTGCCAGCGGATGCCGCAGCGTCATGAACATACCAAGGAGTATGCCGAGGGGAATGGAGAGCAGCACCGCCAGCAGGCTGATGCGCATAGTGACCCACAGTCCCTCTATCAGCCGGGCAAAATTTCTGCCTAAAAAGAGGACGTTAATTCCCGAAGCCTGCATGGCGCAGCCTCCTTTCGAGAAGCGTGGCGGCGACTGAAACCGGCAGCAGAATGACCAGATACGCCACCACCAGCATGGTGAGCGCCTCATCCGTCCGGTAATACAGACCGATCAGGTCTTTGGCCACATACATCAGGTCCGCCAGCGCAATGCCGCTGACCACGGAGGTTTCTTTGATAAGAAAAATGACATTCGCGCATATGCCGGGCACCGACACCGCCAAAGCCTGCGGAAAGATGATCTCCTTCATGGTGAGCCACCGTCCGAAGCCGAGGCTGGCGGCGGATTCCGCCTGCGATTTGTCGATAGATTCCAGTCCGCTGCGCAGCGTTTCCGCCATATAGCTGCCGCCTAAAAAGGCGATGCCGATGACAGCGCACGCTTCGCCGCTGAGGACAATACCGATATTCGGCAGTCCGAAATAGAGAAAGAAGAGCTGCACGAGCAGCGGCGTGTTGCGGCTGAGTTCGATATAGACCGCTATCACCCGGCGCAGCACCGGCACGCGGTAATACAGCGCCGCCGAACAGACCATGCCCACGAGCAGGGCAAAGAGAATGCCCCAGAAGGCGATATATACCGTCAGCTTTGCCGCTTCCACATAAAGCGGCGCATACCGCGCGATAAATTCCCAGTCGAGTCGGGTCATGTCGGTTCTCTCCTTTCCGGTTGAGCGTTCGCATTCGCTCACTGAGTTGAGCGTTCGCATTCGCTCACTGAGTTGGGCGTTCGCATTCGCTCACTGAGTTGGGCGTTCGCATTCGCTCACTGAGTTGAGCGTTCGCATTCGCTCACTGAGTTGGGCG
>CAMHAV010000009.1 GCA_946182865.1 uncultured Clostridia bacterium
GATTTTGTCTTGTGATTTATTTCCTCTTGACAAAGGTCACTTCATAACAGCTGTTGACATTCTCCAGTTTGACACCTATCCGAGATGGAAAACATTGGATGATTTGCCGCTGGAAGCAAGGGGAATAGCCAATATGGGGCAAGCATTAAAAGCTCTTAAAGAATACGGTAAGGATATTCCTGAAAACTGTTCGTGTGCGGTGGTATTCACAAGCGATGGCTGGGCAACTGACCTATATGAGGATATCCTGAAACTTTTACAGCAGGAAAAATGGTTCTGTAAGGCTGTAAAGACAGGGATGGCCATCACCAGTGATGCCGACGAGAAAATGCTCGCCAGTATTGTCGGAAGTCCGTGCGCTGTCGTTTCAGTAGCTGATAGTCATTTATTACCGGAGTTGTTTGAGAGTATTTCTGTGGCATCGATCAAGGCCGCTCAAAAAAACAGTGTGCATAGAACATCTATTGAAGGACGAAATATCATCGACTGGCTCGATAATGAGAATGCGGATGAGGAGTTAAAGTGGAAACTGAAAGAAAACGGAACATTGGAAATTGAGGCTGGCGCTATTATACCGGACTTCTATCGACCGCATCCTCAAACACCGTGGGCCGTTTATAGAGACTCTATACGAAGGGTTGTTCTGAAACAAGGCATCAGAATCATCGGTATGCATGCTTTTTATGATTTGCCTCATCTGGAAGAGGTAGTCATTCCGAAAAGTGTAACGGACATAAGAGCCGGAGCATTTGGCAACTGTCCAAAATTACGAATTGTTAAACTATCTCGCCAGGTAATCGAAATAAATGCCTTTAAACAGAAAGCTCATGCTCCTGCCCAAAGTGTGATTTTATGGCCTGAAGCATTTGAGAATACCCCTTGGAAAAATGCGATAGATTAGTGATACCATCCAAAGGAACACAGGGCTAAGGTAAACGCATGGCTATGACAAAATTTCCAAAAGAATACCGTGAAACCATGTTCCCGGGCTATGAACCAACTCCAAATTCATCGAGCGCTTTGACCACTTTGCCTTTGACGAGGTACTGCATATGCCACTGACAGATGGCCCGATAAAACATATTCTGTTTACCGCAAAAAAGCGCCGGAAATCCAACAGACGATTTCCGGCGCTTTTTTGATACAATTTGTCAGAATAAAATTTCCTTGAAGCACACCAAGGGCTTGTCGTTGTCGTAATCCCAGCTGTGATGCGCACCGCCGCGGCAGAATTCACACGCGTCGCAATTCCGGCAGATTTCGTTCCGGTCGCTCAGATCGCAGCGGAACACCTCAAACCGATGCTCCCACACATCTTTGAGACGATCGCGCAGGATGTTGCCCCGTATCAGTTCGGGTCGGCGCTCGATATCGAGGCAGGCGGCAATATCGCCGTTTGCCATCACACTGGCCGTGTAAATTCCCGCGTCACACAGAAAAAACCAATCCCGCACCTGCCGCTCATATTCCAAACCCAAAAAGTGACTGCATCCGTAGGTGAGCAGATATCCTTGCATCCGCTTCTCCCGGATATAATCAAAGAGTAGACGGTATTCTTCCTTTGTCAGCAGCAGTTCGGGATGTTGTCTGGCTCTGCCGATAGGTTCGATATTGATGACGCGCCACGACCCGATATCCATGCCGCACATCAGTTCAAACAATGCGGGCAGTTCCCCGATATTCTGATGATTAACCACCGTCGTCACCTGCACATGCTGAAAGCCTCCGTTGTCGAGCAGTGCATGAATGCCCCGCATGGCCCCCGCAAATGCGCCTTTGCACCCTCGCAGACGGTCATGGGTGGCTTCCAATCCGTCGATGCTGACCGAGACGGTCTTCATGCCGCATGCGTGCAGCTTTCGGGCGACAGCCTCATCTATCAGTGTCGCGTTGGTGGTCATGCCCCAGCGGAATCCCAGCCCGTTGGCATAGGCCATGATGTCGAAGAAATCCCGCCGCAGCAGCGGTTCTCCGCCCGTGATATTCAGCACAGGCAGCGCGTCGCCGAAATCGGACTTGATCTCATCCAACAGCGCCTTGTACTGCGCGAGCGACAGTTCGGGCGGATGGGCCTCTTCCCCGCACCGACTGCCGCAATGGAGGCAGTTTTCGTTACAGCGCAGCGTCAGTTCAAGAAACAGGTGACGCAGCGGCGGATGCTGCAAAATGCTCCGCCGATAATCCGCGAGCTGCCGCAAATGCCCGCTCTTGATCTCCCGCGCCTCCATGTTCACTCCGCCACATCCGTAGCGGCGGTTTCACTTTCGCCCTGCTCCACGGACTGAGGTTCCTCCACATCTTCGGTCACTTCGGGTTCTTCCTCGTCAGGCTCTTCGTACGGCATAGGAGGACCGTAAACGTCAGGCTCATCGTTGTAGAACGGGTCGAAGCCGCACCCGCTGATGCCGCCTGTCAAGGCAATGGACGCCATAACGGCAGCCAGCAGCTTGCTTTTTTTCATTGCGATCACCTCATAAAATCAAAAATATCAAAAACTTTTTTGAACAAACTCGCTTTTATGGTTATTATAGCACCGTTTTTGTATAAAATCAACTGCGCAAGTCCCTGATGAAAAGGCAAATCACAATAAAACGGCAAAAAGATAAAAAAATGGTGAAATGAAAAAATTATAGTGGAAAATCGGTTTGGTATATGATACAATAGATGAGAAATCGGTCGATGACCTGTTATATTTCGGAAAAGAGGAAACAATCATTATGATCAGATTATTTGTCGATTCAGGCAGCAGCATCAAGCAGAACGAAAAGAAAAAATACGACGTGGAAATTATTCCGCTGAAAATATTGCTGGGGGACAAGGAATACAGCGACGGCATTGATTTAAGCATGGATTATTTTTATTCCAAGCTGATCGACGACAAGCTCTTTCCCAAAACCTCTCTCCCCTCTTTGGAGGAAACCGAGAAACGTGTCATGGAATATGTCCGGCAAGGCGACGACGTGATCTTTCTGCCCATCTCTTCGGGCATCTCCGGCACCTACAACACCCTGCGCATGCTCTTTGAAGATCAGCCCAAGGTGCGTGTGATCGACACCAGAACCGCCGTGGGAGGCATCCGTATATTGGTGGAGGAGGTCAACAAATACCGCGACAAAGACCTCGATACCATCGAGAAAAAGCTGCTTAAGCTGATTCCCAGAATCAAGGTTGTCGCCATTCCCGAAACACTGGAATATCTGCACCGAGGCGGCCGACTCAGCAAAACCGCCTACGTCGCGGGCAGTCTGGCGCAGGTCAAGCCGCTCATCACCTTTGACCTCGAAGGCAGAGTCAAGGTGCTCAGCAAGGCCATCGGACTCAAACGCGCCATGCAGACGCTTGTCAGCCATCTGGAGGAAGACCGCTGCGACACAAATTACAGCATTGTTCCGTCCTATACCTATTCGCACAAAAATCTGGTCGATCTCATCAAGATGACCGACAAAAAATACGTCCCCGCCATGATCGAGCCGGACAACCTCGATCCCGCCATCGCCTGTCATTGGGGGCCGAATGCGTTCGGGTACATCTTCGTTACAAAATAAGCACACGACAGTCAGGAGGAATTGAATATGAGACTGGATAAATATTTAAAAGTATCGCGCATCATCAAGCGCCGCACCGTCGCCAATGAAGCCTGCGACGCGGGCAGGGTGATTGTTAACGGCAAACCCGCCCGCGCATCGTATGACGTAAAGGTGGGCGATATCATTGAAGTCACTCTCGGCGCACGCACGGTCAAAATCCGCGTGCTGGAGGTCAGCGAATACGCCACCAAGGAATCCGCCGACCGACTCTTTGAAGCCATTTAAACAACGTGAAGCGTGAAATGTGAATTATTCTTACAAATGACAGCGTTGGATTAAAATCATTTCCATCAAAAAACAGTGAAAGGATTTTGCGGCAGTTCCGTCTCCTTTCACTGTTCTTTTTTTACTCAATGGCATTATCTGGTGGTTATTGAAAAAACGGAATAAGGTCTATCTCGGATTTCACATAGACTACACCGATATAATAGCTGTTGTGAACAGAAATGCGGTGACTGTCAACAGAATAAAGCTGTGTCCGAGAGCCGTCCACATCTATGAGCAAAAGTTATTATTATTTATTATTTATTATCTATTCTTTATTCTTTGAGCGAAGCGCTACAGTCTTGGGTCTACGGGTTCGCTTTCGAGGGCGAGCACGGCAAAGGCACATTCGTGGACGCGGTAGAGCGGCTCACGGTCGACAAAGCGGGTGAGCGATTCCATGCCGAGGGAGAATTCCTTGAGCGCCAGGGTGCGCTTACGCTTGAGGGAACGCTTTTTGAGACGCTGCAAATGCTCCGGTTCGAGGTATTCCGCACCGTAAATAATGCGCAGGTACTCGCTGCCGCGGCATTTCACGGCGGGCTGGAGCAGCTTGCCGTTTTCTTTGGCGATAAAGGTTTCCGGCTTGACCACCATGCCTTCGCCGCCGCTGCCGGTCATCCCAAGCCACCAGTCCACACCCTCCCGCACGCTTTGCTCGTCGGAGGTATCGACACAGACATAGGGCGTCGCCATGAACAGCGGATCGCTGCCCGTGAGGTATTGCCGGATGGTTTCCATGTGCCAGATGTGCTTCTGATCGCTGAACACTTTGCCCTCGCAGGCGAGTATATGGAAAGGGGCAATGCGCAGATCGTCCACCGAATCCACCCGCCAGCAGTATTCCCCATAAGCGGCGGCGTATCGCTCCATATCGTGCAGCTTGGCAGTGTAGCGCGTCAGCAGGTCGCTGACATCCACATTCTGCCCCGACGCGGCAGCGTCCACTTCATAAGCGATGTTGCGTCGGCCGCACGCGCGTTCCAGCGCCTTGACCGCGGCGGACAGACTGCCGACGCCCGCCCGACCTGTCGGCGCGTACTGGGTACGAAGCAATGCCTGCGCCTTCTCGCTCCACGGCATGAGTTCGGTGTCAAGGCAGACCCAGTCGGTGCCGAAGTCCTGCCAGAAATGCGTGTCGGTCAGCACCTTCCGTAGTCGGTCAAGAATGGCGCTTTCTGTGGCGGCATCGTCAAAGAAGCGTCTGCCGGTACGGGTGTAAATCACGCCTGTCGTGCCGTCGGTCACGCCGAAGCGTTCGCTTGCTGTCTGCACGTCCTTGCAGGCAACTATCACACAGCGGGAACCCATGTGCTTCTTCTCACAGACCACATGCCGCACGCTCCTGTCGGCGTAATAGGCGAACGCCTGCAGGGGATGTTCGAGATAACCCTCCAGATCGCTGGTTTCACAGGGCGACATGGTGGGCGGCAGATAAATCAGCCAGTGCGGGTCGGCGGCAAAGCGCGACATGATTTCCAAAGCCGCCGCCGCGTTGTTTTCATGAATATCCACCGACGGCATGAGCTGCGTTTCGATGTGCAGCTTCTTCCCGAAATCCCCGACGGTCAGGATATCCCCCATCTCGCGGTCAATGGCAGCGCCCTGCCTCTCCAGCGGCCGGATGGGTTCATAATAGGTTTCCCGCGCGTCCACGCTCACGGTTTCGCCCTCGGGATAGCGGTAGGCAGTGAGCTTGCCGCCGAAGACGCAGCCTGTGTCAATGCAGACCGTGCGATTGAGCGAGCTGACTTCCCTGCCCGCAATGTGTCCGTACACCACGGTAGCGCGGCCGCGGTAATCCGTCGCCCAGTCGTGCCGCACCGGCAGACCGAATTCGTCGGTTTCCCCCGTTACTTCCCCGTAAAGGCAGAATTCCCTCACCCTTGCGGAAGCTCTGCCGATGTATTCCTCTTTCAGTCCCGCGTGGGCAATGACCAGTTTGCCGTCGTCCAGCACATAATGGCTGACCAGTCCGTCGATAAAGGCGGCGACCTCCTGCTTGAAAGCCTCCCCCTGCGCCTCGATTTCGGCGATGGTCTTGTCAATGCCATGGGTCATGGCAATATTCTTGCCGCGCAGATATTTCAGCAGCTTCACATCGTGATTGCCGGGAACCGCTATCGCGGTACCGCCCTTCACCATGTCCATGACCAGCCGCAGCACATCGGCGTTGCGGTTGCCTCTGTCGCAGAAGTCGCCTAAAAACGCCGCCTGTCTGCCGTCGGGATGACGGTAAACACCGTCGGCCCGGACATAGCCCAGCCTATCCAGCAGCATTTCCAATTCGTCACAGCAGCCGTGAATATCGCCGATGATATCGAAGGGACCGTGCAGCTCCCGTTTGTCGTTCCACAGCTTGGTGCGCACAATTTCGGCATTCTCAATCTGCTCGACGGAATTCAGCACATACACAAACCGAAAGCCCTCCCGCTTGAGTCCGCGAATGCTTTTGCGCAGCGAGTTGCGGTGCTGATGAATCACCCGTTCGGGCAGATTCCGGTCGGCACGCGCCTTGTTGCGCTCCAGCATGACGTCTTCGGGGGGATTGAGCACGATGGCGACGGCGTGGACGTTCTGCTGCTTGGCAAGCTCCACCACCTGCTGACGGGCGCTCTGCTGCAAATTGGTCGCGTCGATGACCGTGAGCTTTTTGTGGTTCAGCCGCTTGTTCGCCGCGTAATACAGCAGTTCAAAAGCGTCAGCAGAAATGCTCTGTTCGTTCTCGTCGTCGGTGATCATGCCCCGGAAAAAGTCGGACGACAGCACCTCTGTGGGCAGGAAGTGCTTGGCGGCGAAGCTGGATTTGCCCGACGAAGTGCCGCCGATGAGCGCCACTACGCAGAGTTCGGGAACCTCTATGGTAAAAGTTGAAGACTTCGCATTATCCATTTCTTGTAAACACCCCCATCTGTGTCGGCGTACCGAACGCCGGGTCGTTGTCGCCAATGCCGCTGAGCACGCAGGTATAGCCGAATTGCTCGCAGATATGCGCCGTCCATGTCCGGAATTCCTCCCGCGTCCACTCAAATCGGTGATCGTCATGGCGCAGACCGTTGCGCTTCATATTCGCGTAATTTTCGTTATATTCCCGGTTAGGCGTGGTGAGAATCACGGTTTTCGGCGCGGCAAAGGCAAACAATATCCGCTCAAAGGCGGTCAGGCGGGTCGGTTCGATATGCTCGATGACTTCGATGACGCAGGCGCAGTCGAAGCCTTCAAAGCGCTTGTCGCGATAGGTGAGCGACGCCTGCATCAGGGTCAGCTTGCGGCGCTTGAAAGGATTCATGTCATCGAGACGCAGCCGCTTCGCCGCCTTTTCCAGCACGCTCACGGACACGTCGCAGGCGGTGATGCGCTGAATCTGCGGTTCACTCAGCAACAGGGAGGTCAGACGGCATTCCCCGCAGCCGAGGTCGATCACAGAGGACGCGCCGCTCGCCAGCACCGCGTTTTTGACCGCCTCCATACGCTGGGTATTCAGCGGTACGCGCTTTTCCTGCGCTTCCTCTGCCGCTTCGCTGGTATCTTCTTCGCTTTGCTCCTCCGGTAGTTCGGACATCAAAATGTCTATCGCCTTGCGGGCATAGGATTGCTTGTTTTTGAAATAACGGCGGGCGATTTTTTCCTTATACGGATGAGACGCCAGCCAGCCTTTGGACTGCGGGGATGTTTCCGCCTCTTCTCCCGTATCCGCCACATATCCGCCGTGATCGAGCAGCTTTTGAATTTCGTCGGGCGCGATGTAGTAATGCTTCTGCATATCGAAGACCGGAATCAGGACATACAGGTGATTGAGCAGTTCCGACAGTTTTACGGTGCCGCTGATCGTCAGATCAATATAGGGCGACTCGCCCCATTCGGGAAAGCGGCTGTCGAGCAGCGTCGTTTCCGTTTTGACAGTGTAGCCGAGCGGTTCAAACAACTGCGCTGCCAGTTCCTTGTCGTCCCCTGTCCGGAGGGACGTGAGCGTAGCGGTGAGGGGGAGCGGCGTATCCGCCAATGCCTGCTTTTTGTCGCAGCGCCCTTTCATGGCGGTGCCGAACACGCGGGAAATGGCGTTGCTCATGAACGAAGTGGAGGCGTAGGGACGGTCGTTGACGTAATCGAACAAGCCGCCCTCGCTGCCGCCGAGCTTGCCGCGCGCCAGATCAATGGGGTCGATATCGAGCAGCAGCGCCGCCGTGGTGCGTTCGTCGCTGACCTCGGGATAAAACACATACGCTTTGCCGTAGCTGAGTGCAAACTGCTGCGCCCTGTCGGGGTTCTTGTGCAGCAAAAAGCCTAGAGCCTGCGTATGTTCGCCCTCATAGGTGATGGTTAATAACACAATTCTATATCTCCTTTCTTGCAAAAAAGCCGATTGTAAATATTGAGAAAAAACTCAGTTACGGGGTACGGTCAATGGAAAAGGGGGTCTTTTTTCTCCGTTTGTAACAAGGCAAATCTTGCTATGGGGCTGTTTTGGTATTCGCCCATCCCCGTTGCAAATCTGAGCGCGTCTTGCAAGCTCGGCTTCGCCTCACTCGTGGGGCTTTGCCCCACCCCCCGCAAGGGCGCTGCCCTTGACCTGCCAGGAGGAACAAGTTCCCAGATGACGCTTGTCGTCATCGGCTGGACTCCCGCGCTCGCATTCGCTCGCTAATTACGCTTCGCTTTTTCTTCTTTTTCTTTTATTTTTACAATCGCCTATGTAAAAAAGCCGCCCGGAAGCATGTAGCATCGAAGCAACGATATACATTCTTCCGGGTGGCGCAGGTTACCTATGATAAAGGTTATGCCGATTATGACGCGGCGATCACATCGCCCATATCGTACAGCCCCGGCTCTCTGCCGCTCATATAAATGGCGGCATTGACCGCTCCCGACGCAAAAACGCCGCGGGACTGCGCGGTATGCTTGATGGACACCACTTCGTCATGTCCGGCAAAAATAACCTCATGCACGCCGACAATGGTGCCGCCGCGCACGGAATGAATACCGATTTCGTTTCTTTCACGTTTTCTGCGCACGCTGTGACGGTCATACTCATAACGCGCGTCATAGGGGACTTCCTCGCTGATCGCGTTGGCGATCATCAGCGCGGTGCCGCTGGGAGCATCGAGCTTGCGGTGATGGTGCTGCTCCACGATTTCCACATCAAAGCTGTCGCCCAATACCTGCGCCGCTTTTCGGGAGAGCGCAATCAGAAGATTGATACCCAGGGACATATTGCCGGAATGGAACAGCGCCACCTTTTTGGCGGCTTCCTTTATCTGCGCCATCTGTCCGTCGGAATAGCCGGTGGTGCAGAGGACGGCGGGCATCTGTTTTTCCACGGCCGCAGTCAGAATGGAATCGAGCGTGCTGGGGTGGGAAAAGTCGATAATGACGTCGGCGTTCTCGGTCACATCCGCGATATTGGCGTACACCTGATAGCCCTGCGTCGCGGCGGTGTTCACATCCACACCCGCGACGATCTCGCAGTCGTCCCGCTCGCGGACAATGTCGGTAATGGCGGCGCCCATTTTGCCGTTGCAGCCGCACAGAATGATTTTTGTCATGGTTTTATACTTCCTTTCAGGTTTTGTGTTACATCAAAACGGCTTGTCTGTCCTCAAGCCGAACAATATCGCCCGTTTCATGGCATTCATATCGTGTCATGTCGGCGTATACGGCTAACGGCTTCCTGATCAGCGCAAACGGGCAGGCATTGCATTGTCCGTTTGCGGCGAATTCTGCGGCAGCGGTATAATCGTCATCCAGTTCCAAACCCGTCTGCACCATCGCCGCGCCCGTGTTTCTCATCACGCCCGCCGCAAGGCGCGCCAGTGCCTCGACGGCTGTGCGTTTGTATATCCAGCCGCCGTGTCCGCTCCGGTGAAACATTTCACGTTCCGGAACAATCAGTTCAAACACATACCGTCCCTCGCGTGGTTCGTTGTTGAGGAAGAAGCCCCGTACTTCTGTAAATCCGCCGTAATTCAATAAAATCTGCCGGTAGTCGTGGGAAAAATGCTCGTCAAATCCCAGCATAAAGTTATTTTCCAGTTTGCTTTGATTGACAGCGGCTATTTCGTCGAGCGACAGCGCTGCGTCCTCCCGATAGCCGCCCGCAAAGGTCGCTCCGCCCTCCGCAAAGGCGGCATACAGCCGCCTGACGGTGTCAGGGGTGATCGCGGCGCGGTCATATTCAAACCGGACGGAATAATAAGCGGGCAAGCCTCTCACTCCTTCCCGCAAAAAATCGTGTTGTGTCTTTTATTGTGTAATTTTCGTATCGAAGATCATCTTTTGGCAATGCTCGCAGTAATACGCCTCCATGCGAAAACATCCAAGGGGATTATATTTCGAGGCTTCCAACTGTCCCTTGCCGCCGATGAGCCTGTCCATTTTCTCCCATACGTCGGACGGTCTGTCAGGCGTCCAGATCACGGGCCTGCTTCCGGCGCCCTGTATGCTGCCTTTCTGCATTTCTGCGTGACAATAAGGACATTGCATTGTCCTGTCACTCCTTTCCCTTTATGAAATCTCTCTTCTGCTTTATTCAAAAAATTCCCGCATGGAATCCGCCGCAGCGGTTTCCCCGCCGCTGTCCCACAAATAGATTTTGCCGTCCGGTTTGAGGTAGTAGGGATTGCCCGCGCCATCATCGGAAAAAACAACGCCATCTATACCGTATTCCTCACGGTAAAAGCCTGTCCATCTGACCATCTCGGACAAGGGATAGACAATCCAGCCGACGCGTTCCGTTTCGCTCGTGACGGGGTGGCGCATGGTTTCCATCACACCGTCGCTTTGGCTGAGGATGCGCCGCAGCACATCGGGCAGGGCGAAAAAGTCGTCCGTCTGAGCGGCAGGCGCAAAGGTTTCTATGTGCCCGTCGTACTTTTCCGCAATCCATGAAAGCATCCCTGACCCTCCCGTCATTACAACACATGCTTCCGGTCGGAATCACAACCGAAAGCATGTGAATTATTTTCAAGCCCGCAGGGCTTCCTCAACTATTCGTTATTCTTTATTCTTTATTCACTATTCTTTAAGCGAGCGAATGCGAGCGTCAGATAAGTCCGTGCTTGGTCATGGTAGCGGCGAGCTTATCCTTGGCGGCCTCGGTCATCTCAAAGAGCGGCATACGGCAGGGACCCGCCTTCATGCCCATCATGTTGAGGGCTTCCTTGACCGGAATGGGGTTGACGTCGATGAAGAGATCATTGCAGAGATCAAGGTATTCGAGCTGGAGCGCCGCGCTTTCCTTGACCTTGCCGTCAAAGTAAAGCTGGCAGATGTTGTGGGTCACTTCAGGCGCGACATTGGCGAGCACGGAAATGACGCCCTTGCCGCCGAGCGACAGCAGCGGGACAATCTGGTCGTCGTTGCCGGAATAAATGTCCAGCTCATCGCCGCACAGCGCGCGAATCTTGGCCACCTGCGAGATGTTGCCGCTGGCTTCCTTGATGGCGACGATGTTCTGGTACTTGGAAAGTTCATACGCCGTTTCGGGAGCGATATTCACGCCGGTTCTGCTCTGCACGCTGTAGAGGATGATGGGCGCGTCCACATTGCTGGCGATGGTGCCGAAATGCGCCACCAGACCGCGCTGCGAAGTCTTGTTGTAGTAAGGCGTGACCAGCAGCAGACCGTCCGCACCCATGGCCGCGGCTTCTCTCGAAAGCTCGATGGCGAATTTGGTGTCATTGCTGCCCGTGCCTGCAATGACCGGCACTCTGCCCGCCGTATGGTCGATGGCGAACTTGATGACGCTGCAATGCTCTTCCTCGCCCAGCGTGGAGGATTCACCCGTTGTGCCGCAGGTAATGATGGCGTCTACCTTGTTTTCAATCTGAAAGTCAATGAGATCGGCATACGCGTCGTAATTGACAGAGCCGTCCTCGTTCATGGGGGTGACAATGGCAACGCCCGCCCCCGTAAAAATGGTATTCTTCATGCGACAAGTCCTTCTTTCTATGTCAAAATGAATATTTTATTTTTTTACTATAGTATGCATCGGTCACAATAAAGTGACCGATCCACACTCTATTCCAAGCCCGCAGGGCTTCCGAAACTATTCTTTATTCTCTATTCTTTATTCACTATTCATTTAGCGAAGCGCCTCAGTCCATCCAGCCCTGTGCGCAGAGGAGTTCCGCCATAAGGACAGCGCCGCCTGCCGCGCCGCGGAGGGTGTTGTGGGAGAGACAGACAAATTTGTAGTCATACTGGGTGTCTTCGCGCAGACGGCCGCAGCTCACAGCCATGCCGCCCTCGAGATTTCTGTCGAGCTTGGCCTGCGGTCTGTTGTCTTCTTCAAAATAGTGGATGAACTGCTTGGGCGCGCTGGGCAGACCGAGTTTCTGGGGTTCGCCCGCAAAATTCGCCCATTTCTCTTTGATTTCCTCGATGGAGGGCTTGTTTTTGAATCTCACAAAGACCGCCGCCGTGTGACCGTCGGAAACGGGAACGCGCAGGCATTGGGTGGTGATGCGGATATCGTCGCGGAAGGTGATCTTGCCGTCCTCATATTTACCCCAGACTTTGAGGGGTTCTTTCTCGGATTTTTCTTCCTCGCCGCCGATGAAGGGGATGAGGTTGTCAACCATTTCGGGCCATGTCTCAAAATTCTTGCCCGCGCCGGAGATCGCCTGATAGGTGCAGGCGAGCACATCCTCCACGCCGTACTCAAGCAAGGGAGTGAGGGCGGGAACATAGCTCTGAATGGAGCAGTTGGATTTCACGGAAATAAAGCCGCGCTTGGTGCCGAGACGCTTGCGCTGTGCCTCGATGATCCGGGAATGATCGGCGTTGATCTCGGGGATGATCATGGGAACGTCCTCGGTAAAGCGGTTGGCGCTGTTGTTGGACATAACGGGGCATTCATGCTTGGCGTATTTTTCCTCGAGTGCCTTGATCTCGTCTTTCTTCATATCCACCGCGCAGAAAACGAAATCCACCATAGAGGTGATCTTTTCGATATCCGCGTCCGCGTCGAGAATCACCATATCTTCCATCTCGGCGGGCATAGGGGTGGCGAGTTTCCAGCGGGAGCCGACTGCCTCTTTGTATGTTTTGCCTGCGGAACGCGCGCTTGCCGCCAGAACGACGACCTTGAACCACGGATGACCGGAGAGCAGTGTCGCAAATCTCTGACCGACCATACCTGTTGCTCCGATAATACCTACCTGATAGGACTCTTTCATACCGTAAAACCTCCGGAAAAATAAAATTAATAAAAAAACCGGTTGAATACCGGCTATCCATGCGCTATAATAATATTCACTGGCTGTCTGCCTGCGCACACGGCCGTTTGAAATTCATCACAGCTTCACAAAGATAGCACTCCATCAAATAATGATGACAGTGGTACGGCTGTTGACCGCACCCCCAGGCACCCGCCGCGCCATTCACGGACAGACCCTTCGGCGGCACAACCTTTCTCATCGACCTGCTGTCGGCAATGGCTGCCTCGGTCGGCGGTACTGTTTTGAATGCCGCGCCTCTATCGGTATTCTGTTTTCTTGTTTTTTATTATAACGCGAATTCGCCAAATGTCAAGGGTTTTGCCGCAAATCGCGTTATTTTACATAATATGCAGGAGATGACGGGAGATGCGGGATGATTTTTAGTGATTTGCACATTTTTTCTCATATTTTTGAAAAGGACGGAGAACGATATGAAAACATCGGATTTTTACTATGACCTGCCGCAGGAGCTGATCGCCCAGCATCCCATCGAGCCGCGTGACGCTTCCCGCCTGCTGGTGATGGACAGAGCCAGCGGAGAAATACAGCACAGGCATTTCCGGGATGTGATAGATTATCTCACACCGGACGACTGCCTGATTCTTAACGATTCCCGCGTGCTGCCCGCCCGGATCTTCGGCGTGAAAGAAGGCGGTGAGTCGGTCAACGAATTTCTGCTGCTCACGCAAAAGGAACAGAAGGTGTGGGAATGCCTCACCAAACCCGGCAAACGTGCCAAGGTCGGCACGCGCTTTGTTTTTGGCGAGGGGCTGATGACGGGCGAAGTCATCGAAGTGCTGGACGACGGCAACCGCATTGTCCGCTTTGACTGCGAGGACGAATTTTTCTCCGTACTCGACCGCATCGGACAAATGCCCCTCCCCCCCTACATCACCGAAAAGCTGGAGGACAAGGAACGCTATCAGACGGTGTATGCGCGGGAACTGGGTTCGGCGGCTGCGCCTACGGCGGGACTGCACTTTACCAACGAACTGCTCCAAAAAATCCGTGCCAAAGGCGTGAAAATCGGGTACGTCACCCTGCATGTGGGACTCGGCACCTTCCGCCCCGTGAAAGTGGACGACGTCAACAACCATGTCATGCATTCCGAGCATTACTGCCTGCCCCAAGAAACCGCCGACCTCATCAACGAAACCCACGCGCGGGGGGGCCGTGTCATCTCCGTCGGCACCACGAGCTGCCGCACGCTGGAATCCTGCCCTGTCGTGGACGGCCAGATTCAGCCCGACGACGGCTGGACGCAGATTTTTATTTATCCGGGTTATTCGTTCAAGGTGATCGACGGGCTGATTACCAATTTCCACCTGCCCGAAAGCACGCTCATTATGCTGGTGTCCGCCTTTGCGGGCTACGATCATGTGATGAACGCCTACAAAATCGCAGTGGATGAGAAATACCGGTTTTTCTCCTTTGGCGACGCCTGTATGATTGTGTGATTAGTATATAATTTTGATAGCTTTTTACGGCAATATGATTGACAAATGATATGAATTTGCGTATAATATTGATATAAAAATATAAAATCATAAAAAGGTGGTATGACGTATGGCGCAAACCAGTGTAAACATCAGAATGGATGAGGCAACCAAGGTGGCTTTTGACCGTTTTTGCAGCGAAATCGGACTCTCTATGAGCGCCGCGTTCAATGTTTTTGCCAAAACAGTGGTCAGGGAACAAAGAATCCCCTTTGAATTGACGACGGAAATCCCCAACGCAGATACAATCGCCGCCATCAAGGAAGCGGAAGATTTTAAAGCACATCCCGAAAACTATAAAAGATATTCTTCTTTTGCCGAATTATTAAAAGAGGTGGAAGAAGATGCTTAAAGTGGTCGCATCGGGAAAATTCAAAAAAGACTTAAAACTCGCTATCAAGCGCGGCTATAACATGACACTGATGGATGAAGTGGTTACTTCTTTGTCAAACAGAGAAATATTGCCTCCTAAATACCGAGATCATGACTTATCCGGCGATTACAAAGGATGCCGCGAATGTCATATTACTCCTGATTGGCTTTTAATTTACGAAATTATTGAAGATGAGTTGGTACTTTACCTAACACGCACCGGCACACACAGCGATTTGTTTTAACCTCATGTATTTCAAGGCGTCGGCGCAGAAAGGACACGCGATGCATCTGTATCATTATTTTGATCGGTCAATAGGACCTTTCCGAAACCTATCCGATTTATCAGACGAAGAAGCGAAGAACCTGCTGCATGAAAAATAAATAAAATCACAGGAGGCAAGCGATTATGTGCAAAAACTGCGGTATTGTCAGCAGTGCCTTCCAAGCAGCGCAGGAGGAGCATTTCGCGGCGCTGCACGCCATGCTGAACACAATGGTGAAAAACGGGCAGCTCCAGCTATTGGCCGGGGACTGCCCGCTGGAGGATATGCCCGATGTGCTGCGTGAGGAAAAACATTACACGGTGTGCTTTTATCTGGAGTGTCCCGCCTGCGGGGAAGTGTTCTTCTTCGGCGGCTGCATCAGGGGCAAGCCAATTTACAAACGCGTGGGCAATACCCGCCGGGAAACCATCGACAGCCATCTGTGGGGCCATCGTCTGTGGGGGTCGGAGGGAACGTATTATCAATCCCCGCCGGAGAATTGATTTGACAACCGCCCCATTCTGTGTTATAATGAAACGACAGCGCAAGTGAATAACCTTGCGCTGTTCTTTGTCACTGCAAGGAGGAACCGATTTGTACCAGCTCATCAAACAAGAGGGACGCGCGCGTCTGGGCGATTTTCACACCGTCCACGGCACGGTGCAGTTGCCCGCTTTTATGAATGTCGCCACGACCGGCGCCATCCGCGGCGCGGTCTCGGCCTATGACCTCAAAGACCTGCACTGTCAGGTGCAGCTCTGCAATACCTACCATCTCCATCTGCGACCCGGCGACGAAAACGTCCATACCCTCGGCGGACTGCACAAATTCACCCGCTGGGACGGCCCCATTCTCACCGACAGCGGCGGATTTCAGGTGTTTTCCCTCTCCCAGCTTCGCAAGATCACCGAGGAGGGCGTGCATTTCCGCTCACACATCGACGGGCATAGAATCTTCATGGGGCCTGAGGAAAGCATGCGCATCCAGTCGCACCTTGCCTCCACCATCGCGATGGCCTTTGATGAATGCGTGGAGAACCCCTCTCCCTACGACTATGTCAAAAAAAGCTCCGACCGCACCATTCGCTGGCTCAAACGCTGCAAGACGGAAATGGACAGGCTCAACACGCTGGACGACACCATCAACCGACAGCAAATGCTCTTTGGCATCAACCAGGGCGGCACCTACAAGGATATCCGCGTGGAGAATATGCGGGAAATCGCGCAGCTTGACCTCAGCGGCTACGCCATCGGCGGTCTGGCGGTGGGTGAGCCTGCCGAGGTCATGTACGACATCATCGAAACGGTGGAAGAATTCATGCCCAAGGACAAGCCGCGTTATCTAATGGGCGTCGGCACGCCGGTCAATATCCTCGAAGCCGTTTACCGCGGGGTCGATCTCTTCGACTGCGTCATGCCCAGCCGCAACGCCCGTCACGGACACATCTTCACGTCGCAGGGCGTGATCAACATGAACAACGCCAAGTATAAACTCGACGAGCGTCCGCTCGACGAGCACTGCGACTGCCCCACCTGCCGCCGCTTCTCCCGCGCCTACATCCACCACCTCATCAAAAGCGGGGAAATGCTCGCCATGCGGCTGACGGTCATGCACAATCTGTATTTTTACAACACGCTCATGGAGAAAATCCGCACGGCGCTGGCCGAGGGTCGGTATGAGGAATTCTACCGCGAGCAGCGCGAAATATTGGGACAGCGCATATAATTTACCGAATATTCATATTTCACCCCGCATTCACGAAAATTTTTTCTTGCACTTTCGTGGAAATCTTGCTATAATGAAAGAAAACTTTATTTTGGAGGAATTGCAACATGAATTTGACAGGTTTTGCGCTGCAGGGCGGCAACACCGGCAGCATGTGGACCATGATCCTTCTCTACGGTCTGATCATCGCTGTTTTCTACTTCATTCTCATTCGTCCCCAGTCCAAGCAGAAGAAAAAGGAAGAGGAAATGAGAAACAGCCTGGATGTGGGCGATACCATCGTCACCATCGGCGGCATCATCGGCAGAGTGGTCAGCATCAAGGATGAGGACATTGTCATTGAAACCGGCGCGGATCGCAACAAGATGAAGATCAAGAAATGGGCCATCGGCAGCAACGAGACCCGCAAGACCGCTTCCAAGGCGGAGGAAAAGAAAGAAGACGGCGAAAAGAAAGGCTTCTTCAGCTTCCTCAAAAAGTAAAATCAAAAAAGAAATTCCCGTTTCGGCGGGCATATTCTCCCGATCTTTTGCGTATGCATTTACCAATGCGATGCATTTTCAAAAAAGACCGGGAGGATTTTTTTATGGCGTACGGAAAAAACAGAAAAAACGGAAGAAACAGAAGCTACACAGGCAGCATGAGAAGAAAACCTTCGGGCGGAAGCTGCTCCGGCGGCGCGGCCAGCATCGCCAAACCCACCGCCCTCGGACTGGCGGCCGCGCTGCTGGTGGCGGCCGTATTCGTCATGGTCTTCGCGCTGGTGTTCGTCATCATGAAGTCGATCGTTGCCTCCGCCGTGATACCGCTTTCCCTGCTGGCACTGATGATCGGCTGCTTTGTGGGGGGATTTCTCAGCGCGTCGATCTCACGGGAACGGGGACTGCTCTATGGACTGGCCATTGGCGCGATTGTCTTTCTTGGCGCGTGGATTATCGGCATTGCCATGGGCGGCGAAACATTCGGACTGCTCACGGCGGTCAAACTGGTACTGCTGCTGCTGGCGGGAGGCTGCGGCGGCTGGATCGGTTCCAACCGCGCGCATACGCGCAGAAGATAACGCCTTATGATGACGAATCCTTGCAAATGTGTAAATTTATGAATTTATAGGTTGAAATATAAAAAAAGATTTGCTATAATAGATGTATTATCAACCGATGGGAGGTAAACTCATGGAAAAGCACATCAAGACCCTCAACAAGGCGAATCTGAAAGAAACCGCTGTCAAGGGCGGCTGCGGCGAATGCCAGGCCTCCTGCCAGTCCGCCTGCAAGACTTCCTGCACCGTTGCCAATCAGAAGTGCGAGAAGTAATCTCCGGGCAGAGTGATCTTGGGGAAATCGGCATTATGCTCCGATTTTCCGCCCGAAAAAATAAGGACTGTAATGGTGAGAGAGCCTCCGCCCGGAAGCCTTCTCATTGCAGTCCATTATTTTTGCCCGACGAAAGGATTTTTAAAGTATGATACATAAATACAGCCTTAACGGCTACAACATTCTATTGGACGTTTACAGCGGCGCGGTGCATGTGGTGGATGACCTCACCTATCGCTTGGTGGACTTCACCTCCGAGGATATGACGAAAGAAACACCCGCGGCGGCATACGAGGCGCTGAGCGATTACGGCGAGGAAGAAATCGACGAATCCTATGCCGAGCTTTACGAGGCCTTTGAAAGAGGACAGCTCCACGCGCCCGACGATTATGAGCAGTTTGCCAATATGATGATAAATGCCTCCGTCAAATCCATGTGCCTCAACATCAGCCACGACTGCAACCTCGCCTGTGAATACTGCTTCGCCAGTAAAGGCGGCTTCGGCGGCGAGCGCTGCCTGATGAGCGAAGAAGTCGCCAAAAAGGCCATCGACTTCCTCATCGAAAAATCTGTCGGCCGACGCAATCTGGAAGTGGACTTCTTCGGCGGCGAACCGCTGATGAATTTTGACGTGGTCAAAAAAACGGTGGAATACGCCCGCGCCAAAGAACAGGAATACGGCAAGAATTTCCGCTTCACCATCACTACCAACGGCCTGCTGCTTGACGATGACAAGATCGACTTCATCAACAAGGAAATGCACAACTGCGTCCTCTCCATCGACGGCCGCAAGGAGGTCAACGACCGCATGCGTCCCAACTGGGGCGGCAAAGGCTGTCACGATCTCATTCTCCCTAAATTCCAAAAGCTGGTCGCGCAGCGCGGTGACAAGGATTACTACGCCCGCGCCACCTACACCCGCTACAACCTCGATTTCATGCAGGACATCCTCTATCTTTATGAACAAGGCTTTGACCAGCTTTCGGAGGAACCCGTCGTTTCCGACCCGAAGCTGGATTTCTCCATTCAGGAGGAAGACCTGCCCCGCATTTTTGAGGAATATGAGGCGCTCGCCAAAAAGCTGATCGAAATGAAAAAAGCCGGCGAAAAAATCAACTTCTTCCACTTCATGATCGACCTCAACCAAGGCCCCTGCGCCATCCGCCGTCTGAGAGGGTGCAGCTGCGGCAACGAATACGTCGCCGTCACCCCGCATGGGGATATCTTCCCCTGTCACCAGTTCGTCGGCAACGACGACTGGAAAATGGGCAACGTGCTCGACGGCACTTTCAATGTGGACATCAAAAAGCAGTTTGCCAAAACCACCATCTACAACAAGGAAAAATGCCGCGACTGCTGGGCAAGATTCTATTGCAGCGGCGGCTGCAACGCGGCGAATTTTGAGAAAAACGGCGATATTCTCAAACCCTATCCCCTCTATTGCGAGATGGAAAAGAAGCGCCTCGAATGCGCCATCATGATGCAGGCGGCGCTGGCCGACTGACCGGACGCCAACCGAACGATTGAAAGCAATGGACGAACTGAAAATTGCGGAAGCCTCTCTCTCTTACGCGGCTTCCTACACCGAAACCTTTGACGCGGTCGCGCGGGAGGGCAAGTTTCTCTCCATTTCGAGCGGCTATCCTCTGGCCGATATGCGGCAGTTTATCAAGGGCTGCCGCGACTGCGGCTTTCCCCAATTCTTTCTGATCGACCGCCAAGGCAGGGCGGTGGGCTGGTGCGACATCGTACGGCGAAAGAACTGCCCCGACGACGTGGGATTCCTTGGCGTCGGCATTCTCAAGGAATATCGCGGTCAAGGCTGGGGCAGCAAGCTTATGGCGACGACCATCGCCCACGCGCAAAAACGCGGCTTTCGGGAGATCCGGCTGGAAGTGCGCGCTTCTAACTACAACGCCATCCGCACCTATCGCCGCCTCGGCTTCGTCAAGATCGCTTATGTCAAAAACGGCGTAACAACCGACGGCGTATCCGAGGATGTATGGACGATGCGCTTTGGTTCGCGGGAACTGCGTCACGACTTTTTTGAACAGGGCGCGTTTTTTGGCAGGTTTCCGGCCATCAAATACAAATTTACTCCCTCATCCTGACAGGAGTGCGGTAGATGAAAGATACGGTTTTAATCACAGGCGCGTCGCGAGGCATCGGGCTGGCAACCGCGCGGTTGTTTGCGACAAAAGGACACCCTGTCGTGGTCAATTACAACAAAAGCCGTGAAAGCGCCTTTGCGGCGGCTCGCGCCATCAACGCGGCGGGCGGCATGGCCATGGCAATACAGGCGGACGTCTCCGACCGCGCGCAGGTGGAAGCCATGTTCGCGGAAATCGAAAGCCAGCTCGGCGGTGTGGACATTCTCGTCAACAACGCGGCGGTGGCACGGCAAAGCCTCTTCACAGACATTTCTCCTGAAGAATGGCGCAACACCTTCGCGGTCAATGTGGACGGCATGTTCCACTGCTCACAGCTTGCGCTGCCACACATGCTGCGCCTGCATAAGGGCTGCATCGTCAACCTTTCCTCCATGTGGGGACAGGTCGGCGCTTCCTGCGAGGTACTGTATTCCGCGACAAAAGCGGCGGTCATCGGTTTGACCAAAGCGCTTGCGCAGGAGGTCGGCCCCGGCGGCGTGCGGGTCAACTGTGTCGCACCCGGCGTGATCGACACCGAAATGAACGCTCATCTGAGCGCCGAGGATATGGACACACTAAAAAACAACACACCGCTCATGCGGCTGGGAACGCCTGAGGACATTGCCAACGCGATTTGTTTTCTCGCGTCGGACAGCGCCTCGTTTATCACGGGACAAGTCCTCTCCCCCAACGGCGGCTATGTCATCTGACGAACAGGAGTGATTATTTTGAATAAAAAACTGCCGGTGATTATGGCTTGTCTGGCGATGGTGTTCACTTGTTTGGCAGTCTACGTAGGAATCAACGGTACGGGAAAGCAACCGAAAGCCGTTTCCGGCGTAGCTGCCAAAACGGTTTCCGCCTCCGACGCAGCCAGGCGAATGGAAACCTTGTGCTGTGGCACAGTTTCCGACTCGGAAATCACCTTTGAAAGATCCGCCTTTCACATGGAATTTGTACCGCAAGAACCGGAATATGTCGAACGCTTTCGCCATTATGAAGGAGTCACGGCAGATTTTATCCCCGTTCTCATGTATCATTTTTTCTATGACGAAAGGATTGAGGAACCCACCAAAGGCAATAACAGTCACTCAATTCAATCTGTAGAAAATCAGCTTCAATGGCTTTGGGAAAACGGCTATGTCACCCTGACGATGGACGAGCTGTATGAATGGATGAACAACGGCATAGAAGTTCCCGCCAAATGTGTAGTGCTCACATCAGACGACGGACAGGACAACTTTTTTGATCTGCTCCAACCGCTGCTTCACAAATACGGCTTCGTTGCTACATCCTTCGTTATTACCAGCTACCGCCAGAACATCCCCTACAAGCTGACGTTGCCCAATATCGAGATGCATTCCCACACTCACAACATGCACCGCGGCAGTGCGCCGGAAGTTGGATTTCCCGGTATATGGGGCATTATGCAGGCTGTATCTGTGGAAGAAGGCGTGGCCGACCTGAACACTTCTAAAGAAATTCTCGACGGCTCACAGTATTTTGCCTATCCTTTCGGTAATTTCGGGGGCAACTCCAAAGAAATCCTTGCGCAGGCGGGTTTCCGCATGGCTTTTACCACACAATACGGACCGGTCAGACGAGGCTATGATCTGTATGAATTGCCGCGTATGCGTGTCAGCGGTTCCTTAGGGATTAACGGTCTGAAGGTATTGCTGAATTACAAAACGGTGATAAAGAAATACGAAGCAGAATAAAAATATGCGGGTCATCGGCTTCCAACAAGAGTCGATGACCCGCATTTGATTTTGCTAATCAGAAACGAAACAGCTTGTGCAGCAGCACTCGCAGCTTCACATCGTAAACCGTATAAAATTGCAGCAGCGCCCTGTCATACAAAGCAAAGCAGACATTGGCCGCCGCGAAAAAGCCCACAACGATAAGCCATGACAGCTTGTCGCCGTCAAACATCGGGATGCTGAAAATCACCTGCGCCAGCCACACCGCCAACACCGAACAACCGTTGAAAATCACAGCTTTTACCGCCACGCGCAGCGGTTTAATGTCGATGCGGTTGACAAACGGCTGCAACATCGGATAATGTCCGAACAGCAACAGATAAAACAGTGCCAGTTCCTTGTCGGGAATGAGTATCATCCCCAGCAGCGACACGGCGGCGAACATCGTCAGCGCCGTTTTACTGCCGTACTCTTTTACCGGAACAATTAACAAGCCGCCCGCGATCATAGGCGCGGCATAAGTCAGCACGCCGAAAAATCCCGCCAGCAGCATCCAGACAACGCTCAGCGCCGTCAGTATGCCGCAAAGAGCGATCTTGAAAGAAATCTTCCCGTCTTTCATTTTAGCGCCTTCTCCCTGTCATTTTCGGACGTTCCACGCGGCAGCTATCAGCAGCAGGTAATCAGGTCGCCGCCAAAACACTCGCAGCAGGAATCAGCACAGAGCAGACCCACGCAGGTGGAGCAGGGACCGCAGCCGCTGCTGCAGGAAGAACCGCTCTGGCGGGGCTGGTAGCTGTAACCGCTCGTCTTGCCGCTGCGCTGCTGCGATACCTGCGTGTAGGCAGCGCGGTACTCGGTGTTGTTGGGCGCGTTGTTGACGGCCGTTTCAAAATAGGCATACGCCTGATCGATCCAGCCGCGGCGATAAAGCACCGTACCTTTGAGGAAGTACCATTCGGCATTTCTGCGGGCAACGGGCACGCCGTCAAGCACCATTTCCGCGTCGGTAACGCGTCCGGCGCTGATGAGGTTGCGCACATCGGCAAAATCCGTGTGCTGCGTGCCGGAATAGGTACCGTAGGTATTGCCGTAGTTTCCCTGTGAAGATGACGACGTACCTCTCGCAGAGGTACCGTTTTTGCGGGCGTTCATAATCGCGTCATATGCCTCGTTGACCTCCGCCATTTTTTCGGCGGCCAACTCCGCCACATCGGGAGCATTGGCATAATTATCGGGGTGATATTTCTTGGCAAGATTGCGGTAAGCCGTTTTTACCTCTTCATCGGAGGCATTCTGAGAAACTCCCAGCACCACATAAGGATCATTCATCTTTTTTCAACTCCTGCGTTTCTGAAATGCGTTTCCGCTTCCTTTTTTGGGGCGGAAACAAGGCCGATCTCTGTGCCTCGGACACGCCGAGATACATAATATTGTCCAGAATAGGCTTGTATTCTCCGAGATCCAGCAGCTCGTAATATTTGATCGCCTCGGCAATCGACAAATTCAGGCTGTCATTGCCGAAGCACCTCGCGTTTTCATAGTTGTCTGATTTGGTCAGCGCGTCCTCCGGGGTCAGCCCGAAGCGCAGCACTAAGGGATTGAAAGACCCATCCTCCAGATCGTCGTTCAAGTCGTCGAGCGCGTCGATCAGATAAATCCACCGCCCGAGATAATACCCGAAGTGACGGAGAATGGTTCGGTCGCTCTCCACCGGAGAAAGCCGCTGCGCAAAGGCCGCGATCACGTCGGCGGTCGGCTCGCACAGCGCGTCGATCAGCACTTCCCCGCTCTCGGTCGCCTGCCGCTCCGCGTCAAACTGCCGCCGTATGCAGTCATCCACCAGCGCGTCTTCTTCGGGATAGCGCTTCATCGCTTTCCTCCGCACATGGGACGCGTAGGGCATGAGCGCCCGCCACGCCATTTTTTTGAGTCCGGAGGAATCATTCAGATTATCCCGCAGCTTGTGATAAAACATGATCGCCGTCAGCGCGGAGGTGTAGGCAAAGGCTTCGTCATGGGTGGCGCATCTGCCGCATTTCTTGGCGGGATTGAATACGCACCGCCCCGGCACAAACTTGGCCGGCTCCTTGCTGAGCGCCATCATGAGCATCGTCATAAAGGTATAGTCATAATTGAGCAGCAGTCGCGCGGGCAGTCCCAATTGCTTGCCCAGATGACGGCAAAGGGTGCAGTAAACCGACTGGTAGACCTCATATTCGCATATTTTCATTTGCGGTTTACAAATACGGATATAACCAAACACGGTATGGCTCCTCATTTTTTATCATATGAATTATTATGGCACACATTTTAGATAGCTTTATTACGAATGTGTAAACTAACTTCTAATATTTATCGAATTTAAAACAGACGAATCAGGCTTCAGCGGGACAAGGAAACGAAAACAGACCAAAAAGACGAAAAAAACATCGGAAAAAGTCTTGCAAATCGAGGCAGCATATGTTATAATTGTAGAGAAATTCGCACGCCGTGCTGTGGAAATATCGGTGCGGACTTTTTAGGTTCGTCTTTTTTCCATTTGTCTAAATTTTATCAAAGCGCGCGCCGCATGACATCAGGCGCCGTTCCACTGGACTTAAAGCATCGGCGGAGGTATTAACCGGGAGGAATTTTCACTATGGCAGTAGCATCTATGAAGCAGTTGCTCGAAGCAGGCGTCCATTTCGGACATCAGACCAGACGCTGGAATCCCAAAATGGCGGAGTACATCTTCACCGAGCGCAACGGTATCTACATCATCGACCTGCAGAAGACCGTCAAGAAGCTCGACGAAGCGTACATGTTCGTCAGAAGCGTCGCCGAGAACGGCGATTCGGTTCTCTTCGTCGGCACCAAGAAGCAGGCGCAGGAATCCATCAAGGAAGAAGCGCTTCGCTGTGATTCTTACTTTGTCAATGAGAGATGGCTGGGCGGCATGCTCACCAACTTCACCACCATCCGCCGCAGAATTGCCCGTCTCAACCAGCTCAACACCATGGCGACCGACGGCACTTTCGAGAGACTTCCCAAGAAGGAAGTCATCAAGTTCAACCTCGAAATCGAGAAGCTCGAAAAATTCCTCGGCGGCATCAAGAACATGACCAAGCTCCCCGGCGCGCTCTTCATCGTCGACCCCAGAAAAGAGAAGATCGCTGTTTCCGAAGCCAAGAAGCTCGGCATTCCGGTGGTTGCCATCGTTGACACCAACTGCGATCCCGACGAGATCGACTATGTCATCCCCGGCAACGACGACGCCATCCGCGCTGTCAAGCTCATCTCCTCTGTGATTGCCAACGCTGTCATCGAGGGCAGACAGGGCGAGCAGGCCGAAGCTGAGGCGGAGGCTGCCCAGGCAGAGGAAGCCGCTGAATAATCCGGCTGATTCCGGTGCATCGGGACGTGTCACGATGCGATGGTTCCCGATGCGTTGATTTTCATATTAATTAATATATTGTGTAGGAGGAATATCACATGGCATTTACAGCTGCTGATGTTAAAAATCTGAGAGAAATGACCGGCTGCGGCATGATGGACTGCAAAAAGGCACTCACCGAAGCCGACGGCGATATGGATAAGGCCGTTGACATTCTGCGCGAAAAGGGCCTCGCTGCTTCCCAGAAGAAAGCGGGCAGAATCGCTGCCGAGGGCACCGTTTACGCGCTGGTTGACGGCAACACGGGCGTTGTGATCGAAGTCAACGCCGAGACCGACTTCGTGGCAAAGAACGCCGAATTCATGGCATTCGTTGACACCTGCGCCAAGACCGTGATCGAAAAGAACCCCGCTGACGTGGAAGCACTTCTGGCTGAAACCGCTGCCGGCACCGAGATGACCGTTGACGCGCTCCTGAAAGAGAAGATTCTGGTCATCGGCGAGAACATCAAGATTCGCCGCTTTGAGAAGTACGAGGGCGCTGTTGTCACCTATGTGCACGGCGGCGGCAGAATCGGCGTTATGGTCAAGTTTGACACCACCGACGAGGTGGCTGCCAAGGCTGAGTTCGCTGAGTTCGGCAAGGACGTTGCCATGCAGATCGCTGCGGTCAATCCCAAGTACATCGCTCCCGAGAACGTGCCTGCTGAGGTCGTTGACAAGGAGAAAGCGATTCTCACCGAGCAGCTCCGCAACGATCCCAAGAATGCCAAGAAGCCCGCGAACATTCTGGAAAAGATCGTTTCCGGCCGTATCAACAAGTACTACGAGGAAGTCTGCCTTCTCAACCAGGCTTATGTCAAGGACGGCGACATCACCGTCGGCAAGTATGTCGAGAACACCGCCAAGGCACTCGGCGGCGACATCAAGGTAGCCGCGTTCGTTCGCTTTGAAAAGGGCGAAGGGCTTGAGAAGAGAGAAGACAACTTCGCAGACGAAGTAGCCAGCATGATTAAGTAAGCAGTCTTCCCGGTTTTTCATTCTATCAATCAGCATGATAAATCCTCCCGCTGTTGGCATATGCCAGTGGCAGGAGGATTTTTTTATTGCAAATAAAATTATGAACTTTTTGTAAATATACCGCCAACTATGTTGACAGACGACATAATCGGTGGTATATTTATATCGTAAGATGATACATCGACAGACAACACATTGAGCGACGATATATTGCCGAGCGACATAAAAGAAAGGAGAGGCTGACATGGGAAAGCAGTCTGAACCGCTGACGGAGAGTTATTTCTACATTCTTCTCTGCCTCTACGGAGGCGACAACCACGGCTACGGCATCATGCAGATGACCGAAAGCCTGTCGGGCGGCAGAGTGAAGATCGGTTCAGGAACGATGTACGGCGCGACCAGCAACATGCTCAAAAAGGGCTGGATTATCGAGTGTCCCGAACTTGGCGGCGAACGGCGGCGTATGTACCGGCTGACCGACGAGGGTCGGAGGGTATGTCTGGAAGAATATCGGCGCCTTTCGGAACTGGTCGCAAGTGCGAAAACAGTGGTGGAAGAAAACGCGTAAATCTGATCAGTACAAATCCAAGGAGCAAAAAGGGTATGAAAAAGAATGAATCAATCCAAAAGCACAAAAAGCGTCATCGCGTTTACATGAGTTGGGAATTTGAGGCGGCCGTCGAAGATCTCAATAAAATGTCGGAGCAGGGCTGGCACATCACCTATTTCAGTCGATTTAGTCAGTCCTATGTGTACGACCCTAACGTGACATATCGGTATCAGATCGACTATACCGAAACCATCGCCGATCCGACCCGTTATTATGAAACATTCAGGGATGCGGGCTGGCTGACCGTCAGATGCGCCGCAGGGGAATGGAACATCTTTGCAAAACCGTATGTTTCGGGACAGCCGGAGGACGCCTATCTGATTTACACCGACGAAAAGTCAAAAAAGGAAATGCTCCGGCGTTCCCGGCGATTTGTGGGTGCAGTACTGCTCATGTATGCCGTTATCATTCCGTATATGATTTTTTCGCTTGTCCGGGACTGGTTATTCATGCATATATCAGACATCGAAGTGATTGAAATATGGACGCCGGTTTTGCTGTCCGTTACCGCCTATATGTTTGTGCGGTGGTATGTCTCGGTTCGCCGCATGGAAAAAGGGAAAAAGGCACGCAGGTTTCATTATTATGCTTTTGCGGCCGTGTCCGTTGCCGTTATCCTTGCTTCTGTAATAAGTATACTGCTAAATATCTTCGGCTTGATATAAAGGGAGTTTATGAATGATGAAAAACACAAGAAAAACCAAAAGAACTTTTAAAACATACGCCGCGTGGGATTATGAATTCGAGGAAAAGGAGTACGACCGTATGTCGCAGCGGGGCTGGCAGCTTGTCAGCGGCAGCAGCTTTACCCAGAAATACGAATTTGACGACAGCGTGATCTACCGCTATCAGCTCGATTACAACAACGACATCAAAGACATGGAGCGTTATGACGAAACCTTCCGCGACGCGGGCTGGGAGAGGGTCAATTCCACCTTCAACGGCTGGCACGTCTTCCGCAAGGCGTATGATCCGCAGAAGCCAGAGGAGGAATACGAAATCTACACCGACGAGCAGTCCCGCGGGGAAATGCTCAAGCGCTGGCGGAATTTCTGCTTCGGCGGCTTTGGCTTTCTGCTGCTGAATGTCGGAAATTCCCTGCGGATTCTGGACACGAGCGACGCGGGTTTTATCGGCGTGGGACTTCTCCTCGCCACCGGAATGATGTTCGGCATGCTCATTGCGGGTCTCCTCAATATCAATCGCCAGCTCAGAGGACAGAAAAACACACGCCCCTACCCGATCAGGCTGTTTCTTTTCATGCTCTTCCTGCTGCTTGTGTTTCTTTTCGTTTCTGCGACAATCGTTCTGATACAGGAAGGCTCGTATGCTGCGCTCGGACTGATGGTGGGAATCCTGACGGGCGCCATCATTGTGGCGGCAGCAGCCGTCTTTGCAAAATTAAAGAAAAACAATAAAAAATAACACGTTTTACTGAAAGGAAATGACATCATGAAAACAATCATTGACCCGAAAGCGCTCGTTTATTTCTGCCTCGGTTTCGTCAGTCTGGGGCTCTCCCTGTTCCTTGGCAGACTCGCCGCCTTTGAAGACCAGGCGTATCTCTGCGGCATGCTGATCGGATTCACCATCGTGCTGCTGCCCCATGCGGTGTATTTCGGCGTAAAACACGCCGCTGTCTCTCATCAACCGAACGACGCCGCGCAATAAGATTGAATGTAACGCCCCTTTGTGTATTTTTATGCGAAATACACAAAGGGGTCCTTTCATTGATTCGTCAAAATATACCATTCTATTCTATCAAAACTATACAAAACAATGACAAATAATAAAAAAAGTATTGCAAAAATAAGAGGAATTTGTTAATATAAAGATGGTGAAAACCGTTTTATGTTCAGAGCTAAATCAGAAATCTAAATTTAAGGAGTTGTTTTTTTATGTGGTCAAGATCCGAACTTAAAACAAACGCCAAAACCGCTCTCAAGAACTTCTTCTGGAAGGGCTTGTTAGCCATCATCATTGTCTCCGCTATCTCCGGACTGGTATCCTCCATCCTGCAAGGGATTGTCGGCGCGGTCACCGGCGAACAGATGAGCACTACTATCAGCCCGGAAGCGCTCCAGCAGATCCAGAACGGTGAAAACGCTGTGGAAGTGCTGGCTGCCCAGCAGTCCGAAGGCGCCTCCGCTGCCCAGAGCATCCTGAGCATTCTCCAACTGGTCGCCAACATTTTCCTGATCATCCCGATCGGCGTTGGTCTCAACCGCTTCTTTGAAAAGAGCCGCGGCGTCAAGACCGGTTTCGGTGAACTCTTTGTTCCTCTCAAGAACTGTGTGAACGTCGGTTTCACCATGTTCTGGATGGGTATCAAGGTGTTCCTGTGGAGCCTGCTTCTCATCGTCCCCGGTATCATCAAGTCCTATGAGTACAGCATGGTTCCTTACATTCTTGCGGAGAACCCCTCCATTTCCGGCAAGCGTGCTTTCCAGATTTCCAAGGCTATGACCAAGGGTCACAAATGGGATCTCTTTGTTCTTGAGCTTTCCTTCATCCTCTGGATCATCGGCACCGTCTGCACCTGCGGTCTGCTCGGTATCTACCTTGCTCCTTACATGCAGGCAACCATGACCGAGGCTTATTACAAGCTCAAGGCTGAGGCTGTTGCCAACGGCGGCGCTACCCTCCAGGAACTCCCTGACATCTGCCTGCCCGCTGTTCAGACTGCTGTCCCTTTTGATTCCGCTGCGACAGAAACCCCGGCTACAACTGAAAACGCAGCAAACACCTCTAATGTAGCTACCGCCGCTGCGGCCGCAGCTGTTGCCACAGCCGTTGCACAGGCTGCCACCTCTGATGAAGCTGCTGCTCCTGTTGAAGAAACTCCCGCTGAGGAAGCTCCTGCTGAGGTTCCCGCTGAGGAAGTTCCCGCTGAGGAAGCTCCCGCTGAGGAAGCTCCCGCTGAGGAAACTCCCGCTGAGGAAACCCCTGCTGAGACCCCCGCTGAGTAATTATTGCTTCTCGTGTAATTCCAAGGAATTATCTATTATTTCTTTCTGATTAGTTTCTGAAAAAACAGAAAATAAGCCGTTCCGACCATTCATACGATGGTTTGGAACGGCTTATTTTTTTGCATCGCCACGGTATCCAACATCTTCTTTACGGGATACGGCTCCATGTCAGGGAGGTTACACCGCCCTCCAGTCCGGCACTGAGAGAAACAATCTTGTCGATGACCGCTTTGCCTGTACTGCCGTAAAGCGGCGTGGGCTTAAAATTGTTGGAAGTGCTGCCGGAGGAAGTCGTGTAGCAGGGTACCACGGAGACGCGGCTGAGTGCCAGATTGCCGTTGGCGTTTTTGGAGAAAGACGCGCGGAAGATCATACTTTCCGGATTGATGGCGGCGGAATTGCCGCCAAAGCTGAAATTGCCTAAACTATAAGCGATATAATGCCCTTTGTAGACCTCGATCCCCTGCATGACATGCGGATGATGCCCAATGATCAGATCAGCGCCCGCGTCGATCATACTGTGAGCGGCTTCGATCTGCCATGCTTCCGGGGTATCAGAGCTTTCCACGCCCCAATGAAGATTCAGGACAATCACCGTCCTGCTGTCGCGGTATTGGTTGATGTACTGCTCCACCGTGCCGCGGATTTCTTCGGTATAGCCGGTTCCCACCATAGACACCGCGATCATCGCCACACGGTAATCCCCCACCGCAATCGGATCGGGCGAACGGTAAAGCGCGCATCGGACACCTGCGTCTTTTAAATAGTTAAAGGTATCTGTATAACCTTTTTCAAAATAATCATAAGAATGATTGTTTTCCAGCGTGACCGCTTCCACCGAGGATTGGGTGAGAATATCCACATAGGACGGCTCTCCCCTGAAATAGAACGTCTTGTCTTTATGCTGGGTCGATTCGGTGAGGGTGCCTTCAAAGTTAATCATGGTAATGTCGTCCGCGCCGAACACATTTTTCGTCAAATCAAAGGGATAGGTCACACTGCCGGCATTGCGGTAGACAGAGGGAAACATATTATCCGTATCGGTTTCGTTGAAATAGCCAAGGGTACAGTCGCCCGTAAAGGAAACCGTGACGTCGGCCGCGTCTTTTTCCCCCTGACAATA
The DNA here is from genome assembly GCA_946182865.1 of uncultured Clostridia bacterium. Classification (GTDB taxonomy): domain Bacteria; phylum Bacillota; class Clostridia; order Oscillospirales; family Acutalibacteraceae; genus RUG762. The sequence continues at coordinate 31,189 of CAMHAV010000009.1, forward strand.
CGCCGCCAACGCCGCACGCCGTAAAACGCCGTCGCTGACCGCCGGTTCAACCGCAAGATTGGCCGCTCTCAGTTCTTTCCACAAATCGGGAGCACTGCCGCTCCCCTTTTTTCCGTGCGTATAAAAACTGACCAGCGCATTCATCAGCGTCGCGTATTTTTTTGCAGGGGCATTCTTGGCCCTGCTCCATGTGTCCGCCAGCGTTCGGACGTTTTTCATCGCGTCGTCACTTCCGTTTTTGGCAAGAGCATCCACCGCGTCAGAAGCAGAAGCCTTCGGATCGCTGTAAACCGTTACTTTGACCGAAGCACGCAGCCCATTGGTAAGAGAAGCGGTGATTTCGGCGGTTCCCGGCGCAACGGCAGTCACCTGCCCGGTGGCATTCACCTCGCTCACGTCCGTATCCGAACTGCTCCACGACAGCCCCTCCGGGAAATTGCCGTCATCATAAAGTGCGCTGCATTGACAGGATTCGCCTGTGCCGAGGGAAAAGCGTTCCTCCGACATCACCAGCAAACGGTCTTCCGACGTTTCCTTCCCGTTGCCATCCGCGACAGAAGCCGTTTTGTTCTTCCGTGCGCCCATCCGGTCCTCCGGCGCTTTTTGGCTGTCCAGCCCCATAAAAACAAAAGTGGTCAGCGTCCCCGCCATCAGCAGCAGAATAATGGCAATTCTCGATATTTTTTTCAAGGTCTGTTTCACCCTTTCTCATCAATTTTGAGGCAGCGCGTCATCCCAATTGTAATCACGCAGATGCCCGCGGTTTTCCAGTTCGGGATACCCCCACTGGCGCAGTACCTCATAAGCCCCCACCGCGACGGCATTGGATAGGTTCAGGCTCCGCGCCTGCCCGATCATCGGCAGACGCACGCAGCGTTCGGGATTGTCAAACAGAAGTTTTTCGGGCAGTCCCGCTGTCTCTTTGCCGAAAACGAGATAGGCATTGTCGGGATAGGCAATATCGGAATGCGTGTGCTGCGCCTTGGTGGTAAAAAAATAAAACTGTCCGTCCGCGTTTTTAGCGAAAAAATCGTCCAGGGAGGCGTAATAGGTGATATCCAGCAGGTACCAATAATCCAGTCCCGCCCGTTTGAGTTTTTTATCGTCCACCTTGAATCCCATCGGCTCCACCAGATGAAGACGCGCGCCGGTAGCCGCGCAGGTGCGGGCAATGTTGCCGGTATTCTGGGGAATTTCGGGTTCGACGAGTACAATATTGAGTGTAGCCATGATCAAAAAATCCATCCTTCAGGTAAAAGGTATCATTCTATTACACGAATCATTCGATGAAAGAATGTATGCAATGAATATTGGAAAACCATTGTAAGGAATCCATACTTATATAATGTATTAAAATCGTCCCGATGTCAATAATAAAAATGCGGACGGGACGCAAATTTCTCAAAAGTTTTTTTGCGCAATTTTTACAGAACCTATTTCTGTCCGCTGACACATGGTTCATTCCTTTTGGGAAACGGTATCATTTAAGGGAGATGAGTCACATGAACGGCAAGATGAAAAAGACCGTGCAGGGCATCGGCTTAGGGCTGCTGCTGGGCGCTGCGGCAGGCGCGGCCGGATACTGCGGCGTTTGCGGCATGCCGAGCAAGCGCAAAGTGCGACGCCGTCTGCTTCACGCGGCGGACTCGATGAGCGGCGCACTGGAAAACCTTTTGAATTCGATCTAAGTTTTTCGTCATTTTCGGGTTTTATCCCGATAAAAGCAAAACAGTCATGCGGAACGAAAATTTCCGTGTGACTGTTTTGCTTTTGGCGCATATGATGTAGTAATCCATGAGAAAGGGTGATTGCTTTGAATACAGGTTCAGACAGCATTATCGGGGGTATCGCGGAACTGATCATCAGCCGTCCGCCCGGCGCGATCGCGCAGATACTCGGTTCGTCCGCCTATCCCGACATCGAGGGAACGGTGGTATTTTATCCCGAAAACGAGGGCGTTCTGGTACTTACCGCCCTGTCCGGGCTTCCCGTGCCGGAGGACGTTTGCGGCGGAACGATACACGCCATGCACATTCATGAGGGAGGTTCATGCAGCGGCAATGAGGAGGATCCCTTTGCCGACGCGGGGAACCATTATAATCCCAACGATTGTCCCCATCCCCAGCACGCGGGCGATCTTCCGCCTGTCTTTGCCAACGGGGGCAGCGCATGGAACGCCGTGCTGCTCGACCGCTTCAGCATAGACGACGTCATCGGCAAGACCGTCATCCTCCACGCTTCCTACGACGATTTTCAGACGCAGCCCTCCGGCAATTCCGGCGCCAAAATCGCCTGCGGGGTCATCGTGGGAACCGGTCTGAATGAGTGACGGTTGGTTTTCCATCTTCCTATCGGAATCGCTTGGCAAGAAATCCATTGACAAGAAACAACGCGCCTGCTGTCCTGCCCTCATGGAAGGGAGATCAGCAGGCGTGTTTATATTTCCCCTTTCCCCAACGCGCAAAAGTCTGAAAAAGTTGTCCCGGCATATTGAAAAAACGCGGAAAATCTGGTAAAATAAAAAAGGAGAAAGAGGGGGTCAGCCATATGTGTGAATTCTGGCAGGAGTTAAAAGAAGAAGGAAGAGCGGAAGCTGAAAAAGAAATTATGGAAATGAAAAATAAGGTGCAAGATGCGGAAGCCAAAATGTCTCAGGCGGAGGAAAAAGCCTCTCAGGCTCAGAAAAAAGCCTCTCAGGCAGAAGAAAAAGCCTCTCAGGCGGAAGAAAAAGCCTCTCAGGCGGAGGAAAAAGCCTCTCAGGCAGAAGAAAAAGCCTCTCAGGCTCAGAAAAAAGCCTCTCAGGCGGAGGAAAAGGCTTTTCGGGCGGAAGCAAGAGTCTCCGAAGCGGAAATCAGAAACCTGGCATTAAAAAACGCTTTCAAAATGCTGCTTAGCGGGAAACTGACAGTGGAAGAAATCGCGGAATATACCAATCTTCCCCTCGAAGAGGTCATGGAATTTGCCGCCCTTACCTCCAAATAACAGAATGAAATTCATCAGCGCGTCAGCCGTCCTTTCCCGTATGGAAAAGGAACCGCCGACGCGTTTTTATGAGGGAAAATCACACTTCCCAGATACATTATGAATTGACTTTGGCAAAAAACTGTGTTAAAATATAGACGTTGCAAAATTTGACGAAAAAAGAGGTGGGTTCAAGTGTCAAACGGCGATAGTTATGGGGGCAAATGCGGAAGTACGGCATCTGTCGGATTATCGAGTGAGAAGTGTTCTCCTGCGCCGTTGTGGCAGGACTCCCTTTCCAGATAACCCGATAGATATTGACCGCTCCTTTCTGCCCTCTTGCAGACGGGAGCATTTTTTCATTTGTCCGTTGCTGTTGGTGAATGTTCGTGCAGCACATTTCATCAAAACATGAAACGGAGTGATACTTATGGCAAAAGAAAAAACGAAAACAGACGGCAGCGTATGGGAGGATTCTGCAGCGGCTGCCAAGCCGGATTATGAAAATGAAATCGTATCCATTATCCGGGGCAATCTCTCTCCCCTGGTCATGCAGGAACGGCTGGAGGATTATCACGGAAACGATATTGCGCAGGTCATGGACCGTCTGTCACCGCAGGAACGCAAAAAACTCTGCCGTATCTGCACGGTGGATATGCTGGCGGAAATCTTTGAGCATCTGGACGAGGAACCGGCAGGCGTCTATCTGTCGGAAATGCCTGTGAAAAAAGCGGCCGACGTCATCTCGGAACTCGAAACCGATACCGCCGTCGCTGTGCTTCACGAAATCCCAAAGGAAAAGCGGGAGCTGATCATCGAAGCGCTCCAGCCCGACATCCGGGAGGATATCCGACTCATCGCTTCCTTTGATGAGGACGAAATCGGCAGCAAAATGACCACCAATCTGATTCATATCCGAAAAAATCTCACCGTCAAGGAAGCCATGAAAGAGCTGATTCGTCAGGCGAAAGAAAACGACAATATTTCCACTCTTTTCACAGTGGACGAAAACAACGAATTCTACGGCGCGATTGATCTGAAAGACCTGATCACCGCCGAAAGCACCGTCTCCCTGGACAGTCTGATCAGCACATCTTTCCCCTATGTCTATGCCAATGAAACCATTGACGACTGCATTGAAAAACTCAAGGACTATTCGGAAAATTCCATTCCTGTGCTTGACAATTTCAACCGTCTGCTGGGCGTGATCACCTCCCAGAGCATCATTGAAGTGGTCGATGACGAGATGGGCGAAGACTACGCCCGTCTGGCCGGCTTGACCGCCGAAGAGGATTTGCAGGAGCCGCTCGTGGAAAGCATGAAAAAACGTATGCCGTGGCTGCTGGTACTGCTGGGACTCGGTCTTGCTGTGTCCGCCGTGGTAGGGGCGTTTGAAACCGTCGTGGCGCAGCTCACGCTCATCATGGCGTTTCAGTCGCTCATTCTCGACATGGCGGGCAACGTCGGCACGCAGTCGCTCGCGGTCACCATACGCGTATTGACAGACGAAAATCTCTCCTTTCAGCAAAAGCTGCATTTAGTCACAAAGGAAATGCGCGTGGGACTTTGCAACGGCATTCTGCTCGGACTGCTTTCCTTTCTGTCGGTAGGATGCTATATCATGCTCTTTAAACACAAAACCGCGCTCTTTTCCTTTGCCGTATCGGGCTGTATCGGCACTTCGCTGATGCTCGCGATGCTGATTTCCAGCGCGGTGGGAACCTTTATCCCGCTGTTCTTCAAAAAAATCAAAATTGACCCTGCCGTTGCGTCCGGGCCGCTCATCACTACTGTCAACGACTTGGTTGCCGTCGTCACGTATTACGGCATCAGCTGGCTGTTGTTACTGAATGTGCTGCATCTGGCGGGGTAATCAAACAATTCGCTTTTTACCAACATTTCGCAGTAAAGAACTAATAAATCTAGCTAAAAAAATGGCTTGTACATTCTTGCAAGTGATTCTGTGCATTTTTATATTAAAAAATAATAGAGGTGTTGCATTATGAAAAAAATAAATTCGCTTTGCTGTCTTTGATGGTATCGGGAGCGTTATGCTTGCAGTTGTGTGTATCATGCGGAGCAATGGAAACGAATAATAGTGAGGATGCGGTTTCTTCAATTTCTGAAAAATCTGAAAAAATTCATTATGAACCATTTAAAATTTCAGATGAAGGAGGCTTTAATGTTGGCGATCCTATCGACAGGTATTATACGTTTCACCAGCTTATTGTATTATTAAACGATTATGATATACCCATAATGGATATGAGAGGTTCATCCGACTTAAATGTGAATGATGGCGGCTCAGTAGATTTGGATAACGCGTATTTCGATTATCAATTTGATAAAAAGCAGTTTACCGAATACGATATCAACGCAATCGGTAAAGAGTTTACGGAGAATGATTTCGCTTCGTTGTACGTTGAAACGCCTTGGGAGATTTTCACGTTCAGGGCGTCAGGTGACGGTCATTCTTTTCCTGGCATGGGAGAATTTACGATGAGTACCGTTAGACTTTATCATCCCGAATTCGTAACCGAAAAGGGCATCAAAATAGGCTGCACACCTGAGCAGATTGAATCTTCGTATGAAATCGTTTTTGATAATCGCAGCTATAAAACTATTGAAGAAGACTGGAGCATCTCAGGAGATGTAGGTGATTACAACGGCTTTATAACATTTGTAGGAGATGACACCGGAGTGAAGCATATGGATGTCGGCGGACGCTATATATCGTGACTGCGCTTTGACGTCAGGATGATATGTGAATCGATCAATTACAAAATGGAAAGG
>CAMHAV010000010.1 GCA_946182865.1 uncultured Clostridia bacterium
TATTGGAGACAGTACGTATCTGCTCCTTGGAGAACTTGTCCGGACGGCGGAAGTCGTATATCTTTATACGACGAGTATCGCTGACCGGCTTAAAATCGTCCGATTCGCTCTCGCCCGAGCTGATGGCCTGGAGAAGCTGGTCTATTTCGTCCTGTGAAAGAACTTCATTCATGTCTTATTCCACCCTATTTTATATCCCAATAACGTATAAGCACGCTTACCTTACTTTTCAGCAATGATACGGGGTTTCACATTTTTATATGGCCACTCTCTGCCCAGATAGTAGTAATTTCTCTTTAATGACCGATTGATTTTTTGTCTTGCCTTTGCCATATCAAAATTCGATTTATCCCTGCATATGACCAATCCGCCGCTGTCATGGGTGCATTTTAAAACAAACTGCTCCGGCAAGGCGTCAAAATCAATTTCATCAAAGCTATCCCATACGCCTATTGTCGGAATAATATATTGCTCCCCTATTTTTTCTGCGACATGTCTTTTTACTTCATATTTGTCAACCATAGCGGTATATGCCGGGTTTCGGTCGTGCAGCTTCAGCCATTGCAGCTTTTCGCAAAAAGTCCGGGGATTCTCCAGATCAGGCTTGCTGCCAAACAAATCTTCCAATCGCATTTTCAGATACTGTTCATCTGAAATGAAACGCAGGAATCCTCGGGAACATAAACCCAATACAATTTTTCTTGGCTGAGATAGAAAATTGATAATACTGTTCAACTCCCCATACTTCCTTCACTCAGATTTTTTTCGGTTTGCCCATTTACTTCTGCCATTGTCCGAAATCTTCCTGGCCGGAACGCCTGCAATCGCTATTTCAGGTTCATCAAATGATTTATTCACAACCGAACCTGCTCCAACGGCTATTCCGTCGGCAAGTTGTATTCCTCCCAGTATAGTTGCTCCAACACCAATGACAATGTCATCTCCCAAAACGGGAACTTCATCCGTTGTTCCTCTTGCAACGATAGCCGTATTAATATGAACAGAGCAGTTTTTTCCGACTTTTACATTACCGTTAAACAGTATGGGGCCAATATGCATGATTTTCAATCCTTTATCACAAGAATTGATTCCAATATTCATACCGTATTTCACAGTCAATTTATTAAGCTTTATACGACTTAATAAATATCTCAACCGATGCTTGGTGTTATAATGATACTCCGTTTTTCTTAAGCATTTTTGATAATGCCAGATGACAGCTCTTTCATCATGCGCACATAACAGCGCTCTATACTTCCACTGTGATAGATTCTGAAAATATTTTTGATATTCATATGTCAAAAATTCATTTAACTCTTGCCGGGAGCTGATCATTTACAGAGTCATTCCTTTCCATGTTCAGTGATATTACAGCCAGAATGAAATATGTTACTATGCCGCCGTACATATTAATGGAGGTCATGTCAATGAATAACACGCAGAGAAGCAAAACAAAATTAAAACGAGTATTAAATGTCCCTTTTTTCAATAATAACTTCATGACAAGAACAGCATAGTATGAGTAATAAACGATAAATCCAAACAATCCCATACAGGCTAATAACTCCGCATAATTATTATGAGCATATAGATGAAGTCCGCCTCTCGCTTCCACGGCGTTCCATCCCCATCCCAAAAACGGCTTTTGCCAGAACATATCCATGGCAATAGCAATTAATCTGTCACGTAAGTCGGTAGAGGTTCCTGTCAAATCATTTTTATATATTGTATGGACGGAAATCCCATAATGATTAAACAAATCCACGATTCGATGCCCAATCAAATTGAAGAAAAACTGATTGGTAAATGTTAAATAGACTAAAACGGCGACAACCATTCCCGATACCAAAAAAGATTTTGCCCTGGTGCTTGCCTTATCACTGACAAAAGGAATTGCCAGAAAAACAATAAAGACCAGAAGTATCCCTTTTTTGGAGCCGGTCAATAAAACTACCGTGACCTGAATCAGCAGTACCGTCAGAAGTACCAGCTTATTCAGCTTGTACTCTTTTGTAAATAACGCATAAACTACCGGAATACAAAGAATCCAATAATAAAGCGTAATCGTGTTGGGGTTTATATGCAACGCATTTCCAAGACGGTACCAACTGGTTCCCATCATAATATAAGCAAACTTGTTCATCAGCATTTCACGTTCACCCAAAAGCAGGTAAACAGTGATGATGACGGTTGATAAACAGGACACCCAAAAGAGAAACTGAAACAATTCATCACGGTGCGCAGCCATTAAACAATAAACCATCAGAACGGCTAGAACAGTTGTTATATGATAGGGAATACTGTATCCTCCGTAAGGTGAGTCAAAGCCATAGCAAAACAAAACCATGTTAAAAATAAGCACCCACAAAACATATGAGAAAATATTCTGTCTTTTGTTTCTATACCCCAATAAATAATCCAGTATTACAACCCCGGTACTTAATGCAACCACCGCGACATACAACAAAATATGTGCACTTGCTGAAAAACACAGTGCCGACCAGATAATCAGGGAAATCAAAAGTATATGCACTCTGCGTCTTGTTTTACTGCCGGACATTCTTTCACCTCATTCACTTTTCCAACATCTTTCGATATAATCCTTCCACAAGGAAAAAATAATATCCTGAGAATGTGTATCACATATTTTCTGTTCTTCTCTCGAAACACTTTCGTCGGGATGATCCAGTACCTCCGTCATCACAGATACTAGACTTTCCATATCTGTATTTTTAAACAGATACCCGTTCACCTTATCATCAATCAACTCGCGCGGCCCGCCACAGGGACAATCAGAGCTGATGGCGGGAATCCCCATTGACATTGCCTCCATCAATGTATTAGGCATTCCCTCGTACAGAGATGGAAGAACAAACAATCTTGCGCTGCGAATACGCTCCAGCACATTTGGGCAGGTTCCCTTTAAACAGACCCGTTCTTTCAGATTCATTTCATCAATCAAACCTTGCAGTTCATTTCGCAAAGAACCTTCCCCATAGATTTCCAGCGTCAGATCCGGATACCTGTCCTTGATTTGACAAAATGCGCGAATCAGCATTTCCTGATTCTTCTGCCTTTCAAGCCTGCCTACCGTAACAATGCGGGAATCACGGTCTGCCATCTTTACACCGTTTGTTTTGGATACATATATGGGATTATGTATCACCATTGATTTCCGTCTGATTTTCTCCTTAAAATAATTCTGCGCATCTTGTGTCTGAAAGACAATGCCTTTTGCCTTTTTCAAAACGATACTGCGCGCCAGCCTTGACATAATACCGTATTCCAATCTGGGATCGTTTCGTTCAGAAAAAATCAATTTCAGATTTCTATCATACATAAACGCATACAGCGCAGGATGTATCCAAAAACTGACCGCTATGTCCGGCCTATAGGTCTTGATGGCACGTACCGTGTTTTGATACATCTGCCAGTGAACGGACAGTTTTCCGTTTTGAAGAAGCGGATATCCTTGAAATGTAACCTTATCACTTATTTCGTACGGTTGAACCTCACCTTCTACTGAAACCAGGGTGATGGCATGATCCGTGTTTTCCGCCAGCCAATTGGCAAGCTTGATAATTGATTTTTCCGCTCCGCCGTATATGTTTCCGTTATTGGCAACTCTGAAACATCCCATCAAAAGTATCTTCATATTTCACCTTTCCGATATTTCCATCATAAAGAATAAAATGGCTCAACAGCGAATCCTCCGATTACACATGGAGATAAAACTCTCTCAGACGATTGGCCTCACAATCAATATCATAGCCTGCCTCTTTTATTTTATCACTATCATCTTTGCGGTTGTATAAACTGTATTTTTCAATCGCAGTTACCCATTCTTCCGGATGATCCAAATCCAGATACGTCGTCTCACCCAAAGCCACTTCATCGGTTACATTGTTGCTGATAATACAAGGCAGTCCGGCCGCCTGCGCTTCTATGGCAGATACCGGCAGTCCTTCATATAACGAAGGCATCAGAAAAACATCCAATCCTTGCAGCAATTGATCAACATTGCTTACGGTTCCCGCGAAGATGACAAACGAATCCAATTGCTTTTCATGAACAGCCTGCCTCACCGCTTCCAAGGTATCGCCGCTTCCGGCAAACAAAAACATATATTTATCCGCATGGCGCCTGATTAATTCGTCAATTACATCGACCAGAAAAATCTGGTTTTTCTGAGGCTTAAAGCTGCCGACACATCCCGCCAGCACAGTTTCATCCGGAATCTTATAATCCGATCGGATCTGTTTCCTGATTTCGGGATTAAATCGAAACTTTTCACACTCAATAGCGTTGTTCACAATCAGCCTTTTTCCAGAATGAGTAAATTTCTTTCCATAAAAAGCCTGTCCCGCTTTTTCGCCGCAGGCAGCCCAATAAGTAGCTTTATGACGTGCCGGCAGGCACATCATCATATTGCGGATTGCTTTCAGTCTGTTTTCAGAAAATTTAGTATTATGACTGTGAGAAATGAAAGTTTTGGCGCCATGTTTTTTGGCAATCGAAAATACAAAATAGTCTACCTGATTAAAGTGAGAATGCACGATATCATAGTGATGCTCCTCAAAAAACACATCCAGAAAACGCATGTATTCCCTAATGCTGGTAAGAGATAACTCCGGCATGAAATAAACCTGACACCCTAAGCTTTGCAGATAGGATACAATTTCTTCTTCGCTTGAATCATACGCCAGCAGATCCACTGATATTTCGGTAAAATCAATGTGACTGAGGTAATTTGTCACGACAGATGTAACCCCAAATCTTTTCTTAAGCGAGTCAACAACGTACAGGATCTTCTTCATACTAACCATTCAACTCCACACAATACAGTCCCCTGTGTCCTTCAAACACCGCATCAAAGCAAATCCTGTCTCCTGCATGATTCCATCGCGGATGAAGGTCACAGCGGGTATCATTATCATATTTGAAAGGAGAAAACACTTTGGCCACGATTTCGGGTTGACTATTCTCATCCTTCATCACACGCAGATATTGGATACGCGCCCTGTCGGGATACGAATCAGTGACAATTTTGCTTCTGTCGGGGGAATAACTCGGATGACCGTCGCCTGTCAGCTCAGACCAGCAGCGAACATATTCCTGGGTCTGATCCTTCATCAGATAGTAGCCGGGACCGCCGTCTTTTTTATTTTCAAAAGCAAGAATCGTTTCATCGTCTTTCCAGAAGCAATGACTGACCATATCATCATCAGAAAGAACATACATATCGCTGCCGTCTATATTGCAGGTTACAAGCCGGGTATATTTCCTCTGTCCGACAATCCAGCGGTAAAGTACCATAAATCTTTTGCCGTCAGGTCTGAGCATCAGGTGATTGACTTTATGCACCGAATCCTTTTCCTGCATTTCGGGTCTTGGCTGAAACACTGCAAAATCCGTATATTTGAGAAGCGGTGCGACATCCCCTGTTTCCAGATTGATCTTCCAAATGCAAGGCTCATCCGGCAGTGCAGCATCTTTCGTCTTTTCGGGCACGTTGTAATAGCCGTATCCCGGACGAAGGTTGTACAATCGGCTGAAATCAAGCGTCAGCGCTGTTTTGCCGTCAGCAGAAACCGTGTACGCCGGCGCATGGATAACCGTCTCTTTCATGGTTGCCAATTCTAAAATGACGGCGCAATATGCTCCGTTGCGAAAATCATTATACAGAATCCTGCTGCTGTAATCAGGCCCAAGCCACTGGAGCATACACGATTGCTGCACATTCCACGCATTTGTTGACGCCAGATTTCTGATGCGCTCCGGGTCATCTTCCTCTTTTGCCGTGTCAATTAATAAGATGTCAGCTTTTTCTTTTGGACTGACATCCGACCATGTATCATTTGCCTTCAGGCAAAGCATATAACGATCGCTGCTATCCCACGGCGATTTATCATAATATCCAAAAAAATATTCATGGTTTGCATCATCAGGTGAAATACGGGTAATATGGCCCTCGCTTTTTATTTTAGGAGATATGGCATACATCATATGCTGGTATACTGATTTGATTCCCTTTTTCAGCTTTGGGTACTTATTTAACTGATAGTTAATTTCCTGCTCAAGGCTCATAACTCTTTATCTCCTCAATATTTTTTTATACAAAAATTTCTGAAATCCCAGCGGAAGAATATACATTGCCAGCTGCGCGGCAGCTACGATGAAAAATTCACCGAAGGAATTGAAGCCGGATTTCCATGCCTTATACCGTATTTCAATTAATATTTTTGTGTTTACCCATGACTTGCGCTTCTTATATGTTCCCTCGTCAAACCGAAATCTGAACACCGGTTCGCTCAGATTCATGCATACCGCATTGTCAGACAGCATTTTGATCCAAAGATCGGTATCCTGATTCTTGCGGTAGTTGGAATAACAGCCGACCTTTTCCACCTTTGACTTCCGGTACATGACAGTAGGATGATTGAAGGGGTCGCGCTTTTTGGCAAACCGATAGATTTCCTCATTGGTGAGAGGAACCTTTCTTTCCCCCACGATGTTGTCTATGTCGCCTACAAATTCCAACACGGGACAGCCAATGATATCCAGATCGGGATTTTTTTCAAATTCCTTCACTTGAAGCTCACATCGCTCCGGCAGGGAATAATCATCTGCATCCATACGGGCTATCAATTCGTTTTTTACGGCCTTGATTCCTTCATTGAGGGCAAGTCCCAGTCCCATATTCTGCGCGAGTTGTACTTCGACAATAGGAACACCTTCAGATACACGACTGTCTATAACGGATTGAAGAGAGTCAATGATAGGGCCGTCTTTCACCAATACGATTTCGTCAGGCGGATACGATTGATGAATCATACTGTCAAGTGCCAACGAAAAATATTCAGGATTATCTTTTGTATAAACTGTCATCAATACTGAATATTTCTCCATATTACATCAATTCCTTTATTTTTCATTTACAACGTCTTCCGAGTAATCCTTCCACAGTACCGCTGCCACCGTGCGAAACATCGTGGCGATATCACGCCAGAAGCCGAAACGCATCACGCTGTCCAGATTCCATTTCATCTTGCCCGGAAGCACCTGCTCTATATAAGCTTTATCCACATCTTCCGCTGCATCCAACAGATCCGCTTCGTCTTTATAACGTATGCTCGCCTCGCTGGTTATTCCGGCAGGCAAAAGCAAAGTGGCATAGTATTCCGGCTTATATTGCTCCACATACTTTACCGCCTCAGGTCGTGTGCCGACAAAGGACATCGTACCTTGAAGAACATCAATAAGCTGTGGAAGTTCATCAAGCCTCAATCCTCGCAGGCAATTCCCCGTTTTCGTAATCCGGCTGTCCCGTCCCACTGTGACAGCCGAACCAATCCTGTCAGCATTGCTGACCATTGTGCGGAACTTATGAATGCGAAAATGCTTACCATAGGTTGTCACACGCTCTTGTCGATAAAACACAGGGCCTTTGGAATCGAGTTTTATCAAAGCAGCAATCAAAAGCATCACAGGAAAAAGGACGATCAGCATAATAAATGCCGTGCAGAAGTCAAACACGCGTTTGCAAAACAGGGACATCTGTTTTTTCTTCAACGCGTCATAATACGGCTTCACTTCGGGAGTTCTCATATAATCCGGAAGCTTTTCCCACTTTTTCAGCATTTTGTCATCTCCAGATTATAAAATATATGCACTGACAACTTCTTTGAAGACTGTCGTTACATACTCCACATCTTCATCTGTCAGCAAAGTGTGAAGCGGAAGTGTAATCAGATTTTGATAATACGCATACGAATGGGGATAATCAGCGATGTCCGCCTGATAAGCCGTCATCAGGGGAAGCGGCTTGTAGTGCACATTGGTGGCCACACCGCGTCCCGCCATTTCCTCAATCACCTTATTGCGCTGTTCTTCGGTAATTCCGGGAATCCTTGTCAGATACAGATGATTGCTGCTATCCATGTTGTCGGTATGGTGAATTAAATGAAAAATCCCCAACTCGTCACAAACAGCGTCGTATTTTTTGATAATTTCCGTGCGACGCTTCAATAACTGCGGATATCTGTCAAGCTGACGAAGGCCAATTGCCGCCATAATATCGGTCATATTGCATTTATACCATGGGCCGACAATATCATATTCCCACGCACCCAGTTTGGTCTTTGCCAGTGCATCCTTATTCTGGCCGTGCAGTGAAAGAAGCTGATACATTTTGTAGATTTCCTCATTATCAATTCCCGGTATCGTGCGCCATGCCGCTGCGCCGCCTTCTGCTGTGGTAAAATTTTTGACGGCATGGAAGCTGAACGAAGTAAAATCCGCGATCGCGCCGCAGTTCATTCTTTTCCCGTCAAAAACGCGGCTTGCTCCCAAGCTGTGCGCGTCATCCGCCACAACCGCGATTCTGCCCATTGCATGCTGAATCCGCGACGATAAATCCGACAGAGGATTGTCGTGAACATCCATCGGCTTAAATAAGTCCTTTTTTTTCTTTGCTATTTCAAATATCCTGTCGTAGTCACAAACAATTCCGCTAAGATCAACGGCAACAATGGCTTTCGTTTTCTCAGAAATGGCCGCTTCCAGTTTGTTATAATCCATTTCGGGCATATGCGTGGTATCGTCGCCGTCCTTTTGAATATCCACAAAGATCACCTTCGCGCCGCAATGGACTGCCGCACTGGCTGTCGCCGTGTAGGTATAGGCCGGAACAATCACCTCATCCCCTTCACTGATGCCAAGCACACGAAGGTTCAATTCCTCAGCGGCAGTCGCAGAATTCAGGCAAACCACCCGGTTGCTGTACCTCGTCACAGCTTCCGTTTTATTGCAGTCTGTCGCAGTACTGCCGTTTTCTATGTAGGCGGCCAATCTGCGCTCCAATAACTTGGTGCGCGGCCCTGTCGTAATCCACCCCGACCGAAGAGCATCTGCAACTTCCGCAATTTCCAACTCACTGATGTCGGGAGGACTGAAGCTGATTTTTCTTTTTTCTTCCGTCTTACTCATTGTATTTCTGACTCCTCAAAACGCAATTTATACAGCCAGCCTTCTGCCATATTCCAACACGCGACGAAGCGCTTCCAGCCTCATCGCGCTCTGCGGCGATAAATTCCGTTTCATAATAAAATCGGCATAAAGCCTGTCGTGCCTTTGCCGAACAACAAAAAAAGAGCCGCTCTATTGGCTTCCTGATTGTGTTGAAACAATGTGCGGCTCCTTCCTTTTGCTTAATCAAAGATTTCAAAAGGTATACTCTTTCAAATTGACACAGTAAAACCTTTTTCTGTTTATTTTAACATATATAAGGGTAGAAATCAATAGCAAATGTGGAAAAATGCAATATTAATTATTAAATAATTTATTAAAAATGACATAACAAATCAGAAAAAGACGCTTGCTGTATTTACCGAAAAATCCTCTTACTTATCAAAATATACCTTTCTCATTTGGTCTGCGGCAGGACCGACAGTTTCCCGGAACGCTTTCGCACCCGACTGCTGCTTTTCGGCATATGCCTCCCGCCATATGGGAGGGGGTGAAAACACTCTCCACTATGGTGTCCGGATTTCTTCGGGGCTGGTCTCTGGGCGCAATCGTAAACATCATATTATAAATGGTATACAGAAAAAACCGACTGAAGGTATTGAAAAAGTCCCCTTGTCCGATATTGGGGAACATGGGGACTTTGTGTTGATAAAATTAAAATAATCAAGAATGAAACCTGTCTAAAATGAGAATAATCTCCTTTGGGTTAGCTGATTTCATTGAAAATCAGCCGGAGATAAATGATAGCCTTTGCCATACTGATTGTCAAGGGCTACCTCCACCGAGAAATCCGAAAGTTGGTAAACACACGACCATTCCGTATTTTTCATGCTCGCGGCTTCCAAATTGTTCAAGGCATCCTCAGATGTGTTCACTGGCTTTTCGGCAAGGAGCTTCGTCAGGGTATCGAATCTTTGGCATTTGTCGGCAGTTTCTCCGTCGCAAAGCCAGAAATTCGTGCAGACCGGACTATCGGTTACTTTCATGTGGTATCCCGGTTCCTCCCCGAACTTGTTGTTCAGCTGCCATTCGACAACGGCGGAATTTCCCTCCGCGTCCGCGATAAACAAGTGCTGCGCATACAACGTCATGGAGTTAAAATCATATTTTTCCAGCATTTTTACAGCTTCGTCGACGGTTGACGCGCGGTCGAGAAGCATACGAACCGCCACCATGGTATTGATCTTTGGCTTTCCGGTATCCTGCCTGATGCGCGGGGGAGCAAGATCGAGAACGGCAATCATAAGTCCTTTCTCATTGATTCCGTCCACACACATATACGGCGAGGCAAGCATCAATATCCTGCCGATTTTGCTCGTGGCTTTAATGCCTTCAGTCACTCCTATATTCAGCGAAGCAAGGGGCGCCATGCCTATCGAAGCGTATCCGTCGGCGGGATTGGTATAGACTGCGAGCAGGTCGGTCTCGGAATAGTCGAAATTACGGCCGGTGAGATACTGTCCCTCCTCATTCTGCGTCAAAAACGCACTGCATGCTACATAGTCCTGATTAGCGTCCAACGGAATCCCCAGAAAAAAAGTATCCGAAACAAAATCAAGAAGGTCTTGCTCCGTCGTGATGTTCGAAGAAAGAGCCTTATCCAGTTTGTAATCATTTTGATAATTGATTTTATAAATCCCGTCATCCATCTGCGCTGCGCTCATGACTGTCTTGACGGGTTTGTATAACGTGACCCCACCTACAATCACAAAAAGCAGCAGACCAATACCCAGAACGGCTAAAACTCTTTTGGCCCGCATTCTGTTTTTCTTTTCCGTTTGCTTTTTCATGAATGAACCTCCTCGTATGTATTATTATTTAAAATCCTTTGGCGCAAGGTGATATACGTTGTCGAAATCCTTGTTAGTGGCGACATCCATAGTGAAATCGTTCTGATAGTATATGACTGACCAGTCGGTAAAGATCGTCGGAGAAATGTACTGATAGACCTGTTCGAGAATATCCATCGCGTATTCATGGGTGATTTCCGATTTGCCTTCGAGCGCGTTTTTCATATCTAAAGAATTACCTTCGGCCATACTTTTTTCTTTACGGAATTGCCCTGTTTATCCGGTTTCTTTTCATTTGTCTCCAAGCTTGTTTCAATCATTGCGTCGACAGCGATTGCTTCTTCTTCCGATGCCACGTTCTCGACTTCGTTCTGTGCCGTATCTTCCTTGATTTCTTCCATTATCAATTACCTCCTGCGATGTGTTTTTCAACCAGGCGTCTGCCTTATGTGTTAATGATAACACCCTCATCTGAAGCTAATCTGAAGAAATTGAGGTTTTTTAATTTTTTTGGAAGCTCAAAAATGAAAATGCAGGTCTACGGACAGAAAACCGAAAGGACGGAAGTTGTCTTGACAGAAGAAGCCGGGCAGACCTGTCTTTTTGACGAGACGGAAACCGAAAAAGAAACCACGTTCAAAGAAGAAACCATAGCTATCAATGGTCATACCGGAACCCAAGAGAACCCATGATGAGATCATGAAGGATCTGCCCATAGACGAAGTTCTCCACAAAGCGGAGAATACCCTCTGCGACAATTGCGGAAGTGAAATGAAAGTCGTCGGCAGGGAATTCATGCGTGATGAAGTAGTGTATGTCCCGCCAAGGATAATTCGCAGAAGACACTATGCTGAAGTTCAGAAATGCACCAACTGTACCCCAGACGAGAATTCCAGTGGCACAAAATCCGATAGCCCGTCAGTACCCACCATGATCTGTTTCCTCCCTCACCGCCACCGCCTGTGCCAATGGACTGAATTTATACTCCACACCCCGTTCTCGGCGGTTTTCCTTTTGTTCTTGCTTACGCTTTTTTTATTTGGCCGTTACGAAAAAAAAGCACCCGACCGCAGCCGAATGCCTTTCCATACTTATTCTGATTTCGTGACTATTTCACCTGTCCACGTATTAATGCCGCCGAATTCGTAAATGTTGGTATAGCCCATATCAAACAGCTTCTGCGCGGCCTGTTTGCTGCGGTTGCCGCTTCTGCAATAGATCAGGATAATCTGATCCAGATCCGGCAGTTCCTCTGGCTGCTGCGTCCCGATGCTTTCGTTGGGGATCAGGATTGCTCCGGGAATATGGCCCGCATCGTATTCGTCCTGTCTGCGGACATCTACCACAATATGCCCGTCGTCCTTTGTCATCATCGCTTGGGCTTCTTCCTGAGAGATTCTTCGGTAACTCTGGTACACCGTGCCGTCGCTGTCTACAGCCTGACCAGCAGATGAACATCCCGTGATAAATAAAAAACGGCAGCAAACATCAAAAGTATGATTCTTTTCATAAAATAGGCGCACTTCCTTTATCTCTTTATTTTATCTATAGGTTTTCCCTTGGCGAGTTCGTCAACCAGCTTGTCCAGCCAACGGATTTTCAGCATCAGCGGGGCTTCGATTTCTTCGATCTTTACGCCGCACACGCTCCTTTTTATTGCAAATGGGCAGCGCTTTCTGACAAACTGTAATTCATCGTACAGATGCTCTGAACAAACCATGCCGATTGCAGTAATAATAGATACATTTTGTCCCGCTGATCTTGAAACGTGCTTCCGCGTTTCCTTCCGGATAGAGCTTTCTGATTTCGCAGCCGTCATTCTTTACGGCCAGAATAAATGAAATGTAATGCGCTTTGCTCATTTCGTGGGAAATCGTAACATAATATTCATCTTCTACCTGTTCAACGCACAGAGGATGCTCGTCGTCTTCGGGTTCCGCTTCCAGAGACGGGAGAACCATTCCGCAGCAGCTGACAATCGCCTCTCCGGTACTCTGTATCACATTGCCGCAGATCAGACAGACATGCAGCTTCATCCGCAGCATATGGAATGCCCTGTTCGTGTTGACGATATTCTCGCCGGAAAACAGTTCTATGATAGATACTCCCAGCGCAACAGAAAGCGGTTCAATGAGGGAAATGTCAGGATATCCGCGTCCTGTTTCCCATTTGGAAATCACCTTATCGCTGACCGATAGCTTCTCCGCCAGTTGATGCTGGGTCATTTTTCTGCTCTCCCGAAGCCGTTTGATCATGGCGCCTGTTACATACTGATTCATAAATCATTACCTCCTTGCCCTGTTATTATAATGCGCGATGGCAAAATAAACAACCTACGCTTCGTAGGCACGCATGTGAGTAAGGGAGGAACATAAGTATCATTCCGTCATTTTCCTGTCAGTGATGATGATATGGAGCAGATCACCGTCATG
Organism: uncultured Clostridia bacterium; assembly: GCA_946182865.1. Taxonomy (GTDB): domain Bacteria; phylum Bacillota; class Clostridia; order Oscillospirales; family Acutalibacteraceae; genus RUG762. The sequence continues at coordinate 13,250 of CAMHAV010000010.1, forward strand.
CTTTTGAAGCGCTTGGCATATGGATTTCAGAACACCAATCACATAACAGACAGAACCGTCGGAATTTTTGCATGGCGTAGATTTAAAAATTCCCGCGATTCGCCTCGTAAGACTTCAGACCTGCTTTTGTATCAGGCGCCAGAATCAGGTGTCTGAAAAGCCAGTTTCCGGGGAGAATATCTTTTCCGTGAAATTTGATTTCTTTTACGCGCCGTTTAGGAGATACAACGACCTCCGCAGCCATTACATCCGGAATGCCTGTGTTAATCGGAACCGCGTCATTTGCGTAGATCCTGCTCATGCCGTTCATCCGGAACCCGTGTTTTTGCATCATTGCGCCCATCATGCCGGGCATATATTCCAGACTGCCTTTACTGTTGACATACACGACCGGCACGCCGAACGCTTCGACGTACTTCATGCAGCGGGTATCGTTTTCCTGTTGTTCTTTTTCGGGCTGTTTTGGATCGGCTGGCGCTCCGTGAGGGAAGAGAATTATGGATAATTCTTCGTCTTTCACATTCTCATAGAAATGCCTGCGCCGGGAATCATAGCAAATGGCAACGCCGACTTTTCCGAAAGGCGTTGGAATAACGCTGCCGAAGTTGCCTTGTTTGAATACCGCGCTTTCTCCCTCTGATTTGGAAACGTACCCGCAAACGCCTTCCGCTCCGGCAAGCATGTATCGGTTGTAATAATCGCCGTTTTCTTTATCCAGATAGCCGACGCCTATGTATGTACGGTATTTCTTTGCCATGGCAACGGCCCATTCCGATGTATTCTTGCCGCAGTCGTCCGCATACTGCCAGATTTCCTGACTCGCCATATAGCTGCAAAGCGCCAGTTCCGGCAGCACCACCAGCTCCGGCGACGGTAGTTTTTTGATACATTCCTCAATGTAATCTTTCCTTTGTACTATGCCCTTGATGTCATTGTTGAGTTCCAAAGCAAAAACGCGCATACGGATTCCTCTTTTCTATGGATGAATTTCACTTACCCTTTCAAGTCATCGCTCAGTGATGGCGGAACACTTCGCGGGCCTCTGACCGCATAGATTCCGTATTCCTCTTTTAATTTCTGAAAGGTAAATCTGTCCGGCTCATATTTCTTTTGAAGCTTGATTTTCATAATCGCTTTCATATGTACATTTCCGTCGTCATACGCAAACGGAATATCTGTTTCCGTCACCTTGCATTGATACAATATGGCGGAAACAGGCGCACCGACATACATAAAAACCGTATCGCCCTTTTTGATTCCTGCGCCTTGCTTCCAGTCAATTTCATCTGCGTCCTCAAAAGCCTGTATGATGTCATAGAACTTCGGATTAGACGGCACGAGCCATTCTTTCGGAGGGCGAAGCTTCTGCTTTTTCTGTCTGGACGCCGTTGTCAGATAGCTTTCTTCCAGCCACCGACCAATATCCTCCATAGGAACGGAGCCGTCCAGCAAAATGGATATCCAGTTTCCCCTGCTGATGTGGTAGCCGCGGAAGTAGCCGGGCTGCTGCATCAGCATTTCAGCCAAAAGAGGATCAGGGAGCTTGACGTTAAGGATATCCACCGTTTCGTGACCGTCCAATCCAAGCTTCTCTTTACTCACATTCATAACAAGCCCGAACCACTTGCCATTGTCAGCGTGCCGGAATACCGCATAGTCGGGAAATCGCATCCACAGATATTCCGGCGCCGCCTTGTATTTCTTCTCTATGTATTGCATCAACTGTTCTCTGTACGTCATAACAATCCGCCTCGCAATGATAGGAATGGATAATCGTTCTATGACAATATAGTACCACAATAGGATGCCAATTACAAGAACAAAAACAATCAGCCCGGGAAAATCCATTTTCAGAATCTGACGACCCCATCAAAACATGATTTTATACTAATTGTCTGCTTTTGATAGGCTCTTAGTATTAAACGGGCATCTCATCGGCATGCCTGTCATTGCATCCAGGATAGACCTCCCCTAATATATGAAATCAGAAAGAAATGCCCACACAAAATACAATGGAATAGTAAAAAGCAAGCCTAAAAACAAAGAATAAAGGAACATACAGATTTTTTCTTTTTTGGTAATTAACAATCTTTTTAATTTAATAATATGGCATAAAACCGTAACAAAAAGAAATAAAACCAAAATTGACAATATAATCTTAGTAAAAATATGTTCAAAATGAGAAAAATCAGTCGGAAATGAACTAACTACAATTAACATAAAGAAATGAGCCAATAATCCACTAACCAAAAAACCATAAAAAAATGAAAATAAAACAACCATTTTCTTCATTTTTTCACCACCTCCGAATGGTCAAAATGATTGAACATCATGTGCGTCCTGCCGCTGCCAAGGCAACCGGCATATTTTCCGCCATCTTTTGCCAAAATCCCCGGGAAACAAATGTTTCCCGGGTTAATCATACAAAGGATTGCCTGCGGTTTTGACTTCATTCCGGCGAAACATCGTCCCAGCGTGTGATCAGAAAAACACATGCTGCGACTGAATCAGATGGGGCGAATGCGGCTGAAAGTTCACCAGACCGCATCGGACGGTCACTCTCTGTGCGCCGCCCACCGTGCAGGTAAAGAGGGTCAGATCATACGCCGAATCGGTCATCTCCTGATAGGCATACGGTGAAAGGGCGGTCACTTCCTCTACCTGATAACGGAAGACGTCGCCGTTCATCGCCACCACAATGACCTCGTCTTTCTTGGCAAGTTCCTTGATTCTGCCGAAATGGGCGTTGTAATTATGCGCGCAGATCACCAGATCATCCGTATAGGCCGAGCCTTTGTAGCGGCAGGGAGAACGCCGCAGTCCCGGATAGCTCCACTGATCGCGCACAGGAAGTTCCAGCTCCAGCGCCGGTATGCTGAGTACCGCCGCAAAATCCGTTCCCTGCACATTCTCGGTAGGCATATCCGTTATATTGTCAGAACCGCTGTACTTGATTTCCGTCGGGTCATTGGCTTCTTCCTCCGGGTCGGGCAGATATTGAATCACCCGATTGCGTTCCTCCGCCGTATCCGCGCCGGCTCTCCAATCGTCCCATGTGTTGTAAAGTACAAGGCAAACCGAGGAAGAAACCAGGAGAATGGCAATGACAGGAAGGAGGCCGTTCTTTAAGCGTTTGTGTTTCTTATCTTTCGCCACGGCAAACAGGAACAACGCAAACCCGCAGACTGCCAGCACCGGGACAGGCCACCAAAGCACGCCTGTCTGCGGCAGAATGGGGTCTTTTTTGACTGTGCCGTTGTTTTGGTCTTTGGAATCGTCCGGGGTATCGGGATTGTCGGGATTGTTCGGATTGTCGGGATTGTTCGGATTGTCGGGATTGTTCGGATTGTCGGGATTATCCGGGTTATCGGGGGTGTCCGGGGTATCGGGATTATCCGGGTTATCGGGATTATCCGGGTTATCGGGATTATCCGGGTTTGCCTTTTGCCACAGAGCATACACATGGTATTCTCTGGTACCGGGATCAAAAGCCACCGTTGTGTAACCGATCTTGGGCTGCGGTTCCGATTCCTCATTCCATCCGAGGAAGGTGTAACCCTCCGCTTTGGGTGTATTATCAAGCTGCGGTGCCAGCGGTTCCTCCTGATCGGGCTGTTCCAGCAGGTTCCACACACTGGGCAGCATGATATAATCATTTGGGGTCGTGTTATCACCGCTGCGCGGCAGCAGCGCGGATGTTTTCTTCGGCGCGGTTCCTGTAAAAAACGGAGACGCCGCACGGGAAACCGGCGATCCGCTGCTCCGGGACTGACTGCCGGATGATGCGGCATACCTGACCGGCCCGTTGCGTTTTTCCACTACACCGTCCGGAATATAGAAATATTTGGATACAGGCATATCGGTCACAGGCGTATTCTCAATGGTTTCCTTATTATCGTGAAAAATGACGCGATAGCAATATTGCAAACTCGATTTGGGCGCCGCCGCACATTCATAATTCCACGCGGCATTGACATAGGTGGGCAGACTCACCAGAAACGGCGTTGTGACATATCGGTCATAGCGATGTCTGGCCTGTTCGCCCAAAACATCCTGCTCATATGTCGTTTCACCGACCACCAGATAAAGACCTGTGGAGAGCTTGTCATTTTCGACCGTCTCAAAGACAAGCAATCCGTCCCTGTCGGTCTTGCTCCGGCGCTTGGGCGTCACATTCTTTTCTTTGGCGACTTTCGCCATTTTTTCCGCCATGACGTCCCACGCGTCATCCGAATCGTTAAAGCTTTCAAAGTCTCCTGTCATGGAAAACGTGCCTGTCTTGTTCACGTTTCCCACCCGGTACAAAGAAAAAGTCACGTTGGACAACGCCGTATTGTCATATTGGTATTCCAGCGTCAATGCGGTGGATTTGGTCAATTTGATGGGTTCTATGCCGCCCGCGGCCAACACCTGCAAAGGGAACGCCAGCAACAGCATCCACAGCGCGCCCAGCGACAGACTTCGTTTGATCCAATTCATAAAATCATCCCCTCTGTTCTCTTTTTATACCTCTGCGGGTCATCCAAAAGGTCATCATCAGTAAAAGCAGCAGCGCCGCCAGCGCCAGTACGACAGGATTGGCCAGCAGCCAATCCACAAATCCCATGGAGGGACGAGCCGTTTCGGCGGGGGTATTTTCGATACGGTGTCCCCGTACCAGCAGACGATGGGTATTAACGCCATAAGGCGTGCAGGTGACGAGCGTGCAGTAATCCTTCCCCGGCTCGATGCGAAGGGGTTCCGTCTCATCCGGCTCCACCACCAGAATCCGGTCGACTTCATAGGTCAGCGTCCGTTCAAGCGTGCGCAGGGTGAAAGTATCGCCCTGCGTCAGCTTGTCAAGATCGGTAAGCAGCCGTGCGCTTGGCATTCCCGTGTGTCCGATCAGAACACAATGCGTATTCCCGCCGCCGACCGGCAGCGAACTGGACGGCAGATGACCGACATAGTTTTCCAGCGTCACCGCCTCTGTGCCGTGATAAATCGGGAGAGTGCAATTGATTTTGGGAATATCCACATAACCCATCATGCCGTTTGCATCCACATTCAGCATCGAGAGATAATCGGAAGAGGATACCTCTGTGATATCCGTTGCCCTGCTCAGATGATAAATGGCCTGATTATAGGTCACGGCGTCATCCCACGCCTTTTGCCGGTCACGGTTTTCCCATTGCTCCACGCTGTCGGCGTATTGCCGGATGGCTTGGGAACTGTGCAGCCGGTTCTGCATATTACTGACGGTCGGATACAGAAGCAAAGAGAGTCCTGTCAGTATCATCAGAATCATGCATACGGTTCCTATGTGTTTTTTCATAACAGAACGCTCCTTGCTGTTAAGTCAAATCGTTATCTCCTGTCCTTCAGGAAATCGGAGAGATCGTCAAGCGTAATGGTTTCTCCGGACGCTGAAGCAGCGGCCTTTCTTTGCTTTTTGCCCTTCTTACCGGATTTCATCCGGAGCATCAGCCACACGCCGCCGCAAACGATCAGCAGAATGCCCGCTGTATAGAGCAGCATCGTGCCGGGACCGCCCGCATCCGGGAGGAAGCCTTTATAAAGGTTGATGACTTTGACGGTGGCGGAATCCGGGTCGAATTGATAAGAAGCCGTATAGTTGTCGAGTTTGCTGCCCTTCACTTCCACTTCCTGCACATAATACTGGTAGTAAGTCGGGTCGGCACTGTCCCCGTTTCTGAACGCAACGGGCAGATCATTCACAAACGTCTGCCAGGAAGAACTCCATTTACTGCGGTTGGTATCATCAAGGGTCACGTCGTACACTCTCACAACCGTCCGGTTCTCACCGGGTGTTCCCGCGGCAATCAACTGATCGAGCCGTTCGGTACCCGCTTCGACCTGCGCCACACGAACGGTAATGCTGTCAGGTCGGGTATCGAGAATCACGAAATCTCTCCACACCTTATTGACCGTCAGATCAAACACCTCGTCGCAGGGGTCTTTCAGATCGCTGGTCATGGGCGTTTCGCCTGCGCCGTTGTCATCGAGCGGCACGTTCAGCATGAGCACCGCCATCGCGGGCGAAGCATACGCGTCCAGCAAACGGTTTTCCGCCGTCGCCGAATCGCTCTCCACCGCGTTTTCCATATCGGCATGGGTGCGGATCTTGTTGAGATGAAGCACCTGATAACGGTTAAATACATCTTCCTCCAGTTGAACATCCGATTTCACCTCCGCCGCGAACGGGGTATGCTCGGCGTCGTTTTTCCGGATCTGGGTATAGCCGTTGTCATTGAGTCGGTAGATATAGAAGGTATTGTTATTTTGAATCTCCAGATTTCCTTCGGCGGTTTCTTCTCCGCTCTGGGATTGGGAACTGCCCTCGAGGAAATCCACGCCTCTGCTGCGTCCGTCGGTATGACCGACAAACGGGCCGACCAAGTTTTCCGTGCCGCGTACCACGTCGCAAAGTTCCGTGTGGCAGGCAGTAATCATGCCCGCGTCATTGTAGCCCATGAAGCCGCCGGCATAACCGAGCGAATCGGTGCCGTTCCTGTCGTTGTCCGCTCCTCCGGCAAAGACGTCGTAGCCGTCCTCGATGCCTGTGACGCTGCTGTTTTTGATATCGGTGCGGTTGCCCTCAATCAAAGTAAGCGAGAGATTGGGGTACTTGCCGTCCTCCTCCTTTTTCAGACCGTCTTCATCACAGGGAAGCTTGACGGTGGAAGACCCGATGGTGACAATCACCGCGTCGCAGTTTTCATATTCGGGGTCTTGTTTGGAGAGAGACGCGCCGATTTTCAGACCCAGCAGGTTGACATACAGCAGATCGCCGTCCGACATGAGTTTCAGCCCTGCCAGATCGCTGTCAAATCCGATCAGATTGGATTGCTGCGCCTGATCGAGATAAAGCGCCTTTACCAGCACATTGACAATGCGGAGTACCGCGTCGAGCAGCGGGGCGCTGACATCCACATCCACAAGATAATTCATGGCCGAACGTCCGACAAAGCCCGCCGCAATCTGCGGTCCCTTGGCAAACTTGAAGCCGGTCACATGGCTGTCCTCGATGTGCGCCATATCCGCAAAGCCGCAGAAGCCCGCCGCGCAGGAACCTTTGACGTCCGCTCCGTTGACTTCTCCGCCGGCTGTCTGCTGATGGCTGGTTCTGACGATAAAGCCGGGGGCAAAGCCGCTGACAGAGCAGTCGGTAACCGTGGATCCGACGATATTGAGAATCTGCGGGTTGGCGGTCAGGTCGCCGAGTCCCAGCAGACGCAAAACAGAGGAAATCGGGGTGAACTTGTCCTCTTCGTCCTCCGCCGACTCATTCCCGGTAGAGGGTTCATTGGCGACATTTTCCGCCACGGTGGCCTTATCTACGCCAATGCCGCCGCTGGTGCCGCAGACGCCGATGAAGCCGCCCGCGTAATTGGGAGCCTGTGCCAGATTCAGACCGCTGACGGAGGAATGCTCCACGGTGCCGTTCATCAGACCGCCGCCGAAGCCGCCCGCCGCGCCGCTTTCACGAGAGGTGCTCATGGCGCCGGTCTGCAACCGATTGTTCGCGTAGATCATCATACCGTCGTCCACGCCCGTAACGGTCGCGTGATAGATATAGGTGCGGAATACGTCGAGCAGACTGACGTTGCCCGCCTGAATCAGACTGAGCACCTTGGTGCCGTCATCGCTGCCGACCTGCGCCACGCTGCCGACGTCCGCCAGACCGAAGAAGCCGCCCGCGTAATAGCCGCCCGACACACCGCGCAGATGGCTGACCGTCAGGGTACGGCTTTCGTCGGAGCGGTTGCCGTACACCGTCGCTTCGGACAAGCCGACAAAGCCGCCCGCGCAGGAGGCATATTTCGTTTCGCCGTTGTCCGTGTATTCGCCGTCCACCACAATGCCCCATTCCGGCTTGGCGGCGGTGACTTCCGCCTTGCCGATGACCGAAACGGTCGCATCCAGCACATCCGCCAACTGAGAGGGATTGCTGACCACCTGGTTGAGCATATTCTGCACCATGCCATCGCTCGACTCGGAGGAATCGACATTGGCGACCGAAGCCGCCGTCGTCTTTCCGACAAAGCCGCCGACGCAGTTTTTGCCTTTGACGGTTTTGAGATTTCTGACCCACGCGCCCTTGTCCGTCGTGTCCTCGTTATTGACCCGGTTCAGACGATTGCGCCCGATATTTTTCTCGCCGATCTGACCGCCGTAGCACGTGCCGACAAAACCGCCTGCCATGCCGCCGTCGGTGCTGACGGGACTGCCTTCATGCACCGCGGTGGGCAAGCCCTCCGCGCGGACAATCAGACCGTTCCGGTAACCGGTCACGCCCGATTCAAAGACCACGGGAACCAGCACATCCGCCACGCTCAGCAGATTGCCCAGTTTCAGTTTGAGGGCATTTTCACCCTTTCCGAAAAGGTTGACCTCACCGACGTCCGCCACGCCCTTTGTCTGCATTTCACCGGCAAAACCGCCCGCCGCGTGAAGCGCCTTGACGGACATGACGTTGTTGGCGGTGCCGTAACGGATGACGCCGCTGTACATCGCGCCGATATAGCCGCCCGCGCAGCCGTTCAGCTTCCGGGATGACGTATGATCGTAAGTATCACGTCCCGCTACGACGCGATAGCCGTAGAGGAACTTGCCGAGGTGCTCGTTCAGCTCCTCCTGGGAACCGACTTCGCCGATCGCGAGAAGCTCCGACGCGAAACCGCCGTAGCGGCCCACCTTCTCAACCCATTTGTTCCACGTCCTGTAATCGGTCTGCTCGAGAGGACCGTAGACATTGCCGTATTCAATCGTGGGATAAACCACATTCAATGCGCCGAGCAGGTTATTGGCGCTGACCAGACCGCCGAGCAGGCTGAGATTGCCTGTGCTGGCGGTGCTGCCCGCTTCGAGCAGTCCGACATAGCCGCCCGCAAATTCCGCGCCGTAGACCGAACGAATGCGCACCGCGTCGCAATCGCGCTTGTCGCCGCTGTAAACGGTCTGTTCCTTCCACGCGGCGCTGCTGTCGCCCCAGATCTGCGCGCCTGCCCCGTGACCGACATAGCCGCCCGCGAAGCCGCGTCTGACGCTCTCGTCACCGTTGCCGCTCGAAAGGCTCTGCGCTCTGACCGCGCCGCCGCAGGGAATACAGGTCGTGCGGCTGTTGTAAACCGTGGGAACAAAGGCCTGTACCAGACTGATCATGTCTGTATCCAGCACGGATTTCAGCAGGTTGGTCAGCTCACTGTCCTCCTGATAATCCAGCACATCCGCCACATTGCCCGGTTCCATCTCACCGGCATAACCGCCGGCTGCCACTTCGCCGATGACATAGGCGAAGTTTTCCGCGTTGCTGTCCTGAATATGCGCGCCCATCATTCTGCCCGCAAAGCCGCCGGTATAACCCACGCCGTTTTCGTCATAGTTTTTATCGCCAAGGTTGACATGACTGGAGGCCAGCACCGAGTAGCCGCCCGGCGCGCCGTAGACGTGGGAATGCTCGATGGTGGACACCACCACATCCATCACGCCGACCAGACTGTTAAGGTTCAGACTTTCGCCCAGCAGTTTGATTCCGTCGCCCATAGCGCTCACGGAACCGACGTTCATATAGCCGATATAACCGCCCGCGTATCTCGCACCGGCCACCGCGTAGGGGATTTCCGTCACATTGGTGTTGAAATCCATATATTCCTTACCGTCAGGCGCTTCGAGCTGCGTCGGCACATTCACATTGCCGTGTTTCAGCTGATTGACATGGCAGTAAGACACCTGAATGCCGCTGCCGTAGCCGATAAAGCCGCCCGCATAACCTTGGGTCGCAGGCAGATGGTCATTTTCCGCATACGCCGCCAGCACCGTCAGACCACCCGACCGCGTTTCCCCGTTCTCCGAAAGCTGCGGCGCTTCAACGCCCGCGTAGCGGATGGTGGGAATATATGACTTGGTGATGTTGGACAGCCCTTTGAGATCAATGCTTGCCAGATTGCTGTTGCCGAGCAGACTCAGGCTGCTGCCGCCGTCGTCGAGCAGTGCGCCGGAATACACCTTGCCGCCGAAGCCGCCCGCATATTCGCCGCCGTGCACATAGTCGATGTAATGAACCGCGTAGGGATTTTGCACATACGCTTCATTGGCTTCGTTGTAGTTTTCATCGTCGCTGTGATCCTCTTTCGCGTTGATGTTGCCGCTGCGCAGGTCGCCGACGAAGCCGCCCGCCGCGTTGGCGCGCACAAAACCTTGGTCGTCCTGCACAAAATACACATGGCAGTTTTTATAGGTCGGAATGAGATCCGCTTCCAGCTTAAGCAGCTGATCGACACTCAGAGCGGTGTCGTCCTTCGCATCCTCCGCGTCAAAGCCCGCCATGCTGCCCGCCGCGGATTTCCCGACGAAGCCGCCCGCCATGCCGTGAAATTCGTTAGCGGTCACGCTTTTGAGGTTTTCCACCCGGCAACGGGTCATGGTGACGCTGGTGGTGTCCGCCGCAAAACCGCCCGCGGTAAATTCTGATTCGTTATCATTGTGACCGCGGCTGCCTGTCGCTTCCACCGTGAAGCCGTTCTCCACGCCGATCACCGTATCGTCCTCAAAATTGGTATGAACGCCGTCGGTGAGAGAGAGGAGATTGCTGATTTTAATCAGATTCAGACCAAGCACTTTTAATCCCAGTCCGTTGTCGTCCGTCAGTCGGTCGGGGCCGGTCGTTCCGACAAAGCCGCCCGCGTGATCGCAGGCGGTGACACGTTTCAGCCGATGGAGCGTCACCCTCTCCACATCGCCGCCGATGGCAAATCCGACGCCGCCTCCGGCGTAATCAACGTCCGCCTCCACCGTGTAGCCGTCCGATATGCCGTAAAGCGCGAGATCGGAAACGTGGAAGCCGAGGTGGGATTTCAGACCGAGGGTGCTGCCCAAAAGGCTGCCCGCGTTGGCGGAAGTCAGCCAGCCCGCCACACCGCCGGCATAACTGCCGCTGTCCGCCACACCGTGCTGCTCAAAAGCGCGCACCTTCACCAATTGGGAAACGTAATTGGCGCGTCCTATGAGATCGGGCAAAGTCACATCGCCGCTCTTATACTTCTGCATCTGCCCGAGGGCGGAGGTTTCTCCGATATACACGCCCTGACCGGAACCCACAATGCCGCCGATTTTATTGCCGTAGGTAGTCAGATCAATCGGGCCCTGCATATGTACGCCGAGAACGGCTGCCTGTGCCACGCCGCCCAGCGCGAGAAGCTGCTGGGTTTTATTGGCGTCGTTATCGTTCAGACTGTTTGTCAGCAGATCCTTCACTGTGCCAAGGAGGGAACCGTATGGTTTGAGATAGTCCATCAGACCAAAGGAGGAACCAAGCTGCGCCTGACCGACAAAGCCGCCTATGCAGTCCCCATCGGCTTCAACGGTAACGGACGTGTCCGCGGCAATGTCGTCGTTGACCGCGTAGCTGTTGGCGAGCGTACCGATAAATCCGCCGAGGCAGTTGTCGCCCGTCACATTGACATGGCAATTTTCGATGGCGCATTCAATGATCTCGCTCTGGGGATACAGATTCGGCACGACGACGCCCAGATCGTTGAGCAGGGCTTTGACATAATCGTCGCGCACCACGCCCGCGAAGCCGCCGCCGAACCGTTCCGCTTTGATCGCCAGAGAAGCGTTGTCCGTGACGCGGCACTGCGAGATCACCGCGCCGCACTGGCTGCCGGCAAAGCCGCCCACGCCGTATTTTCCCGCTTCATCGGAAAGCGTCACGCCGGAGACGGTGCAATTTCTGATTTGCGGTGTATTGTAGCCTGTGGGAATGAGTTTCCCCGTAGGAAGCGCGTTATTAAGAAGCACGTCCACCAGATCGCCCAGCCCCACGCCGGGAATCAGGTTGAGCAGAGTTGACAACGCGTCAACCGTAGTGTCAAGACCGTTGGTCAGCGCATCGTACCGATAACTGCCCTGCACATGTCCTACAAAGCCGCCTTTGCCGACAATCTTGCCGTTCCCTTCAAATGTGGTTGCTGCCGTTTCGACGGTCACATTTTCTACCAGGCAGTCCTCTACCACGACATTGCCCACGATGCGTCCCGCAAAGGCGCCGGTAGCAAGTGTGGAGGGATCGCTGGCGCGGGCGTTGAGGAGTTCTTTCAGCGATTCTTTCAAATTGACGTTTGTACCCAGCAGTCCGGTCAGAGCCGTGTCAAGCGTCCACCCGACAAGCGTCCCCACAACATCGAGCAGAATATTCACCAATGTCTGATCGACATTGACCTCTTCACACGGATTGATCACCGTGCCGTTGCTCAGCTGAATATTGCGGACCGTGGTGACCTTGCCCAGCGTGTTGGTGCGTTCCAGCTGTCCGGTCAGCGTGCCAAAGAAGCCCACGCCGTCATTGCTCACCGCGTCGAGCTTGCCGCTTTTGACGACAGGCGTGACCTCGAAATGGTAGAGATTTGGTCTGCCGACATTGTGATTCCATGTTTTGGGGTCAGACAGGTTTTCTCCGTCCTGCCACAGCTTGCCGCCGCCGACCGACGTCGCGCCGATCATGGTGCCGTTGAACATGAGTGGCGACCATGCCCCGTCTATATCAATGTTACGGAACACGATGTAATTGCCGCTTTGTTCGTATTTCAGCCCCGTCTTGGGATCCAGATTGCCGTCAATATCATATTCGCCTTCCGGCGTCACCGTGCAGTACCGGGTGCGGGTTTTAGTTAATCCTCCGTCCCACGTCAGGCCTACCGCCGGATATTTGTCGCCGGTAATCCCGTCTCCTAAAAGGGCATGGTTCGTATCATACAGCGATTTATCCTTGAAGTTGTAAGTATTTCCCTCGCAGGGAATACTGTTGAGCATATCCGCGTCGCCGGGATAGATCAGTTCTACTGTCTGGGTAATTTGTTCGGTGTCATCCCAGCCAACCGTTAGCCTCGGTCTTGTCTGGGTCACTTTATAGATGGGGCCGTATGCCTCTATCTCTTCCCTTTGGTTCAGAATCTTCTGATCCCCGTAATTGATCGCTTCGAGCTGTTTCAGATTGCCGATGAGAATATAGTCCGTGCCGTCGATATTGACCGACACCTGTCCGAAATAGTCGCGTCCGTTTACATAATCAGCGTTTCTATCCGCCTGCGGTCGCAAAGGCGCGCGCAGCGCGGGTGACGTCACCGCGGGAAGCTCCGCGGTAAAGGCGGCGGAAATCACATATTGATGTCCGCTGCCATAGGTCAGATAGCCGCCCGATTCGCCGCCCGGATAGAGCAGCTGCCCCATGCCGAATTTCTCCGCGTTCCAGTCCTCCGACAGGACGGGGATGTCGCCTCTGTCGTCAGCGGAAAGCGTTTTGAGCTGGTACACATTCTGTATGTAGACGGTGTCGCTTGCCGCGTCGTACAAACGCTCGTTGACAGGGGTTGCATCTTCCGCCGTTTCGCTGTCCTGTCCGTCTTCATCATCCTGCGTTTCTCCACTATCCTGCGCCTCTTCCCCATCAGCCGGTTCGGCGGCGGTGAAATCGCCGGAAAAATCCTCCGGCAGACGCCACGCACTGTCCGACGGCAGGGGTATATCCCCTTCCAGACAATAGTACGCGTCCTTGGCGTACACCACAGGACTGCCGTTTTCGTCCGTCACGACAGCGCCGAGTCCGACGGTTTCCTCTCCATCGTCTCCGCTCATCACCGCAGCGTCCGTACCGATCAGGACCAGCTGACGGTAGTTGAAAATATGAATCAACCCGTCACGGTAAACCTGCTGCTCTTCGGCAGGTTCCGCCTGCTCCTGCGGCGTGTCGGAAACAGGCGGCTCGCCCTGTGGATTCTCACCTTTCCCCTCTTCGCTGCCGCCGATCAGGCTGACGTCACCGTTGGGAATGATGTAATCGTCTATGGTGCCGTCAACCTGCTCCACAGCCGAGTCCCCGCCGCCATCTGCCGCATGCACTTGGACGGTCGTGTCTCCTCCGGCCAGTTCTTTCAATGGAGCGCATGAGCCCAGCATGGAAACAACCAGCAACGCAGAAAGGATTCGTGTCATTACGTGCCTTTTCATCAGATGAACCTCCTATTCTCTTTATCAAAAGTTTTGAGTGTATTTTTATGTCACCGTTGTCCTTTATTTGCGCTAAAACAAAAAAAGCAACAAATGCTACATAAAGTTACAGTCATAACAACATAGTTATTATAGCAATTCTTCTGTTTTTTTCAATTCACTGAATCAACGAAATAACAGTAATAAACATTCATAAAACTAGGGATATGTACATATATAGTGCAAAGAATTTTACTAAATAGTACAATAATCGATCATTTTAAACCGCAATCGCTTTAGCGTAATAGTGCGACACTTGACAAAAGGGCTGTCGCACATAAGAATGTGCGACAGCCCCATTATGCTTCACTCGCTCAGTGGAGGAATGAAGTTTCTGAATGCCTGTACCATTTTAGGATGGTGAATGACAAAATGAATGGCGGGATATTTCCCCTTGGAAACCACCACACATTTGCTTCCGACGACACAGAAGCTGATATTGCAGAATGTCGGCGTCTGATTCAGGTGGATGCTGCAATTCGGATATTGCGCGGCAAACGCCTTGGTTTGTTCCAGATGGGCTTGGTATTCCTCATAGGTGCAGACGATTTCTTTTTCAAAATAGATTTCGGAAAGCCAGAGCGACAAGGGATTGTCGTGAAAAGCCTCTTGGCTCAATAGCGGTACATCCAGCGATATTTTATACTCCCGGAGCAGCGTGACTGCGTGGGAACGGTACTGTGCCCAAAAATCCGTGATTTCCTGTATTTCAGAGTCTGACAGATTGTGCCGATTCAAAATCCGAAGCAGCAGTTCTTCGGAAAGCGTAAATATCGGCATGCTGCCGAAGACCATGCGGCGGTGATCGGATTGCCACAGCTTTTTCCAATATTGCCGGAATTTATCCCGCGTGTCGCTGCGGTAAATCTGCATCAGCGGCAGCGCCCTGCTCAGCAGGAGTTCCGCCTGCCGGCGATAGTAGCGTACTTCGTCCTTGGCCTTGGTGAGCGTATAGCGGCCCTGGCTGTGATATCCCGCGATGGCGCTTCCCACCAAAGCCGCCGAGCCGGAGACATTCAAAAAGTGCAGAAAGATGTCATTGGCCGATTGAGGCAGATAGTATGGCGCAATCTGTCCGGTCATATACATGGGAATATGCCCTTCGAGCCCCAGCATCATCTCATGAAACGGACGGTTGACATTGTGAATGATTTTGAGGCGCAGGCCCTTTTTGAGCATCATGGCTCTGCCCATCATCCATTTTTTGGGAAATTCCGCGTCGCTGGCCATTTCTTCCATCGGCATATCGCTGTACAGAATGCAGTCCTCCATGGACTTGGACAGCACCGTCGCCTTGATAAAGTCCAGCTCCGCCTCCATCATCTGCGGTATGCCGTGATAGACCTTGGTGGTCGGAAGCTGCATGGGTACCGTTGGCAGCCTGATATCGTTGAAATGAATGACCTCGATATACTCATTCAAATTAAAAGAATCCATTTTTTCCAGAAAATTCTGAATGGGGTTTTCCTCTGCCGGACGGCTGTTGGAACCCAGCCATGCAATGATGGCGTCGTAGAGGTGTTTCTCCTGTCTTAATGACTGCACGTCGCATTGTAAGAGGGAAGCCAGATGTTCCATCGTCTCACCCTGACTGTATTTGCGGACGATGTAAGACGCGACGTCAGAGGAAAATTGGGGGAGATCGGCGGGATGTCTCGTACCCGACAGAATGCGATAGATATAGGAGGGGTCAAAATTAAGATTTCTGGCCAGCTCGCCGCCTTTGATCTCCAATTGACTGAGCAGGGCGTTGAGATTGGCAAGGTAGGTATCGTAATCAATGGAGGCGCTGTGATGCAGCGTTTCCGTCAGCGAACGGGTGATATCTTCCCTATCAAGGGGAATTCTTTTTTTGGCAGCCAGATCACACAGTCCGTCAATGGCACGTCTGAGCAATTCGCTGTCCGCGTCGGGTTCGGTTTTTCCTGTGCGCCATCTTCCCACGGTGCCGGAGCCTATGTGGGCCGCTTCGGCGAGTTCTTTGTTGGTGCAGTCTACGAGCATCATATATTCCAGTAACTGCTCACGAAAGGTCATATCGTTCGACTCCTTTTTCAGTACCTCTTATTATACAGAATCCTGCTGTTTCTGTGGGCTTCCAATCCATAATTGTCAATGGTCTGGTGATGGATTGGTGAGCAATTGAATGGCCGTTATGATACACTTTAAGTATATATCATTTTTCTATAAAAAGAAAGAGAGGCAATCTTTTATGGCATTAATCAATTGTCCCGAATGTCAGCAAAAAGTGAGTGATAAGGCGGTGCAGTGTCCCCATTGCGGTTTTCGGTTAAGTCCGGCGGCAGGGTCCGCACCCGCGCAGGCCGTTCCCGTCGCGGAACCTGCGGCCCAGCCTGTCGCATCAACCCAGCCAGCGGCTGACAGGAGCGGTTCCGTTACACCGTCCGCCGCTGACAGGAGCGATTCCGTTATACCGTCTGCTGCTGACAGGAACAGCTCCGTTATATCGCCATCTGCCGCTGACCAAAAAACAAAGTCTGTGGAAGCATCCGCCAAGGCACCGATGGACAACAAGAAGAAGCTAATGATCGGGGCGGCTGTCGCGGCGGTGCTTCTGATCGGGTACTTTGTCTTTTTCAGCGGGAACAATACACAGACCCCCGCGCCGTCGCTGCCATCCGCCCAGCCTGCCGGAGACCAGACGCCGGGAACACAGGGCGGCACGGACGGCTATACGCCTTTTGGCACTACCACCCCGCTGGATGCCAACTACAGCCTTTTTACCAGCAACCGCTTTGGATTTACCTGTTATGTACCTATCAACGACTACGTTACGGAGGATGAAGAATACAACATCTATGTCAGCACCGATGTGCAGGCGGGTATTCCTTATACGATGGTGTCACGCTACGATTACACCGACGCGCCGGGCGTTTTGGAAGCGGTGATGAATAATTTGCAGCAGGCCTACGGCAACGCCGGTTATACCGTCGGCGCACAGACGCAGACCGGTAGCGTAACCGATTACAACACCAACACCTCGCGCACGGTGTATTATGCCATGTGCTACTACAATGTGCAGGGCTACACCATCTGCGACTGGCGGTACGCTTTCAATGTCGGACAGCATGTCTATGTCGTTACCACCAAGGACGTCAACGCGCAGACGGCCGAAACACAGTCCACTGCCAATCTGATTATGCAGACCGTCAAGGAAAACTGAGCTTTTGAAATGCATCAACCACACTAAGGAGGAACTTGGAATTATGGCACTGATACAATACCCCGAATGCGGAGGCAAGATGTCCGATACGCTTGACGTCTGCCCCCATTGCGGATATCCCCTGCCTGCGCGGACAGCGGCAAGGCGCTGCCCCGAATGCGGTTCCGAGCAGCCGGACGACGCGCAGACCTGTTCGGTATGCGGCTTTCCGCTGGCGGAGCCGGCTTCACCCGCTGTGCAGCAGGCTGCTCCGCAGGCCGCCGCACCTGCCCCGAAGCAAAGCGCACTGACCGGATTTCTCAACGCGCTCACGGGAGAGAAGCTGGAAAAAACCTACATCACCCTTTGGGAGATGGTCAAGGCGGGAACCAAAAAATATAATTACGAGGAACGCACCGAGCAGATGGATCGGATTTTTGTCTGCGGCACCCCCGACACCACGCCGAAGATTTGCGACATACGCACCGATAAAATCGTCGTCTGGGCGGTCTGGTATGTGCTGCTTGCGTTTTACATAGCTACCTTTGGCATGGAGATCGGTTACTATATTCTGCAAAACCGACTCTTTATTCCGGGCATGATCGTGTATGGGGCGTTTGGCGTGCCTTTTTCGTGCCTGCTCCTCTTTTGCGAGATCAATTTATTTCGCTCCATTCCCTTTTACCGCGTGCTGATTTATTTCTTTTCGGGCGCGTTTCTGTCACTTTTTGTCGCACTGATCGGATTTGCCTTGATTCCGCAGGCGGGTGCGGGAGAATCGTTTCTGCCCGCTTTGCTTGTCGGGTTGATAGAGGAAACCGGAAAAGCGGCGGTAGCGGTTTTCTTCCTTATCAAAGAAAAGCGCGCCAAGTCCATTTTGGAGGGGCTGCTGATCGGAGCCGCTGTCGGCGCGGGGTTTGCCGCCTTTGAAACGATGGGCTACATTCTCATCAACGGCTATCTCGGCACGGGCGTGGACATGATGGAGGAAGTCATGAGTCTGCGTGCCTATCTGGCTCCCGGCGGGCATGTCGCGTGGGCGGCGCTGGAGGGCGCCGGATTTATGGCGGCGCGCGGCTTTGCCCAAAAGGGCACCGTTCATCATGTGCTGACCAAGCCGTTTCTGGTGCCGTTCTCAATCAGCGTGCTGCTGCACGGCATCTGGGATTTCAGCCTGATCCCGATTGCGTATGTGCAGCCCGTCCTTTGCATGATTGCGGTGTGGATTGTGGTGATGTACTATATCAATCTCGGATTGCAGCAGATCGACAAAGAAAAACAGAAAGAAGCGGCGCAGCAGACGTCAACGCCGCAAAATGCATCATAAGGAGGAGACAGGAATTATGGCACTGATACAATGTCCCGAATGTGAAAATAAAGTATCCAGCACCGTGGAGGCCTGTCCCCACTGCGGATATCCCCTGCCGGCGCAGCTTCGCACACAGCGCTGTCCCGAATGCGGTTCCGAGCAGGCTCTTGACGCGGAAAGCTGTTCGGTCTGCGGGTGTCCGCTGGCAGCCCCCGCTCCGCTGCGCCGTACGCAGATCTGCCCCGAATGCGGTGAGGAGCAGCCTCTTGACGCGGAAAGCTGCTCGGTCTGCGGGTATCCGCTGGCGGCTCCCGCCCCACAGCCTGCCGCAGCAGCCGAAAAAAAGACGGGGGAACGCTTCTCCGAATCGCTTCAGAGCGGTCTGAACAAAATATCGGGTGAAAAGGCGGGCAAGTCCTATATTACATTCGGCAAGCTGATCAAGGACGGCCCCAAAAAGCGCAAACTGACCGACATCGGCACGCAGCTCGACGATGTATTTGGCAGAGGTACGCCTGCCACTACGCCCAAGCTGGCAGACTTGCACCCGGAAAAAGCGAGCATATGGCTTTTCTGGTACATTATGTTTTTCTTTATCGCCGGCACGGCTGTGATGTATTGTCTGGTCAATTTCTTTCAGAATTCCCTGTCCATACCGGGTCTGATCTTTTTCGGCGCCATCGGCACGCCGCTGGCCTGCATGATTTTGTTTTATGAGGTAGACCTTTTCCGCAGCATACCTCTCTACCGTGTGATGGAATATTTCATGATCGGCGCGATGTTTTCGTGGCTTATCATGATGGTGGGTTATACGGTGTTCCCGCAGGCGGGGGCGGGTAATCTGCTCTCGTCGCTGCTGGTCGGCGTGATCGAGGAAACGGCCAAGGGGATTATCACCATTGTGTTTATTATCAGGGAGAAACGCTGCCGGTACATTCTGGACGGTCTTCTCATCGGCGCGGCGGTGGGCGCAAGCTACGGCGCGTTTGAAACGATGGGCTATATCCTCGTTTACGGTCTGATGGAAAGCAGCCGCACCGGGTTTACCGTTGACTATATTCTCGTGCTTCGCGGACTTCTCGCTCCCGGCATGCATGTGGCGTGGACTGCCTTGGTGGGCGGCGCGTTCATGGTGGTGCGCGGCTTTGGCGCAAAGAGCGAATGGAGCCATGTGGCAAGTCCGAAATTTCTGCTGCCCTTTGTCACCGCGGTGGTGATTCACGGCGTATGGGATACCGATCTCCCGCTGCCGATGGTGGTCAAGAACGGATTGCTCACCGCCGTCATCTGGACGATACTGCTGTATTACATCAACCTCGGTCTCAAGCAGTTGGAGGAAGCCAAAAAGAGATCAGCCGTCAGCGATTAGCCGTTGGCTTTTTGCTGGGCAACTGTAAAAGTAATTAGGCAATTGTAAAAGGAAATGAGAATTTAGAGGAAGAAAAAAGAAAAAGAAGAAAAAGCGAAGCGCAATTAGCGAGCGAATGCGAGCGCGGGGTCCAGGGGACTGGTTCCCTGGCAGGGGCCTGGGGGCAGCGCCACCAGCGGGGAGTGGGGCAGCGCCCCACGAGTGAGGCGAAGCCGAACGAGCGAGACGCGCTTGGATTTGCGACGGGGTCAGGCGAATACAAAGGATTTCCCCGTCTGAATTCGCCCGACTGCACTCTAAATCAAGGCTGGTCTTGCCCGCTCGGCTACGCCTCGCTTGTGGGGCTGGCTGCCCCACTCCCTGCGCGGGCTGATTTGAATTCGCCCGACCCCGTCACAAATCCAAGCTCATTTTGCAAACCCGGTCGGCATA
Organism: uncultured Clostridia bacterium; assembly: GCA_946182865.1. Taxonomy (GTDB): domain Bacteria; phylum Bacillota; class Clostridia; order Oscillospirales; family Acutalibacteraceae; genus RUG762. The sequence goes on from CAMHAV010000010.1 coordinate 33,569, forward strand.
GCCGACCGGGCGGGGCTCTGCCCCCGCTGTCGGCCAGCCGCCAGCATCCCCGCAAGGGCTCTGCCCTTGACCTGGCAGGGAACCAGTCCCCTGCACCCCACGCTCGCATTCGCTCGCTAGTTATGCGCTGCGCTATGCTTTTTTCTTTTTGTTTATTCTTACTGCACTAAATTCTCATAGCGGAGAAAATGCGGCTTCAATTATAATCAAAAATCCCCGAATTTACGCCGTTTTTCAACTTTTACAATCGACTGGTAAAAGTAATACTGAAGGAGGAAGATATCATGAAAAAGCGCATTCTAGCGCTCACGCTGACAGCCGCTTTGACAATCGGCGCAATGGCGGCCTGCAACGACAATTCCGCCGCCAAGGGGTCAGGCGTAGGCGGTCTGGTAGGCAACGAAGTGGACAATGACGGCACCATCACTATTAACGGCGGATTGGGCAGCGAGAAAGTCGGCGGTACAGACGAAATGTCATCTCTGACAGTGGCCGACGACGGACAGACGGAACCAACCGCTTCTTCCGCGGATACGTCCAAGACCTCGTCCATGTACGCGGCATATGACGGCTATGCCTATGTGCTGGAAAGCGGACAGGTCAAGTACCGCATTGAGAGCAAGGACGGCTTTAAAATCCATTGTTTCTTTCGGTCGGGTTCGCCCGACTATTACGAGGAAGTTTATACCGTCAATCTCAACCGCGCGATTGCCACCGACGGCGCGATGATGGTGAGAACCGTCAAGGACAGCAAGGGCAACGACATTTCTAAGCAGTTTGAACTGCTGATGTTCAGCTTTGAGGACGAGCAGGTGGTCATGACGGTTCGCCGCAATGAAAAGACCGTGGCGGGCAGTGAGGATGACAGTATGATGAGCGGCAAATATATCCTTACGCCCCAGAAAACCAAAGCGACTTCCAAAAAGAAGAAGTAATCAGGGGGTTGGAGCTATCATGAAAAAGACAGGAATCTTGTCGGTTTTTTTGGCGCTGGCGTTTTTAGTAAACTGTCTGACAGGGTGCGAAGAACACGCGTCCGAAGAAATGGCCGGAAGCTGGCGGCTGATCTCTTACACCGCCGACGGCCAGACCCATGACGAAGCTTCGCTCGCGCAGTATGGCATTTATATCACCATGACGCTCAGCGAGGACGGCACAGGCGTCATCAACACAGGCGCGCAGGTCAAAGAGCTGACTTGGGACAGCCGCAGCGTAAAGCTGGACGGCGTGGCCTCCTCCGTTTCGATCAAGGACGGTCTGCTGTATATGAACGACGCGTCGGGGGATATGATATTCCGCAAAGGCGACTACACCCTCAGTCAGTCTCCCATGCAGCCTGTAATTATCAATGGGGGCGTCACGGGAAATGACAGGATTGCCGCCTCTTCCGACAACGGCAGTCAGGACAGCCGGACGGAGGCCGTGGAGTGGGAAACCTATTCGGATGAAAACGTGTCCTTTGAACTGCCCAAAGGCTGGAAAGTATCGGCGGGCAGCAACGGCACGACGCTGGTTTACAGTGTGTACAACCCGGATGTACAGGGGATGGGCTGGCAATATGCCGGAGGTCCCCTGCCTGTGGCGCAGAACGGCGACGAAACCGACCGTGCGCTGGGTGTAACGGTGATGCGGGAAGGCACGGCGGCCGCTTTTTATGAGGGGATGTTCGGCGCCAGCCGCAGCGTATCCGAATTTCAGGTGATCCGGCAGCAATCGCTTGACAGTTCCTATCTTTCGGCACTGGGCAACGAGCTGGATCATTCCGTGCTTTACGCGCAGTGGGTGGAAAACGGCATGCAGGGAGAGGGCGTGTATCACGCCATCGTCAACGGCCGATATTTAGACGAATCCGACAACAAGGACGGTTGGTATTATATCTATGACATGATGCTCATGACCGCGCCCAAAGGCCAGCTCGAAAGTGTGCTGAACATGATGGTAGAGAGCATTTCGACCCTGACGTGGTCGGACGCATACGCCCAAAAGATGCTGTCCGATCCTAATGCCGCCGTGACAGAAGAAAAGGAATTCCAAAAGGCGGTCGGCTCTGCCGCCATCCAAATGAAAAAGGTTTATCCGGCAAAATAGTTGCTTTTCGAGCCGGAAACAGTTCGTCAGAATAGTAACGGTTCATTTTATTTTCCGGTTGCCTTCGTTATGTGACGGCAAATGTGTTTTGTGTTTATTCCTTAAAACATATAAATCCAAAAAAATAAACCGACGCACTTTAAGCAACCACGTGCGTCGGTTTATTTTGCTGTTTCGTCAACTATAATGCCTGCCGCAGCATGGAGACTGCATGGCCGTTAGAAACAAAAAAATGCACAAAGTCCGGAAGCCCCTAATTATACTATAGTATGAACTCAAAAGTATGAACTCAAACTTCTGTTGCCTTTTCTGCTTTTGACGAGTGGCGAATGAATAATACCAGGAATAAAGAGAAAACAAACATAAATCCGCTTGCCACGTATGAAAAAATACCGGCCTCTTTATACCGGTTCACTCTGCCACCGATATAATAGTACGCGGGGTCGTCAGGAGAATAATGAATGATTACCGTATCACCCACTTTTTCCGTACCAATATCTGCGTAAATATCCTCTGTCTTGAACAAATCGTCTGTTTGAACATCAATATGTATAGTATACCCATTATGTCTATACGAGCCTCTGCCGGTAACATTTTCTGTTTCGACAGAATGGGAGGAAATGTCTTTCTCTTTGAAACTCTTTTCGACAACGATTCCCGTGACTTCAGATGTACAATTGTTCTTCAGAT
>CAMHAV010000011.1 GCA_946182865.1 uncultured Clostridia bacterium
GCATTACAGAAATCAACAAATCGTTGTATAGTCTTATGATTTGGGAAAGTAGTAAGAAAAATATCAATAACCAATTTTGCCATTCGATCGTAGTCGCTGCCCATCCAGTACATTTAATCCCCACTTCCCAGAATCATTGCAATTAAAGAGTTCTTCTCTTCCGCTGTCAGAGAACCCCCATTTCTGGCAATTGCCGTTGCTATTTCTGCATAAGGTCTGATTTCCGTTTCTTCGTCATCGTTAAGCAAATACTCTGTGGTGACATTCAGAGCTTTTGCAAAGTTAACGATAATGTCTAATCGAGCTGTGCGCTCACCTTTTAAGTACCGTGAAACAGACGCTTCTGTAATGCTGCTGAGCTGTGACAATTGCTTTTGATTTATGCCTTTTATAGCCATAAGCTGTTTAACCTTCGCCTGCCATGTCATATTTTTTTCTCTCCTTTCCAGTTAATTATAAATTACCAAATTGCAATTGTCAATACCTAATCGGAAATTTTTCTGCGAAAAAACCATATTCAAACAGAGTCAAAGTCAAAAATAGAGAATCTTCCTCCGAAAATAGAGTCTCTTCCCGAATTTATTGAAAAAATTCCTCCCGTGCTGTATGCTTATTATCGGAAATACCGGTAATGTTCCAAATACAGCAGCGGGAGGTTTTTGCTTCATGCAAATCTTTTTTGAAATCCCAAAAATTCAGTGTGATCAAGGGGGAATGACGATCCATTCATAACGGGAGTGAGCGCGGCATAGCCTTATGATGAGGCGATCGGGATGAAAACGCAAATCATCTTTGAATGTCCAAAGTCCTTAGCCGTGCAAAATGAATCCGTCCATGAAAACAGGAATACGGAATTTGAAAACGAAATCAAAAAGGCGCTGTTTCTGGCTCTTCTGGAGAAGGGTTTGATTACCCGCGCCCAGTATGAGCTGTGTCTGGGAAAACAGCAATAACCCTTCTCCGGACTGACAGCAAAAAGGACTGCCTCACTTTCGTAGTGCGGCAGTCCTCATAGCCTTTCAGTGTGTTTCCAGCCATTCTTTGATAACGGCGGGATCTTTATCCTCATGGAAACCGTGCATATCATCTTCATAGGTGATAAACGTGCAGTCTGTGTTGTCCTTCAGCTTGTCGTAGATGGCTTGCGCCTGTGTTTCAAAATTTGCCTGTTTGTCTCCCTTGCTGTGAATGATGAGAATTGGAATTTTAATTTCATCAGCCCAACAGACAGCGGAGCGCTTTTCATATTCTTCTGGCATTTCCTCTGGCGTGCCGCCGATACATCTGACAAGAACCTCTTTCATTTTGTCTTCACCTTCATTGAAAGCCGCAAACAGGTCGCTGATACCCGAGCAGACGATAATTTTTTTAACCCTTTTGTCCCGGCGAGCGGTCATGTAGGTCATGAGTCCTCCTCTGGACTCGCCTTCGACGCACAGATCACTGATATCGGCAAATTCAAACATCGTATCGCAAAAATCAATCAGCCTGATCACGTCATTCAGATCATCGCCGCCGTACTGGTCGGTTCCCTCGGTGCCGTTGCCTCCTCTGTGTTCGCAGCCGATCACAATGCGATTGGAAACAGCGCATCTCACAGCGGTATCTACTTTATCCAAATAGCCGAGATTGCTGTTTCCTCCATTACAAAATACCATGCACTTGCAGGGCGTGCGGGTTTCTATGCATGACAAGGGGATGGAAACAAAGCCCTTGATTTTGAATCCATCGGAAAAAAAGATAAATCGGTATGTTTCGCATATGGAATCAAGCTGCTCACCGTTATCCACCTTTGCAATCTCAATAATCTCGTCGCCCAGATAATCGGCAAAGTTAAAACCGTCTTTTTCCACAGCAGAGGAAGAAAGACTGTCCTCAGGAGCGACGGAAGTGTCGGCATTCCCGCACCCGACAAATGACAGTGCCATCATAGCAGAAAATCCGATTGCCAGTATTCTTTTCATCATTCTCATATTGTTTATATTCTCTCCCTTTTTCATACGAACTATTTTCGCTTTGATTGTATCATATTTGGTTCGGGAAGTCAATATCGTTCTGCAAACCTTCAACGGTATACTTTTAAGTCTTAAAAAAATATAAACTTCACGTCATTCACTGGCTATGTTTAAAAATCTGGATATAATTGCTCTTGAAAAAACCTATCCAAGAAAGGAGTTCTAAAAAATATGATCAATCCATTCGACAATCAGATCAAGCGGGTTGCCGCCTACTGCCGTGTATCCACCGACAATCTCGACCAGGCCAATTCGCTGGAAAGCCAGCAGCGGTATTTCAACGAGTACATTCGCCGCAATCCGCTGTGGGAGCTTCACGAAATCTATGTGGACGAGGGCGTGAGCGGCACCGGAACGAAGAAACGCGCCGCCTTCAACCGCATGATCGAGGACGCGAAGGAACACAAATTCGACCTCATTCTGACAAAGGAGATTTCCCGCTTCGCACGCAACGTGCTGGACAGCATCGGCTACACCCGGCAGCTCAAGGCAATGGGAATCGGCGTAATCTTCATGAACGACAACATCAACACCCTCGACGCGGACTCGGAGCTTCGGCTCACCATCATGGCCTCCATCGCGCAGGAGGAAAGCCGCCGCACGTCCGAGCGCGTCAAATGGGGACACCGCCGGCGCATGGAGCAGGGCGTTGTCTTCGGGCGCGATATGCTGGGCTACGACGTGCGGAACGGTGAGCTTCACATCAACGAGGAAGGCGCGGAAATCGTGCGGCTGATCTTCCACAAATACCTTGACGAGGGCAAGGGAACCCACGTCATCGCGCAGGAACTTCGTGAAGAGGGCATCCGCACCTCCACCTATATGAAGGAATGGTCGTACACCGTCGTTCTCCGCATATTGAAGAACGAAAAATACTGCGGCGATCTGGTGCAGCAAAAGACCTTCACCCCCGATTATCTCACCCACGGCAAGAAGTACAACCGCGGGGAAATGGAACTTGTCACTATCCGCGACCACCACGAGCCGATCATTTCCAGAGAGGTGTTCGAGGCGACACAGCGGGAGATCGAAAGGCGGCACGAGCTTCACGCCGCCAAGAACGGCTTTGCCAACCGCTACGCCATGTCAGGCAAAATTATCTGCGGCGAATGCGGTTCCACCTTCGTCCATATACAGCGCACGGCGGGCAACGGTTCGCCCTACGAAGTCTGGCGCTGCATCAGAAGACAGCGGGAAGGCGGCAAAAAGCGCACCATCGGCAACGGCGATGAAGTGGGCTGCAACTGCTGCAACCTTCACGACCGCGACATCCGCGACATTCTGCAATATGTCGTCGGACAGGTCATGCAGGACAGGGAAAGCCTGCTGCAAAGCGTCCTCGGCACGGTGAGCGACGTGCTGAAATCCTGCTCGGAAAAGGGCAACGCCGACTACTTCGAGAGCGAGCTGCAAAAGATCGAAGACAAAAAGCAAAAACTGCTGGATATGTGTTTGTCGGGCGATATCGAAACGGCGGAATATAAAAAAGGTATTCAGCGGCTGAACGAAGAACAGCTCACCCTTCTGGAAAAACTGGCAAAAGAAAAAGCCCGCGCACAACTGCTGGCGGACAAGACCAAACTTATGGAAGATATCAGCGGCTACATTCATTCCCTCTCTGCCGGTGAGGAATGGGACGATACCTTCTACCGGAATATTGTGGATAGAATTGTGGTTCACGCCGACCGGACGATCGACGTTCATCTGAGATGCGTTCCGGAAAAATGGCAGGCGAGAATCCTGCAGGGAAAGGCGGAAATCGAGAAATACAACCGGGAAAATCAGGAAAATAACGAAGATAATCACGGTAACGGTGAGAATGACGAAAAAATGGCAAATCAAGGGGAGTCGGAGCCGATGTCTGTCAATATCGCTTTCAGCTCCGGGTACGGCATGGCATAGCGCTGACTGAGATAGCGCATGGAGGCTCCCAATTCTCCGTCCGGACCTCCGTACATCAAAAGTTACATCAAAAAGCGACTCATGCCCGGATTGATTAAAAAATCCAAAGCATGAGCCGCTTTTGCTTATTCGTCCATTTTCCCTTTGTCTCCCTCGTCATCACCCTTGATCTGCGCAAGCGCGCGGAGCAGCTTGTCGGGGATAGGGATGCCGCACTTGGCGCAGTTCTCCAGAATCGAAATTCCCTCATTGGCAATCAGAAAGCCGATGGAAAGATTCTGCAAAACACCGCCCGCGCCTGTCGCCGCGTCAACGCAGTGCGCCACAGCGACCACGAAGAAATACATGGTCTTTTTGAGGATGCCCCGGAAGCCCACTTTAGAGCTGAGGTTCTGATGAACCCATGCGGCAGCAACACCGCTGCAATAATCAATTACCACAAACGCCAACAGCGTCATCAGCCAGATGTCCGGCGCACCAAAGAGGAATGTCGCAATGCTGGCGATGCCGGCGCCCAGCATCCGAACAATCCGCGACCAATCAATATCAGCCATATCACATCACCGCCTTTCGGAGCGCAGCGCGCGTCTTGGGTCCAACAATGCCATCCTGCACGAGCTTACACTTCTTCTGGAAGCGCAGCACGGCTGCCTTGGTCAGCACACCGAATGCACCGTCAACGGAGAGTTTTTCACCCGTCTGATTAAGGTGCCACTGCACCCATTTCACACCGTTGCCCTTTGCCCCATACCGGAGATTTTTAGTCGGTTCCGCATAGGGACATTTCTTCTTTGTAACCGTCGCGCTGCCGGAGGCAGGCTTGTCCGCTGTGACCTTGCTGCTATAATTCGGCAGGCCGTAGCCGCGAATATACCGCCCGTTGCGCTTCACCGTGCGAGTACCCACAGCGTCATCCTTGTTGCCCTCGATGACCGTGACAATATCGCCCGACACGCTGACCACAATGCCTACATGATCGGGACTGCCCTTGTTGTCGGAGGCGGCATAATCCGCGCCGTCCTGCCAGTCATAGAAAATCACGTCGCCCGGTTTCGGTGTGTACGCGTCATTCTCCTGCCAGCGTCCGAGTTTTTGGTAAAGCTTTATCATCTGCGGACATCCGCATTCGGTCGGCATGATGTCGGTGAGCCCCATCTCGATGGACACAGCGCTCACGAAGGTGGCGCACCATGCGTCGGTGTACTTCATAGCGTACCCTCTTGCAAGGGGCTTGTGGCTGTTGTAGCAGTCAATGAACCTGCGGTGGCTGCCGTCAGATTCCTTGCACCCAAGGTATTTTTGGGCGATTGCAGCCACCTTTTGTCTGATTTCGGGTTCAGTCATTTAAAAAATCCCCTCCTTTGGAATTTAACGATTACTGGGTATTCTGAATACCCTTCCAAGGCATCCAATTATTGCCGATACATCCTCTGAAATACGCGTATGATGCATTGTTATATCCCCCTATAAACAATTGGCATCGGTAATACTCGTTGTTATTGTAGTCGTTGTAACCCACTACAATAAGAATCCCCGAAACAGCGCCAGAAGTAGGAGAATTTTTAAGACCGCCCGCATTTTTAATATAATAAAGGCCTGTACCCTGATAAGCGTTAAACCCGTACTCAGAATTGTTTCCCCATTGAGGTGTTGCGTTCATTTTTTTACTGACTGCTGTATACACACCGCCGGAAGTGACGAGGTTCGTGCTGTTCTGGGTAGGCGCAGTATCAACGGACGGTTTGTTTTTGATATAATCACCAGCGGTACTGTCAGTTTGATTCCAGTCGGGCTTGACGTTTCCCGCGTCCTCTCTCCAAGCGGGATTGCCATTCGCGTCTGTCTTCCATACTTTATTAGCCTGACCGGAACCGCTCGCCACATATCCCGCAGCACTGGAACTGTTGGCCACCCATGTATCGGTCAGTTTCCATTCAACCCAGTTACCCCATACGTCATTATAATAATTTCTGTGATAATGTTTCGCGCCTGTAACACTGAATTCTACAATATGCTGATACACACCGGCGTGCTTGTGAACTTCCAGATAGAACGCCGTTGTGGTGGGACAGTGAGAAAGAGTCGCAGCTGTACCGTTAGTATAGCAAACGTACCATCCCTCACCTTTAATGTCATTGAGATCGCTGTTTGTCGCAATCCCCTGCGCATTGATTTTTTTGAAATCCGCTGCCGACATAAGCCCCGCAGCGGATGCGGAAGCGTTTGTCGGTTTGTTTTTGATAAAATCGTCGGCAGTTGTGTTGCTTTGATTCCAGTCAGATTGTACATTGGCTTCCGCTCCAGATTCAATACCGCCAAGCTTCGTCTTGTCGGCAGCGCTCATGAATCCCGCCGCGCTCTGTGTCGCCGCGTCGTGCGTGTGTTCTGCGTTGGCTTTCCCCGACAGCAGCGCGTCCGTTTCGCTTTCCGTATAGTAACGGTCGTCATGATTATGATCGCTGGCCGCCTTGCCGTCCACGATCTGGCGCAGCGCGGGCACATCAGTAAGCGTCAGATAATTGCCGCCAGACAGCTTCACGATAATTTTTTGAGTATCCAGACATGCGGCCAGTTCGCCCGCTTTGAGCTGCGAAATATCTAAGTCCGCTTCATTGCCCCGTCTGATTTGAATCGCCATTTTCTATAAAATCCTCCTTTACCACGACTGCACCACGGAGCCGTTTTTGTAAATCGAAATGCCGCTGTCGGTCACCACAATGCGGTTTTGTCCGTTCAGACTGGAAATCCTTACACCGCCACCGCCGGCACTCGCGCTAAGCAAGGCGTGACGGGTTCCCGAAGCGTCGTATCCGTAAAGGACAACCGAATTATCCGCCGCATTATCCGAGCGGGATGCGCAAATGACCTGCGCCCTGCCCATCTGGTCAAAGAATCCGAAGCCGTACAGCGCCTGATCCGCTGTTGCCTTGACCGGACGCAATTGAAAATAAGCGCTGTTGCTCAATTCTTCATCATGGCAGGCAATTCCCGCGCGGCTCTCTCCCGCGTCGGTGCTGATTTCGCCCGCCGAAAGATACCGCTTCGGAAGTCCGATTTTATTAGCAAAAAGCTGATTGCTGTCCAAGTCAAAATAACAGCTTCCGTCCGCCGATTGAATGCGCCCCGCCTGAATCCAATCCGCTACGATGCCGACTGCCGACAGCACACGGCAGATGATATTGCCGTCGGCGGTCATACCGTACTGCCAGACAGGCGCGCCGTTATTCCATCCGCTGTTGGTGTAGGCAAAGCCGCCCGCCGTCTCGCAACTGATATAAGAGGATGCTTCCAGCGTCGGCTTGTCGTGCGTGTAATAGGTCACGCTGCCGTCGTCATTTTGTACGACGGATTTGTACACGCCCATCGCATTGAGTACCAGATTGTTGAGCGCCTGCACCCGCTGCTGGTAGGCGTTGATTTTCTCATTCGTGTCAGTGCGGAGCCTCTGCGCCAATCGACTGACGGCACTGTAGCGCACCGCCTTAACTTCAGCGGCGGACTGCGTTTCACAGGAGAGGGTAAGCGGCGCTCCGAATCTGTACTCGAGGCGGTTGACAAACGCTGTGTAAACGTGGCCGCGTCGGTCGGCAGCCGTCACGATATCCCCCGCCTCCAGCGCAGGGGTGGACATGCAGGAAAGCGTGAGCGGCGAAAAACTGTCCCCGATGAGCCTGCCCCCGATGGCTTCCAACACGTCCGGAATATCATGCGAGAGCAGGGGATTGTCCGACAAATCAAAGACATAATCCTCCGTCCCGCAGAGATACGACTGACCGGGAACCGTGCGGATGATTTCACCGCCGTTCTCGTCTGTTTCAATTTCTTCCGCGTCCTTCTCAACATACCGGATGCCGGTAATTGTCAGCGGCGGATCGCCCTTCACGCTTTTTGGATGGAGGATGCGGCACAGACCGCGCTTGTCGTTCTGACCGCCGTCGAAATCCGTATCGGCATAACTGAAAAAATCGCCGCCGTCGGCTTCGTCTCCGCTCGTCATCTCCACAAACATGCCGCCGTCCACCCAATCCTCCGCGCCCCATGGCGGCATATTGCCATGACCGTACCAGCCCAGCGTCAATGTGCCGTCCCGCGTCATCCGCGCATAGCAGCCCGCCATCTGTGCAATGTACGAAATCACATCCCGGCAGGTGGCAGTCTGCGGAAGGGATGACACAACATAATTCTCATGCAAAAAGCGGTCGCCGTTCCACGGAATCCCGCAATGGGAGCAGACCGTCCGCAGCAGGTTCTCCAGCGTAACGGGGCAGGTGACGGCGGGCAGTGTCCTGTCTGCCCGGCCGAGAAAATCATAAGCGACAATCTCAGCGGCGGTTCCGGAATACTTTACCGAGTCGATATCGAACACGCCCAACGGTATCCATTCGGTGGAGTTGTCAGGCAGCGTCACGCCGATCTGCATGACGCTGACCTGTCCGCCGATGAAACGCATCCCGCTGTATCGGCCGCTGAAATTGTTGAGCGTGAGCGTCAGCCTGCCCATGATGGCAGCGCCCAGATCAAAACTGCCCGCGCCGGAGGTCGCTTCACTCAGCCGGATGCCGCCTTGCTTGAAATCCGAGGCTGACAGTCGGCAGAGCGAACCGTCAGCCAATGTAATCACCGCTTTCACCGTCAGTTGCCGGGAAGGCTGACACAGCGCGTCATAGCATTCTTTTGTAATGTTGTACATGTTAGCCTCTCCCCTACTGCTCAATGAAAGTAAGTTTTGTCGTCCAGCTCCTTTGTCCGCTGACGTCCACCGCCATTTCCGCCGTCACGTCACCCGTGTAAAAGGTCTTGGTCACATAGGCTCCCTCCATCGGGTCGGGATAGCACAAATCAACAAATGTGTCCGGCTTGACGGTGCGCAGCAGCAGCGACGTTTCCGCGCCGCTGCGGAATGACCACACACAGTCGAGCGTCACCTTTTTGGCGACCTCGTCCTTTTCCATACGGCCGTTCATATCTCTGCCGCTGTCCTCCGAGGAAATGTCGTTGAGCGACCATTTGAGCGGCAGATCGGGAAAAGGAATGGCTGTGCCGTTGACGGTCAATGCCTCCATACGGTTTTCCTCCCTTACAAGTCAAATGCAAATTGATTACTGCGGCGGTTTTCCTCCCGCAGCAGTTTGATGATTTGGCGGATAAGCGTTTCGTCTCCGATGTTGACCACCAGTTCGATGAGCTGTTCCTGCGCGTTTTGCGGTTTCTTTCCGCCGTTTTCCTGCTGCCGGAACAAATGCAGCGCCGTGAGGATCATTTCCGTCATCTTATTCTCCGGCGCGACGATTTCACCGTATCGCCTGTTATCGCCGATCATGGCCAGCTGCGGGGTGTTCGCTCTGACGTAGCCGCCCTGTGCCAGACGGGGCAGAGAAAGACCGGAAATCTTTTTGCCGCCGACAATTTTCAGCGCGCTGTTGATAAGACTTATACCACTGTTAATGCGGCTCTGAACCTGCCCGATAACACTGTTAATAGCGCTTTTGATGGCGGATGCCATAGAGGAACCGATAGAAGTTCCCATGGAAGAAAACGTATTTTTCAGACGGTTCCATATGCCTTGGAAATAACTCACCACGGTATCCGCATGGAACCGCGCTTTGATGTAATCCCAGAGAGAACCGGCCGTCTTTTTCAGACCGTCCCACGCTTTGTTCCAGTCCCCTGTGAATACGCCTGTCAGGAAATCCAGCAGCCCGCTGAGTGCGCCGAAGATCGCGCCGATCGCGTCTGCCAGTCCCTCCAGACCGGAGATAATCTGATCGCCAAAGATTTGGGTCAGCGGTGCAAAAAGCTGTCCGAGCAAGCGTAGTCCCGCCTGCCCGACCGCGATGAGCGGCTGCGCCTTTTCCCATGCCGCTTTGAACAAATCGGCCAACCGTCGCAGGAAGCCGGATATTTCGCTGCTCATGGGTTGCAAGTGTTCCCGCCAGACGCGGCTCAGACGGCTGCCCAGCGCATCCAACGCGGGCTTGACAAAGGAATCATAGCCGATCTTGGCACCTTCACATATCTGGTGGAAGCCGTCGGAAAGCACCTCAAAAATGTCCCCCAGCGGTGCGAGCATTTTTTCCAATTCCCGCTTGATACTGCGGGAATTGTCCCGCAGGGGCTTGGAGAGGGCTTTGAGAAAATCCCGCCCGGTCTTTGCGCCGAGATTTTGCAGGGTCAGACGCGCGTCGGTGAATACCGAAAGCACTGACGCGGTGATGGTTTTGCCGCCTTCGCTTTTGAAGGCGCTGAACGCCTGCGCAAAGGCTGTCGCGAGTTCTCCCCCGATCTGCCATGTTTCCGCCTGTGCGTTGAGCGTGTCGGCAATGCTGCCGCGAATGTCATTTTTGCGGCGACGGAGCATTCCGTCCAGTCCGCCGATGAGATTTTCCGCTGCCGTCGCGCCGACGCTTCCCGCCGCACCTGTGACCGTGCCCAGATTTTGGATCACCGAGCGGGAATATTTTTCCGAGGCGGCGCGCACTTCTTCGCTGGCAAAGATGTCGGCCAGCGATTGTCTGACGGATGCAGCGTGCGCTTGGATGGCCTTTAAATCTGCAAAAGCAAAGCCGATCTTGAATCCCTGCGCAAAAAGGGCTTTGAGGGCCTTCACCTTGACGGTCAGACGGTCGAGCGCCGCCTCCTCTTCAAAGCTTGTCAGTCCTTCGTCTTCGTCATCGTCCTCCCCGCCGCCTCCGCCGCCGTCTGCGCTGTCCAGCCGGTTGATCTGGTCAAAGCCCATCAGCGACTTCATTGCCTTGCTCGCTCCTCCGGCGCTTTTGGCGACGCCGTCAATACTTTCCGAAACGGAATCGGCAGACTTTCCCAATCCGAGAAAAGAAAAGGACTTTATGCGCAATATGGCCGCCGTAAAACGTGCCAGCGCATTAAATGCCTGTGTGAGCTTTACGACAATGACATTCAGCACAGACACAAAGGGCATGCAGATGTTGGCCGTCACGTTGCCGAGTGCTTCCTTCATGTCTCCGAAGTTGTTGGAAAGCTGCTTCATTTTGCCGGTCGGGGTCTGTGCGAGCGCCTCGTTCATGTTTCTGACCGATTCTTCGATGACGTCCGTGACGGTGGCGACTCTTTCCGCTTCGGTGCCGTATTTAATGATGTTGGCCTGCTCGTCGGTGAAGTCGTAGCCGTACCGCTGCAAGGCGGTGGTGCTGCCCGTCATGACCTTGCCGATCATCGTGGCCAGCGACACCGCCGCGCCGCCTGTCGCGTCATAGCCGTACTGCTGCGTCACCATATCGTTGAGCACCGGCATGAGTTTCTTGACGGACTCTACTTCCTTGACGTAGGTGGCCAGTTCCTGCATACCCGCGAGCTGCACTTCATCGCCGAGAATGCCGAGCTGCTGGTATTCCGAAGCCAGATCCTTGACCGCCTGAATCTGCTCCATGGTGGCCTCGGTGGCGTTGCGCATGGTGACGGCAATCTTGATTTCGGCTTCATTCTGCGTGCGATAATACGCCATCCATTCCTGCGCCGCCGCCTTGATGCGGCCCAGCGCAAAAGCCGCCGCCATCATGCTGCTAAGCTTTCCGAAAAGCGAGGCAAATTTCGCGCCGATGCCGCCGGCCGTCTTGGACGCCTGTGCACTCACGCCTTTGAACGCACCGTTCAGTTGCGTCTGTGCGCCCGCCGCCGCTCCTTTGATCTGAGTGCTGAGAAGTGCGGTATTCAACCCTAATTGCAGCATGATGGAGCCTACGCTTTGCGGCATTTCCCGTCACCCCCCTTCGGTAAAAATCCCCGGAACAACGCGCTGAATGACGCCATAGCGCGGTCATAGTCCCGGCTGTCCATCTGCTCCGCCCGACTGGCCTGCCATTCGTCATGAACGCGGCGCTGCTCTTCGTTAAAACATTTGAGCGTTTCGGGGTCGGTTTCGGCTCTGATACTTACGATCTGACCCAGCGGCGTGTCCGGCATAATACCCGCCAGCAGCATGACAAATTCGCCCCACGGAACATCATCTTCTGTGAGGCGAATGCCGTATTGCTTGCGGAAGGAGGACACGATCAGATCAAAATCCGCCGCTATGTCATAGTAAGCATCAGAGCCGCCGCTCAGTTTTTTTCGTCATTTCCGCTCTGTCCGATGACTGCCCTGATGGATTCGGAGATCACTGTCATAAAATCCTCAAAGGTGAGATCGAGCGCCGCGATTTTGGCGGCGTCTTCCTCGGAGTAGAGCAGAGACATCATTTTGTCGATGGCGGTTTTACTGATATCGCCGTCCGCCAGCTCCGCCGCTTCCAGCAGTGCCACGGCCTTGTTGTTGACCTCCACGGTCACGCCCTCCGCGATCTCCAGCAAGGGCTTTTCACGGTACCGGAGTTTATCACAAATTCTGCTTTTCATAGATTAATTTCCTCCCTCGTTTTCACTTTCACTCTCGCTGCTGCTTTCACTCTCGGAAGAACTTTCGGAAGTGCTTTCCGGCAGCGTGACGACGGGTTTGCCGTCGCTGCGGCACTCAAATTCCAGACCGCCGACATTGGTGGTGTCGCCGCCGCCGTTGTTGGTCACGGCAATCACCACATTCTGGTTGACGGTCAGTCCGTCGGGCAGCGTCCAGCGGAATTTGGTGCAGGCTTCGCGTCCTACTCTGAGCATGAGGGACGCAATGTAATCGTTGGCGGGGTCGCCGATGGTGCGCTTGCCCTTGAAGGCGATCGACCAGCCTTTGCCGGTGAGAAGCGCGCTGCGCCAGCCCTCATTGTCCATCGAGTACCATTCCTCAATGGTGTTGTCAAAATTCGGCTGGAAATTTTCCAGATTGGCCGGTGTAAGCATCTGCTCCTCGGTGGAGTCCAGACCGCCGACGCCGAATTTGAAAATATTGTTGTGAACGGGAAAAACGCCCGTTCTGACAGTCGGAGTATTGGCGTTACTCAAATTCATGCATTCCTTTCGCTGAAAAATTCGGCCTGCACGGTATATTCATATACTTCATGATCGCTGTCCACGTCAATCGGGCCGTCGTAGAGCAGCCGGATAAAATACACCGTCTTGCCGTTGATCATAAAAGCCGAACGGTTTTCAAGCGCGTGGTAAAAATCCCACGCCAGCCGCTCGGCTTCGTCTTTGTTTTTGCCGCCGTGGATGAGAAAATGGATTCCCGTCACGTCGTAATTTCTTTCGCTGCCGCTCAATACCTCACGGCGCGGCGGGGACTGACGGAGCGGATAAACGCCCAGCGTATTCTCCCGCTTGACCGACAGTCTGCCGATCCAGTAGCCGTCAAACAGACCGAGCGTGCGCACCCAGTCCCGCGCTTCGGATAAATAGATCATGCGCCGCCTCCCATCTTCGCCATGAATGCCGCGAACGCCTGCTGACTGAAATCCTTATACCGTCCGCTGATCCACGGTTCCAGCCATAGGCCGCCCGCCTGCGCGTTGTTGACCGTCTGGAAATCATATTCGGGGTGGAAATACAGCCGCCGCGCCTGCGGGGCATTCGTGACCAGCGAGACGTGCCCCTGATAACTGTAGGCAGTGTCCACAAAGGTCTGCGCATTCTGCATATTGCCCGTGTCAAAGGGCATCACGCCCTCATTCACCACTTCGGTGTGCAGCGCCTCGGCGGTCATCTCCAGCGCAGCAATGGCTGCCTCGTCGAGCTGCGCAAGCGCATTCATATTCAGTACCACTTTGCTGCTGACGTAATTCGGCATAATATAAAAAATCACCGCCTTTACATCCATTCGATCTGTGTATAATTCACGCTGCCGTCGGGATTGCGGGCTTTAGCGCCGCGATAAACCGTCCGCGTCTCCCCGAAGATCTCGGCTTCACCGTGGGCAATTTCTTCCATATCAGGGCAGAGATCGCCTGTAAACAGCGCCTTGCCGCTCAGTTGAATATAGTGCTTGTCGTCGGTATAGACACGCGCGGCGCTGTCCTGATAATTACAGCGCCCTTCGTAGGTGAAAGTGACAACCGGAGCGCCGTTTTCGCTGAGTTCGTCGGCGTAAAGCGTCAGGCGGATGGGTGTGCGGCAGGCAGAAGGCGGCACAAGAGAGGGATATTTCATGATGAAAAATACCTCCCATTTAAATTGAGCGAACAAAGCCCGCTCTGCCCCAGCAGCGCATAAATATCCCGCCGGACAGGGATGCCGTTTATCACGGTCATCTGCCCGCCGCCGAAATTCATGGACACGCCGTTGATGGAGTAGGCGCTCAGCGCACTGTCGAGGAGATCGGCGTTATCGTGCAGAAAATCCGCCAATAAGCAGCAGGATTCTTTGACAATGCCCTGCTGAAATTCCGTCAGATTGCCAAAACCGAGTCCGATCATTCTGTTATAGGTGAGGCTGTCAATCTGCCTGCTTGCCCTATGCAGCAGCTTTTCCAGTTTCTCAGCGGGGATGCCGCCGCTGCCGTACTGCGCATAATCGGCGGCCGTGGCGTATGGATAAAGAGAATCAGGCATGTCGCTCACTTCTTCCTCTTGGGAATGGGGGAATCAGGCGGACTCTGCGCTTCGGCCAGCTTTTGCCGCAGCCGCTTGTTTTCGTCCAGCAGCGCGGCATATTTTGCATAAGGGACGGTCTTGCCGGCGGCATGCTCGATGATATGCCCGTTGTCGTCGGTGATGTCAAAGCCCTGCGTGACGTAGGCCTTGCGCTGCTGCTCTGTGATGGTGTAAACTTTGTTTTCCTTGACTGCTTTCATAGGCGCGTCACCTCTCCATCAAGATTCACTCTCGGATTCGCTCTCCGACGTATTGTCGGAAACGCTCTCGCTTGTCGCGGGCGTGTTGTTCCCGTCATTGTCGTCATTCGCCGCGGCCGCCTGCACGTTGATCGCAATGCCGACCGCCTTTGCCTCAATGAGGAAGGTGCCGGTGTAGTAGCGGTTCTGGTAGATGTACTTGTCGGCGGTGCGGCTGTCGGAACCGGGCGTGAAGAGTTTCATGTAGGCGTACTTGTCGCGGGACACCTGACAGGAGGGATGAATGAGAATCGCGTTGATCTGGAGCGCGCCGTCGGCAGGGACGCATCCGTCGGAGAAGTCATACTGTGTCTTGAGTCTGGCGGAAGGCACCTTCTTGATGACAACGTCCTCGATGGCGGTGACTCTGCGGTCGAGTGTGCCGCCGGAACGTGCTTCCATGGTGCGCTGAATATCCTTCGCCTGTTTGAACAGGGTTGCAAACGCGGGCGTGCAATAAAGAATCCTGCCTTCCTGCGGGACGGAATTGTCGTCCATGTACTGTGTTACACCGTCGAACCAGTCAAGCACATTCTGCGCGGTGATGACGGTGGTGTCCACCTGCGCGCCGCTGGAGGCATATTTCACCGCCTCGGAATAGAGCTTGGAGAAGCGATAGCTGTCTTTTTCGGGAATCGCCTGTTCTTCCTCAAAGACATTCTGAATATTGGCCACTTCAGTGACAAGGTTGGTTTCGTCGATGTCCATCGGGTCAATGGGGATCTCGACGTCGCGGTCATGGTCAAGTGTCTTGGGTTCCCAGCTGTTGGAAACGCTGCCGGTATTAAAGCCGACGGCGGCGCGGTTGTGATCCTTGTAGCCGCTTACCGTCAGGCGGGGCAGCTTGATGGTCTGGGCATTGATGAATTTAATATTGGGATTGGACTGTGTGAGTTCATAAGAACACATCTCACGGGAATATTTCTGCTGCAATTCTCTTTCAAATTGCACGGCGTAATCGAATACGGGCATATTTTTCATACCTGCCTTTCATGTGATAAGATGATATCATTATTTCTTGTTGCCGAAAATGCGGGCGAGCGCATCCGCCTGCGCGTCACCGCTCTGCGAACCGTCCGCGCCGATCTGCCGGAAGCCTTTGGACTGGTCGTTGCGGGACGGCTTGAGTACCGGAATATCGTCCAGCACCTTATTGATGGCCGCCTGCACGGCTGCCTGATCGGGCGTGCCGTCTTTGTCGGGCTTGACCCCGCTGAAATCCGCCATTTTCAGCACATACGGCACCGTCTTGACGTCGATGCCGAGCGCCACCGCTTCGAGTATCGCCTGCTGCGCAATGCGGGACGTAATTGCCGCCTGTCGGTACTGATCGGAAAGCTGCTGCGACGCGGTAAGCTGGGACTGCAATGCCGTCACATCCACTTCGGGAGACTGCTGCGGAGTCTCCGCGGGTTTTGTGTCCGGCTGATTCTGCAGGGCAGAATTGTCCGGCTGCTGCGCGGTGGGATTGGTTTCGTGTGTCTGTTCTGCCATAATGAATAAAACCTCCGTTCCGTCCGGAATCGGACATAAAAATGAGACGGTTTAACGCCATGTCCAGGGCATAATAAAAACCGCCTGAATCGTAAATGACTCAATAGCGGCGTAGGTTTTGGGTTGTGTCTTCTTCCCTGTCAGGGAATTGCTCGTCAGTGTCTTCTTTGTCGATCATGCGGCGGATGGCTTTGATCCGCGTGCGGTACTGCTGCGGCACGTCGCCGTCCACGATCATCTCGTCCAGCAACGTCCACAGGTCCGCGAATTCTTCCGCGTCCATGATGGTGACTTCTATATTTACATCCATTTTCTCACCGCCTCAAACCATAAAATGAGAGGGATGACGCGGTTCGCGAACCACATCGTCTGACAAATCCTCTTTCTCCCACCAATGTCGGTGGTTTTCGACGCCCCACAAATACAGCGACCATCCTTTTTTATCGAACATACCGTCAATAATGGCGTCCGCTTCGCAAGGGTCTTTCAACATGACCTCATCATCGCCGGGAAACATAGCAAAATAAGCACGATAGGCTTCCTCCGCCAAGGCATCTTCCTCAGCGGAATTGATTTCCCAGGCGATTTGCACCGCCGGAAAAGATGACGCGGATTTACCGCGTGAAGTCATTTCAGGTTCTGACGGTTGCGAAATCGGCTGCCGCCGTTTTACCCAAACGCGGACTTTTTTCATAGTGGCGCCTCCTACATCAGCTTTTCAAAATATTCTTCAAAGTATCTCATGGATTCAGGGAAAAACTTATTGAACTCACTGTACTTCACGCCGCCGTTCATGTAAGCCTCAAACATATGCGCAACGGCTTCCATGAGCAACAATTCATGGTCACTGTCCCAGTAATCCAACGAATGCCGATAAGAGAGCTCAATTTCATTTCCCGTCAGACCACCAATCAAATCCATGACGCCGTTTCTAAGATGGCGCGTATCTTTTTCGATGCCGACCAAATGGCGCCTTATGCTTTCTTTTTCACGCTCGGTAAATAGATGATAGTGGTCGAGGCTCTTATAAATGCCTTTCATCTCGTCTCTCAGCATAGGGGCGTCAAACCGCTTTTGGGTACCAAGCAGATTATCCACATAGTTCAGAAAATCATTTCTCATCTTGGATTCCAGCTCCGGCAAATGCTCGTGGATTTTAAAGACCTCATCCAGTAAATGTCCCGTTTCATGCAATAATACTCTTGTATTGGCATAACGATAACCAAGTACCTGACTTCGGGGGTCCGCTTTTGCCAAATCAAGAAAAATTCTTTTGTTGTCGTGATAGGCGCGCCCCTTATAAAGCAAATTACCCCTTATCAGATTACCATATCTGTCCCAGAAACGCAAGCGTTTTTCATCCATGCCGGCAAACAATCTGTCGATATCGTCCCGCTGCTCGGGCTTGACTTGCTGCTGCCAATCCTGCGCACGGATGGTCTGCACCATTTCCTCCCGTGTTTTGATTTTAGGCCGGACGACGGTGGCGGCAATCTTTTTGGTACGAGGCGGCGGTTTGACCGTCACAGGTATCTGCCGCACGGTCTTGGTGTTGACCGAAACGACCAGCTTCCCGCCGTTTGCCATCCGCATGAGCGTGGAATAGCGGCGCATGGCGGCGCGCGCTTCGGTCTTTTTGATCTCCGCGATGCTGCGCAGCTTCTTTGCCTCCGCGATAGCCAGCTTTGCATTCAGCATTTGCGCGGAGATGCGCTTGTCGCGCAGCTGTACTTTGGTTCGGAGGACACTGACCTGCTCGCGGGTGACTTGCGCTTTCTGCGTGGCGGCCTGCGCCTTGGCCTGTGCCGCTTCGGCACGCTGCCGGGCGGCTTGCGCCTCCTGCGCCATTTCCTTTGCCTTTTGGGTGACAAGCCGTGTCTTGGCCCGTATTTTCTCGATGTCCCGCTGTCGCTCGGCCGCCGCCGTATCCGGCAATGCGCGAGCTTTGGGCGGCGTATCGGTGGCGGTGGTATCAATGACAATCTGAATATGATGATCGGGCTTTTTTGGGGGCGGCTGTCTGGCTTGAATTTCGATGCCGGGCGGCTGACGGGGCGGCGTGATGCCCAGTTCTTCTGGAATGTCCCGTAGCTGTTCACGCGGCGGGGAACGCCGCAGAATCTTGGGATTTGCGTCAACGAGCTGACGCGTGCGATCTTGCCACTCATGCAGCTTGCGGGCATATTTTACGCGCTGCTTCTCGTCCACCGTGCCGCGATAGAGTCGCTTGTATTTCCGGATGTTCCGCTCGTGGTAACGCTGTTCCTGCTGTAAACGATAGCGGCGAATCTGTTCGGCTTTCATGCGCTCCGTGGGGAAGCGGGCGCGGTTGATACCCACAAAGAATGTGGTGTGGCTGTCCTTGCAATTCGGGTGATACAAGCCGCCCGCGATCGCGTCGGACAGCAACGGATAGCCCTGCACCTTCGCCTCGGCCGCCGTGCCGCTGCCCCATACATCGTCGATAAAGACACGCCCCTGAAACGGCACACACAGAGGACACGCTGCATTGTGGCGGTTAACGATGACGGTATGAATCCCGTACTGCTCCCGCTTGGCGGCTTCTCCGTGCAGATAGGCGCGGGTGTTGGCCGTGCGCAGCGCCATCTCCGCATAACTCGCGATATTCACGCGCGCGCCGTTTTTGTACTCGATGCAGTTGATTCCCGACGCGAGAAATTTCTTGCTCGCCATATCAACCGCCTGCCAGAGCGTCCCCGCTCCGGCATTGTAAAAGACCTGCGCGCCGAAGATGATGCTGCGGTACTGGTCTTCCGTCATCCGCAGCGCGGCGTATTGCGCCTTTTGCATGGCACGCTTGGTTTCCGTGATTAACGCGTTCATTTTCCGCCTGTTCAGCCGGAAAAATTCGGCGGTTGCGGTATCTTTTGGGCGGTTCGGTTTAAATCCCAGACGTATCGCGGATAATATAGCCTGTTCCTGCGCGGCTTCGCCCGTGTCGTATGCCTCCCAGATGGCCGCATCAATTTTTTCGCTGATAGCGGGATAAACGCGGTCAAACATTTTGGTATTGACCCGCTTGAATTCGGTCAGGCCGTAGAGCATTTCCGCCTGCCACTGGCTCCAGTTGATACCCTCCCGCCGTTCCTCACCGATATGCCGCATCAGATTGCGGCGCAGGGAGTCAATGAGGTAATCTTCGATAACGGCGAAGGCCTCCGCAATATCATATGCTGCCAATCAGACCACCCAATTCCTGTCCCAGTGACGGTTCATCCCCCATCCCGATAAGTCCCTGCTCCGCCTTGATTCTCGCTGCCTCCTGCGCTTTCCATTCCGCTGTGCGGGTGTCGCCGTGCAGCTCGTCCAGCATCGTTTCCACGCTCATCAAGCCAAACTGCCGCGCCTTGCCGCAAGTTTCCACCTGGGATTCAAACGAAGGGTTGGCATATTCTCCGAACGGCACTTCCACTTTATCGGCCATATCGCAGACAGGGCGTTGATAAAAGGTATCGTATGCCTTGCCGATGACGTTGATGACCTTGGGAATGACGGTTTGCAGCGCGTCAATGATCGCCCCGCGGGTGTAGAGCGTCGTCTTTTCCTTTTCCCGCTGCGCCTCGGCGTTGTCCAGTTTCTTGGTATCAATGCCGAGCGTGGAGGGAGAGATCAGCCCTTGCAGGCACAGATCCAGCGCCGTGATGTAGGTGCCGAGATAGCTTTCCACCGGAATGCCCGGCTGCACCGTTTCAATGCGCTGGTTCGCGCCTTCCGCCATGTTGGCGGCGCATTGGATATAGGCGTTATCAAAGGGATTCGGCTGCAAAATCTTGCCCGTGCGGGGATTCTTCGGCAGCATGTTTTCGGGGATGTATTCCTTCGTGCGTCCCTTGCGCAGCGCGTCCAGCCATTGCGACCAGCATTCGTCCAGCGCGTCGAACGCGTCGCACTTGTCATCAAAAACCGACTTGCCGCGGGCTTTCCATTTGGCGGACGGGAAGAATTGCAGCGGCACCGCCATGCAGAAATCGCCGCCGTATTCCACGCGCCGCGCCAATTTGGCGGTCTGAGGGATGGCCGTAAGCGGCACTTCCTGTTCGCCCCGATACAGCACGCTCTCGATGAAGCCATGGCCGTAGGTTTCGATGAGGGAATAGTGCCTGCCTTCATGGGTGTAGACAGTTTTGAATCTGACAGCGCGGATTCTACCCCGCTGCCGTTCCAGTTCCACCGCGTCACCGGGGACAAATTCGACGATGGGAAAGGCGCTAATGGAGGTGTCAAAGGAAATTTTGAACGCACCGTCTCCGACGGTAAGCGTTTCGGTAACAGCCTCCTTTATCAGATCGGAAAAGCTGTTTTCCTCTGCGATCTTCTCCCATACGTCCTGCCATGCCGGCGGCACTTTGATATCGTTCATGTCGGTCATCACGATATCCGCCAGACGGTTAACAATAATTGCGGGCAGTCCCGTGTGCAGCTTGCGGATTTCCATGCCCGTCGTCGGCACCGCCGCCCAAAATTTGGAGCGGTCACTGTCAAGCTGCCGGTACATCTCCGCCAGCTCGTCCGAATCGCCGCGATACCAGATGCGGTTTTTAATGGCATTGCTCACGCGGTCCAGCCGTTCGTTGATGTAGATCGTGTGGGGCTGCGCGGGCTGAATCCGCAGGAAAGAGTAAATGCCGTTTCTGATTTTATCCATGAGTTTGATTTCATTCACCACCAATTCTTTGCTTATACGGAATAAATGCGTATTGTACGCTGTTGACCATATGATCGTTGCCGTCCTCCGGCGTGTTGTCCTTTTCCTCGTTCCACGAATAGACTTCTAATTCGTGAATATAATTTGCGCAGTTCTCCACAATCAAAAATTGCTCATGATTGAACCAACCCAATTGCAGGTTGATGCGGTCGATGATGGGCAGCTTTTTCCACGCGGCGTTAAAGCAATACGCGCAGCCGTGCAGCCGCTTGTATTTGCCAAACTCCGTGATGGTGGCCTGATCGGCGCTGTCGATAAAGACATTGCGGGCAAAGCCCCATTGACTGCGGCATCTTTCGAGAAAGGCGATGTATTTCACCACCGTGTCACTGGGCGCAAGCGGCGTTTGCAATTCGGCATTGTTGTAAACCTGTTCGGCCAGCAGGAAGCAGCGGCCGCGGTTCGTGATGCCGATAAAGGACATGGCAATGGTGTCGGGCGACTTCTGAGAATAGGCCGTGTCAAGTCCGGCGGAAAAGATTTCAAATTTCTCACCGTTAATGTCGTCAACCAACTGCTTGGCATATGCCGCCTTGATAACATGCCGCTTCCTTGAAAAATTGGAAAAGACCAGCCCCGTTGCCTTGCCGCGCAGACCTTGGATTTTGTTCTTCCAGAGCTTTGTCCCTTCGGGGACATTGTTTTTTATCTGCGCTATCTTTTCCTCGGTCAGAGCGGCGTTATCCGCAAAAGAAAAGAACCAATGCACCCAGCCGGGCTTTGGTTCTTCGTCTAACATATCGAGAATTTCGGGCGGCGTGTCGCTCTGCCATTGGGGCAGCGGACGGGAACAATTGATATATTCCCTGTAAACCGTCAGGCCGGGGTCGTCAGGATTGAGCGTCGCCATAAAATAATCGCAGCGCATGGCCGCTTCTCTGACAAATCCGATGTCCGCCGTGTTGATCTCGTCGATGTACAGGCAGCCGTATTGACCGCCAAGAGCGGTCTGCCATTTGGTTTTATCGCCGTAGCCCATAACATAGACGATCTTGTCGCCCTTGGAAGTATGGAAGAAAATATGCGGTAGCTTTTCATCCTTGCTGCCGTTGCCGTGATACTCGGTCAGCACGCCGAAATCGTCAATGACACCGAGGTCTTTGTTGATAATGTTCTTTTCGGCGGTACCTGTATTCTTGGCGGCAATGATGTGGTATTTCTTCGGACTCTGAGCGATGCGCAGGAAGAATTTGAAGATGCCGACGGTGGTTTTCCCGGCGGCGGTCGTGCCTTCGAGGAATTCCACCGGAGCCGAGCAGCGAAGGAAGGATTTGTATTTTGGGGAGAGAATTAATTTTTCGCCGTTCACGATGTATTCTCTTCACTTTCCGTTATCTGGGAAATCAGATCATCCAGTTTGCTGACCTCCTTGTCAACGCCGCTGATCTCGACTTTTTGAACATTCAGCCCGCAGAGATCGGAAAGCTGCTTGGTGGCATTCAGAAAGGCGGGCGCATTCGCCTTGTTGATGCCGTTCTCGGTGATGTCATCCCTGGCCTCCTGCTGCATCCAGCGCAGATCGGTGACGGCTTCTTCGCGGGTGTACAATGCGCGCGCGGCGAATTCCTCCTGCAATTGGTTATACCTTTCCAGAATCTCATCATTTCCGAAGAGTTCCGACGCTTTGGAATCCACCGTCGCGTCCTTCCACTTGACCGAACTGGGGAATGCCCTGCGATACGCCTCACGCTGCGACATTCCCGCTATTAAATTTTGCACGAATTTCTCGCGCTTTGGCGTCAACATTCTTTATCTCACCGCCGTTATTTCTTTCTGAACGAAGAAAATACATCGTTTCCCGATGAATTATCCTTCGTTGCTATATCCGAGATGGATTTTATACCTTTCCCCCTGCCGTTCCCGTGTTCCAAAGACCCCGGCAAAAAGCCGCCTCTGGCAAATGTTTCGGCAATATGGTTGAATTGTTTCTTTCTTTTTCCGCTGCCACCGCTGCTCCCTCCACCGCTGCCGCCTGCGCCTGTTCCGCCCGAACCGCCGAGGGAAGTCACGCCATAATTGCCTTTAGCCATTCCCACTGCGCCCCTTTCGGTATCTGGGATAACTGTCTTTGATCGGCTGGATGATTTCCAGCGTTTCCAGCTCTCTCAGCTCATCAGGAATCTTGCCGTTGAATAAAATCCGGCGAGGGTGGAGCCGTTTCATCATCTCGTCGAAACCGTCGAGGAAAAGCCTGCGCCCTTCTGTGGTGTTCATCACGCTGACGGAGGACACCGCGACGATGCTGTCCTGCGGTTCCCCGTCAAAACAAAAGTCATAGCTTTCCGGAAAGCTCCATGTAATCGTCGGCACCACCGCCAGTCCGTGCAGTTGCCAGTAGGCGGCGCAAAAGTGCTTGCGGTAATGGTTGTAGATCTGAATGATTCTCGGAAAATCGGCATAAGGCGAAAAGTCGGGTGCAAACACACAGGGATGCCGACTGAGAATATCGGTGTAATGCCTGAGAGAACGCCAGACGCGTTCAAACTGATAATCATGCAGGAAGAAATGAATGCCTTTGTCGAGGTGTTTCTCCTTGTTTGCGTCAAAGCCGATGAATTCCTTACAGTCCAGCTCACGAAGCGGCTGAATGACGGGGATCTCAAATTCTCCCGCCGTATGGTCTTTTGAAAATACACCGATATTACAATTCTCGTAACCGTTGCGCGTTTCTCTGTGCGCCATGCCGCCCCACCACCGTATCATTAGGATGTAAAACGAAACGAAAAAAGCCGCCCGTCCGGGAAGGACAAAAGCAGCTTTTTCCACAAATTGAAAGGAACAAAAACAACAAAAACTTCGTGTAGTCAAAACAGTAAAAGGGAGATGTCCGGCACGGCAGCAGGAAGATAACAGCCGCCGCACCGGATATGCTAAGGAGGTAATACCAAGAATCCTCTCGCAGTCGAATTTCATGATAGTATTATAGCATATGATTTACTCCAATTCACTACAAATATTTTTCAATGCGGTATTGTAGCGGCTCCACATCGTTCCATTTGAAATATGCAGCGCATCAGCAATATCTTCAAAACGCTCGCCCTCTATGTAACGCAAAAAGAGAATGCTGCGTCCGTCGGGATCATCAACGCATCCGATTATTTCAAGCACTGTCTGCTCGGCTTCCTCGCATTCGGCCACTCTTTCGGCATAGTACCGAATCAGACCGTCGATTTTCTCGACCGCACGCTCCACGCTGTCCGATACACCGCGCCCGCGTGAAGTGCTGTCAGACACCACCGCCTGTAAATAATGCATATCGGAACGCTTGCGTTCGATGCGATTTTTCAGGCCCTCGCATTCATTCCGTATCCTGCGGTACGCCCGCAGCCGTTCCTTTACTTCATCCGTTGTCACGTTTCTCCTCCTCTGCCTGCCGCTTGATTGCATACACAATCCCACGAAGCTTGCGCACTAAGGTCAACTTCTGGTAACAAGCCCCGCAGATGTGAGCGTACCAAGGCACCTTGCGTCCGCAATAATCGCAGCGACCCAGTTCTCTCTCCATAGCCATCACTTCCTTTTATGGCTGCCGGATACGACCAAACAGGCATACATCACAGACACTGCGATCACCGCGACGGCAATCACACCCGAAATCAGCCACATCTGCACGTCATTCATCTTTCTCACCGCCTTATCTGAAATCATGTCGATTGCATTGTCCAGTGCCTCCACGTCATACGCCCAGATGCAGTCCTGCTCCGCAGGATTAATCATAGATTCGCAATGCTCACGCAGGTTGCATAGCTGAGCGATAATCTGTTCAATTGTCATTGCTTTCAATCCTTCCAATGGTTTCTTTTGCTTCTTTCAGACATTCCCTATAGGTCATATACCAGCCCGAAATCTGCTGATTATAATACGGACGCACACTCACTTCATTGGTGCGCTTTTCCAACCTATATATGAGATCACCGCGCCGGATTGAAAGATGTTCTCTTTCATTGACTGCGTTGCCGGATTCCTCCAATATCTGAATGTAAATTTTATCGTGGCAGCCGATGATATTTCCAAGAAATGCATACGCTTGTTTTCTGCGACGGAATTTGCCGAGTAATTTCTTTTTACTGCGCTTGAATAATGCATACTCGTAGGTGTCGTGACCATGAATGTCTTTGCCTGATAATCGCTCGTAGATGTAATAGTCTTTGTATGTCGGACACATACCGTTTCCTGCTCTGAATGTTATTGGCACTTTGCATTCACCTCCGGCGGCGCGTGAGCGTTTAAGTCTCTCTTACCAATGGTAAATTCTGTTATCTTGGCTCCGCACTTCGGACACCTTGCTATTGTGCGACCGCTGCTCTTTGATTTGCCGTTGCACTTTGAACACACAAGCACAGAGCCGCCTACCTCGTCATCCCACTGTACAGTGATTATGCAGGTTCCTTTATCAACTGCCATTGTCCTTTCCCTCCGTTATGTCGATTGTGTTGTCCTGACGTTCCCATTCCACTTCAATATGTCCGCACCGGACGCAGCGCAGAACGTGAACGGTGACATTTTTATAAGGAACTATGCAGAATTTAATCAGTCATTTTCTGCCTGAAATTACAGTATGCTTGCGTGTTTCGGCAAGTGAAATGTATCAATTATTTCTGCATAGTTCCTAAGTTTCGATTTCCTCATACAAGCAGGGGTCAAACTCGTTCACGCCGTCCGGCTTGATCGTGATTCTGGTGATTTCATCCCCGAAGGTGCATTTATGTTGTTTCTTCTTCATAACTCGCCTCCGTCATGCCGCCCATTCTCTCACCGCATTCCGGGCAGTAGGGCGTGGTTGTTTCCGGCTGGTCATGTTCATAACCGCACCGGGAGCAGCGGCAATAGCCGTATTCGTCCTCCAGCCATTGCGGGGCGGTCAGCTTTGCAACCCTGATTCTTTCAAGCTGCCGTTCGATCTTCTCGTCCATAATGCGCTGGACATCATGTTCCAATCCTTCGACATAGATCATCTGGTCTGTCATAATCAGAATATCCGCGATTTCTTCCGCGAGCGCAAAACGCGCCGCCGCCAGTTCCTTTGCAGGCGTACCCTCATCCATCCGAGCTTTGCGCAGCTTGATAGCTGCTTTTCCAAGCTCCGCCGCTTCTTCTGCCGTCTGGACCAACTGTTCTTCCTCGCCATAATATCCGACGATGAAGGCGATTGCCTTGTTATACATCATTTGTAATGCCTCTCCTGTTCCACGCTTCGATAGCGTACCGTTTTGTATCTTCCCATGATTGATAAGGCAGTCTAAAGCAAGTAATCGTTTTCGCTTGGCAACTCGTGCATTGCACAAACGCCTGCTTCCTGCCTGGTTTCTGTTGATAGGGCATACCAAGTTTCAATTTGGCCCTGCCTCCGCAAAACGGACAGGGTTTCAACTCTACGTCATTGTTCATTCTATCAATCCTTTCTCTTGACTTTGCCAATCCTCGCTTTCAGTGCGTCAAGAAGCCCCTGCTGGGTGTCCTGCTTGCCCTCCAGCGCGCGGGACACTTCCTCGTCCATGCCGTCTACTACCGACAGCCGGTGAATGATAACGGGGTACCGCTGCCCCTGCCGGTGAAGCCGCTTATTGGCCTGCTGGTAAAGCTCCAGCGACCATGTCAGACCGAACCATATCACATGATGGCCGCCCTGTTGGAGATTCAGACCGTAAGCGCAGCTCGCGGGGTGCGCAAGCAGTATGTCGATCTCCCCGCGGTTCCACGCTTCGGCGTCGTCCTTGTCACGGTAGGCGCGCACACGGCAGCTTCCGGACAATGCGGAAAGGATCCTGTCCCTGTCGTGCTGGAAGTTGTAGAACACCAGCGCATGCTGCCCATTTAACTGCTCTATCAGCTCCAGAAGGGCCTCCAGCTTGCAATCGTGAATGTGATTGACGTGTTTGTCACCGTCATAGATCGCGCCGTTGCACAGCTGAAGGAGCTTATTGGAAAGCACTGCCGCCGTTCCCGCGTCGATAACGGTGTCCTCGTCGATTTCCAGCAGCATTTCCCTCTCCATCTGACTGTAAGCGCGCCGTGCTTTTTCGTCTAACAGAACGGGAACAACGTCCTCTACACAGTCGGGAAGCTCCAGATAGTCCTGCGCCGACATACTCACGCAGATGTCGCTCAGTACCTCGTGGATTTTCTCGTCAGCTCCTTCCTTCGGGGCATAGGAGAATATCTGTTCCCGGCTGCGCTTGTCCGGCGCAAAATACCGTTCACGGTAGGCGGTGAGCGTCCTGCCCAGCCGCTCGCCCCCGTCCAGCAAATATATCTGTGCCCACAGGTCGGTCAGACCGTTCGGCGCCGGCGTGCCGGTCAGCTCCACCAAGCGGCGTATCTTTCCGCGTACCAGCTTCATCGCCTTGAAACGCTTTGCACGGGGGTTTTTAAAGCTGCTTGCCTCGTCCAGCACCACCATGTCAAACGGCCATGCGTTGCGGTAATAATCCGCCAGCCACACGACATTTTCACGGTTGATGACATAAATATCTGCGGGCGTGTTCAGCGCCTTTACGCGCTTGGATTCGGAACCGAGAACGGTGACGATTTTCAGATGCTTCAAGTGATCCCATTTTTCCAGCTCCATGCTCCACGTTGCCTCCGCCACTTTTTTCGGGGCGATGATCAGGACTTTGCCGACAGCGAAGCGGTTGAATTTAAGCTCGTTGATCGCGGTCAGGGTGATGATGGTTTTGCCCAACCCCATGTCAAGCCAGAGCGCCAGCGCGTTGTCCTCAATGACGCGGCCAATACAATACTGCTGGTACCCGTGCGGCGTGTAAATCATGGCTGCGCACCCCGCAGGTCTTCAATAAAGGCATCCACCGCCGCTTTGCTGTCAAGCACCTCGACAAGGAAGCCAAGCGCCCGCAGCTCGCGGTGCTTTGCCGCCTGCTCGGGGCGCGGCTGCTTTCCCGGCGCTTTCAGTTCTGCGAATACGACGCGACCGCCGGGGAGGCATACCATCCTGTCCGGCACGCCGTTATTGCCGGGGCTGACCCATTTATACGCTTTGCCGTGAAGTACAGCCCTGACTTTTTCCCGAAGATAGGCTTCAATGTCCGCCTCGCTCTCACGCTTCAACTCCTTCTTCATTCGTTTACCTCCCTGCGCGTAACTTTACGCGCGCGTTATCACTATTTATTTTTAGGCGTATCAGGCGCTATATCTGACCGCCTAATTCCCCTGTTTTTTATTTTTTTATCTTCTGTTATAATTGTTGACCGTACCTTGAAAAAGGGTAGTAATCCCCGAAAATCAGGCGTTTCTCGCGTCAACAAAGGCTGGTAACAAAGCGGTAACATAGAAAAGTTTGTTGACCAACAAACATAAGAATGTTACCGCTTTGTTTCCGTGTTGTTGTCCTCCTTGTTGCCTTCTCGGATAAAGCCTCTTTGCGCTCCGTAATCTTTGCCGAATTTCATGCTGCTGCCATATCGCACCCAGCCCGGCGCCTTGCTCATAATCGCGTTGATCTCCGCCGTATCGGAACGACGCATATTTTTGAAATCGCCGCCCATGCATTCACACCAGATTTCAGCCGCGCATATCTTTTCTCGCCTGACCAGTTCCGCGTATTCCGTTACCGCGCCCGCGTAAAACAGTCTTCGTTTGTCCAGCGGCCACTTTTGCCAGTCAGAGGGGACCTGTTGTTCAATGAAGTTCAGAATCAGACCTTCCCGCGCGGAAATGTCGCGGTGTCCTTCCTGCGCTTCTCTGGCGAGTGCGTCAGCCGCGCCTTCCAGATACAGCTTTTCTCCCGCGCGATACCGCACGACGGCTTCCGCCCATATCTGGTCTATCTCCGTCTGCGTCAGATCAGTGAATACCGATTTCGTCGCGCGCTCAATCCGCGCGTCCACCGGCCAGAAGCGGCGGTTCCCCGTCTCGTCCTTCAGAAAGTCGTGCCCGTTGGTCGTTCCGAAGAATACGCACTTGCGGGGAAAATCCTTCGCCCTGCGTTCGTAGGCGACGCGGTAGCGGTCTACCCGCTGGCTCATGAACTGCTTGACCCTGTCCTTTTCGGAACGGTTCATCGCTTCCAGCTCGCCTATCTCGACAATCCATTTGCCGCGGATAATCTCGCTGGCGTCCTTACCCTCGAAGGTTTTCACACCGTCGGTAAACCGTTCACCGCCCAGACGCGCCAGAAAGGTGCTTTTGCCGATGCCCTGCGCGCCGGTGATAATCAGCGCGGTATCGAATTTAATGCCGGGGCAGTAGGCTCTGGCGACGGCGGCGCACAGGCTCTTACGCATGACTGCCCGCGTGTAGACGGTGTCCTCTACGCCGAGATAGTCGGTCAGCAGCGTGTCAAGTCTTTCCACGCCGTCCCAGACAAGCCCGTCGAGATAATCCGCCACGGGGTTGAACTGGTGCTTTGCCACATGCAGCATGAAGGCGTCGGAGATGACGGCAGCGGTGCGGAAACCCAGTATTTTTTCCGCATAGCTTCGCAGTCCCGCGTCGTCAGAATCCGCCCATTCAAATGCGCCTGCCCCGTCGGCACGCCCTTGCCACGGCAAAGGGGCAATGCCTGTGATCATCTCGTCAAATTCATTGTACTTGATGCGTCCGGCCAGTGCCGGATCATATTCCAGCATAGTCAGCACATTTCTGATGCTCTTGACGGGCATTCCGCTGTTTGCGGCGGTATCCAACCGGTCGCTCCAGTTTTCGTCGCCGCCCATGCTCTCGAACACACCGAAATCGCTCTGCACCTGCGCCATACGCTCCCGCCCCAGCAGGCGGGTCACTTCCGGATCGGATGTCGCAAGCTCCGTCATGGCCGTGTAGGACGGCAGTCGGTTGGTCGGCGTGTCCTGCTTCGCTTCATCGTCCAGATCACCGAAGCGGTGCAGCCGTATCAGGTCAAAGGCATTGACAAGCCGTTGGGAACAGGGGTCGGTGGCGTGGTGGCTGTAGAGGAATCTGCCGCCCTCGTAAACCACCGCGCCGCCCACCGTGGAGCCGCCGAGATAGGTGAAGCGATTGCCGTCATCCGCGACGGGTTCGTATATTTCCGGCAGGTATTTTTCTATCGCGGCGTAAATGTCGTATGTCCGGCAGAATGCGCCGACAACGCCCTTTTTCTGGGTGGGATCGCCCTGTTTTGCCGCCAGCTTTCGCGGCGTGTATTCGCTGCCGGGAACCTGCGGCCACTGCGTCATGTCCTGCCAGTCGGCGTACATTCCCAGAACGCCGTTTTTGCTGAGAAGCGGTTTATCCTCATAGCGGAACACATAATCGCTGTCCGCGCAGCAGCTTGGCCAGTACATCAGGCGCGACGGTTCGAAGGTGGTGGGGTCAAATAATTCGATACCTATGATCTGTGCGAGCTTCCGCGAGATTGCCTCATATTCGTCAGGCGTTGCGCTCTCGTCAAGAGGAATCACGCAGCGCAAACGCGGCTTTGCCCCGCAGTGCTTGCGGGTGGAATAGACCGACCAGCCACAGCCCAGACCGGCGATGCGCTGTATCGCATCGTCCGTGCCGCCCGCGGGTATATTGTCGAGGTCAAGCGCGATCACGTCGCGGCTGATGACGTTGCCCGCCTTGCGCCGGTTGTCTTTGAGCGTACCGCCCACAAAACCGCCCACGTCTTTCAGGTCGTCCTGCTGCGGCTTCGGCAGACGCATATATTCGTCATACGTTTCCGCGCTGCGCACCGGCGTTTGCAGTCTGTTGTACAGCTCGGAGATCAGCAGCCTTTGCGCCGGCCAGCTCACCGCCTTGCGGCTGCCGGCTGCGCTGATGGTGATTTCGCGGTTGCTGGTGAGTACCAAACCGTTCACCTCATTCCTTCTTGAAATATTTGCTCACATATCCTTCCGCTTTGAGCGGTAAATCCTGCGCCCATTCCGGGCGGATCGCCATAATGCGGCACACGTCCGCGAGATTTGCGCGGCTTTCCTCGATGTCGATGCACACTTCGTCATGCACATGGAAGACAACCGGATAGCCCGCCGCTTCCAGACGCTCAATGCTCTCGGCGAGACAGTCCCGCGCCACCGCCTGCGTGATGTTCTCGGTGAGTTTGCCGCCGTAGGTTTCAATCGTTTCCACCTTCCGGCTGGTCTGATTCACGCCGCTGTAACAGATGCTTTCGCTGCCGAAACGGTTCTGCCCGATGAAAGGCTTTGCGTAAAACAGCTTGCGTCCGCTCGGCAGGGTAATTGTCATAAAATCCTGTCCCCGCAGCGCGTCATATTCCCGCGCAAACATGACTTTGTGGGTGAAGGTGGGCTTCCCCTCCGACACCGCGAGAAGCGCGGCGTTTTCGTAGGCGTACCATAAATCTTTTATGCGCCGGTTGGCGTCACGCCAGCGGCTCACGATGTCAGGCAATTCCTCTTCGGTCAGACCCATTTTCAGCGCGCCCATGTTTTTCAGTGCGCCGGAGGAACCGCCGTAGCCGAGAGCCAGCTCCGCGACCTTGCCTTTTTGACGCAGGGTGTATTCGGGATTACCTTTTTTGATTCGGTCGATCGGCACGCCGAACATCTGCGACGCGGAGGCTTCATAGATTTTGCCGTGCGTGTTGAATACGTCCAGCCGCCATTGTTCGTCCGCCAGCCACGCGATGACGCGGGCTTCTATCGCCGAAAAATCCGCGTCCACCAGCATATGCCCTTCCGGCGCGATGAAGGCCGTGCGGATGAGCTGCGACAGCGTATCCGGCACGGAGCCGTAGATCAGGCTCAGCGCGTCGGTCAATCCCTGCCGCGTCAGCTCCCGCGCCGTGTCGAGCGGCTCCACATGCGTTTGGGGAAGGTTCTGCACCTGCACCAGACGTCCCGCCCAACGTCCCGTGCGACCCGCGCCGTAGAATTGCAGCAGCCCTCTGATTCTGCCGTCCGCGCAAAGGCACTGCTCCATTGCCGCGTATTTCTTGACCGACGTTTTGCAAAGCTCCTGCCGGATCTGAAGCACACGCCGTGCGGATGCGCTTTCAATCTCCTTACCCAGCAGTTCGCTGACGTCGGATTTCCGCAGCGTGTCAAGTTCTTCATCCAGCTCGATTTCCAGCCAGACTTTGAGCTTTGCGACGCTGTTAGGATTATCCAGCCCGGTCAGGGCGACCGCTTCATTCATCAGCCTTTCGGTGATCTCGGCGGAGCATCGCAGCGCGCCGCTTACCAATTCGGCATCGCACCGTACGCCGCGGGAATTGATGACCATATCGGTTTCCCACTGCTTCTGTACATAGTCCGGCACCGGAAAAGCGGACAGCCTGCTGTCAACCGCCATTTCGGTGACAACGTCCTGCCGGCAGTATTCCTTGAACAGCTCCCACTGCTCCGGCTCGTGCTTCGGAAGGTTGCGGGTGCGTCCGCCATTCGATTTTGTCGGGGCACACGGCACACAGAATTTGCGGATCAGACTGCGGCCGACCGCAAGCTTTCGTTTGTCTTCCGGCAAGCCGATTGCCGCACCGATTGCCGCCAGACTGCCGGGGTATCCACAGTACAGCCCGTGGAGCATGGTGCATCGCCACTGGCGGATATATTCGTTCCGCTGCGCCTGCCGCCCGAAGAACTGTGTCAGGCAGTACCATTCAAAAGCGGCGTTGTAGGCGTGCTTTGTCACATTCGGGTCAAACAGGGCGGTGTATATTTCCGGCGGCAGTTCCTCGCCCTGCGCGATGTCCACGATCTCCACCGGAGCGCCGTCCGCCGAATAGGCGAATAACAGCACCTGAAAGTCGGGGCTTTGGGCGTATCTGTAAAGCCCCGACTTCGTTATATCCACGGAAGAAAAGGTTTCAATGTCGATGGAAAGGTCTTTCATATCAGCTCCATTGTCCCGTCAGGGGGTTATATACGGCAGCGGATCCCCACCCGGAATTGGGTTCATTCTGCTGCGGAGTCTGCGCGGGCGGCGCTTCCTGTTCCAGTCCGGCAAAGTCCGATTCTGCGGAAGCTCTGCCGCTGAAGGCTTCGCCCTCACGGGTTTTCAGCACGTTGCCCAGACCGCAGCCGACGCCCTTGCGTCCGGCGGTGTCGTAGGCGAAGAAGCGGACGGTCACGCGGGCATACATGCCGCTGTAGATGTCGTTCGGGTCAAGCTCGCAGCGGATATTGGAGATACCGACCACCTGCGGCTTCTGCTTGCTGGAACAGGTAATGACCCAGTGTCCCTTACATTCGTCCCCGTAGGGCGTGCCGTCGCTGCGTACACCGTCGCCGTCGTGAATCAGGGGACTGACCTGCGGCCGTCTGCCGTTCCATTTGGTCTTGACGCCTTCTTCATAGGCGGCATTGAACGCGGATTCAAGGTCGTTTTTGGTGTTGTAGTCTGCCTTGGGAATGAGCAGCGTCACAGAATATTTGGGATCGCCCACACCGTTCTGGGGCGGCTTCGGAGTGACGAGATTCGCGTAGGAAAGTCTTACTTCACCTGTCAGGCATTTGAGTGCGTCATTATTGTACATACTTCATAATCTCCTTAAATTTCAGAATGTCGGTATTTCGGAAAAATCGTCTTCGGCTGTGGTGCGGTAGGGTTCGCGCTTGTCGGATGCGGGGGCAAGTGTCGGCTTGCCCTTCGGCGTGACAATGTGGCTGCCGGCGATCTCGTAAAGGGTCGGTTTGCCGATTGCCTTTTCGATCTGGGCGAGCGTCAGCGGCTTGCGCTGGTAAAGCACGGCTTCATCTATGCCGCCTTCTATAAGGGCATCCATAGCCGCGTCCACGTCGTCAAACGCTCTCACCCTGCGCCCTTCCACCACTTTCCAGCCGTTAATGCTGCCGCCGCTCAGCAGCGTATTCAGGGCGTAGGATTGAACGGCTTCCACCCAGCTTTTGACCTCTTCGGCGCGGGAGAGAATTTCGCCCACTTCGTCATCCGACAGCAGCGGAGGTATGACGCGGCTGAAATCCTCCATCAGCTCGTCGGTGGCACGGGCGCGGCAGGTCGCCGCCGCTTTGCAGAAGCGGCACCATTTGCCCGAATGGAATCGTCCTTCGCCTCCGGCAGCCCGCTGCGCAATGGGCTTGATGCTTTCTCCCCATGCCAGAAGCTCGGTCAGAGCGAGGGAGTATTCCCCGATTGTGTCAAGCCGGGGCTGCACGATGTGAAGCACCACGGTTTCAATCGGATAAAGGAAGGAATAACGGTCATACGCGCCAAGCGCGTAAAGTTTAAGCTGGGGGTTGTCCTCGGCGGACACCGGAACGCCCTTGCCGTATTTGAAATCGACAATGTGCAGTTCCTTGCCGCCGATCAGGATGCAGTCGGCGGTTCCAAAACCGCCCGGCACCCATTTGGAGTAGTCTACTCTCTGTTCCGCCGCGATGAACGGTTCATAGGCGAATTTCATAGCGACCTCGGCGATGTGGTCGATGTAGGCGTCCGAATGCTGCTCCATCTCGTCCGACCAGAGCGGGTCGGTTTTGATGACCTTCAATCGCGAATTGTATCGCCGCGTGGTCATGCTCTTGTCGAGAAATCGCTTTTGCAGCTTCAATTCGCACAGACTGTGCGCCAATGTGCCTTCCTCGGCGTATTCACTGGTCGTGTCCGGCATATCCTTTGTCAGCATGACCGACGG
This sequence comes from uncultured Clostridia bacterium, assembly GCA_946182865.1. Classification (GTDB taxonomy): domain Bacteria; phylum Bacillota; class Clostridia; order Oscillospirales; family Acutalibacteraceae; genus RUG762. The sequence goes on from CAMHAV010000011.1 coordinate 34,400, forward strand.
CGGGCAATTCAACCATCGGTGCGCCGCAGACGCGCTGAGAAGTGCGTGTTCTGCCATCAGATCCTCGCCCCCATTGCTCTGATGTCGGCGGCAAACGCGCCGTAGGCTTCCGCGGGAAGATCATTCAGCCCGACAACACCGTACTTGCCGTTGATCAGGCTCTGGAGCTGCGGAACCTTGGTGTTGTCTCTCGCCAGCGGCGTGACCGCTTCAATAAGCTGATCCAGCGTGTAGGCTGTCGGCGTTGTCGGAACCGCTGTCGGAGCAGGAGCCGGAACAGGGGCAGGAACCGGAACGGGTTTCTCTGCTTCGACGGTCTTAAAGGGGAAATCTCCGCCTGCGTCAGGGGGGCATTTGCCCAGAGCGATAAGCTCCTCGGCGAGTGCCTTGGTCTGTTCCGGAGAACGGAATTCTACTCGTGCATACTTCGCGTCCAGCGAGGTGAGCTGTTTTACAAGCTCGTCGGCGAGCTGCGCGACGGTGTCGCATTCGATGATCAGTCTGATATTTGCCATATTGTTTGATTACCTCCGTTTAAATCAGGTGTAGTGCTTCGTTAGGAAGCGGTAAGGATGTTATCATGCGGTTGTAAAACCTGTCGATTTTGCGCCGCTTTGTCTTGCTGAATTTGTTGTATGCTTCCGCGGATATGAAGAAGTGCGAGCCGTGGCCGCCTTCGTATATGGTAGCGTCCCGGTAGAAGAGCAGGAAGCCTCGGTCGGGATGGGGCGGCGGAACAGGCTTTGCCTTGCGCCCTTTTCTGAGATTCCGGTTGTATTCCAGCACTTCGGCGATCTCACGCCGCCTGAAACCATACCACGACAGCAGTCCGCACTCTGCATTGTCCGCCTGTTCCGGCGGTACCCGTGCGCCGAACCATCTTTCTGTAAGCGTCATCTTGACATTCCTCTCAGTTTGGTTTATACTACTCATGAAACTTTTGCTTTTGCCGCCGAGGAAGTGCCACCTTCCAAAGCGGCTTTTTCTTATTCCACCCACATCGGGCGTTCCGTTTGCTTCATTCTTCCTCACCTCCGTCCGCGCTGGTATGACTGTCCCACCACATCCAGCCGAGCGCCGCTGCAAAGGTCGCCACAAACAGCAACGTCACGCCGGCAGCAGTCAGATGATCGCTCGCCCAGACCGCCAGCCACAGCGCACCGTAGATCGCCACGGCGATCAATGCGTATTCTGCGAGTGTACCTAAGATGTATCGGAAGATAATCCGGTTGGTGCTCATTAGTCTGCCTCCTCCTGTTCGACAAATTTTCCGTCAATCAGTTTGTACCATGTGTCAGGCTTGATTTGTTCACCATCGACTTTAGCTGTCTTAAAATCAGCAACATGCCACTCGTTATCGTCGTTTCTCTTCCATTCAGCAAGGGCGATATAGCAGCCTAAATTTCCTTTAGCTTTGCCGTCGATTCCGGTAGAAATAGCGAAACTTTCTAAGCCGGAAACGGTCGCGGCTGAATAATCGCCCGTATTGGTCGCGGCTGAATAATCGCCCGTATTGGTCGCGGCTGAATAATCGCCCGTATTGGTCGCGGCTGAATAATCGCCCGTATTGGTCGCGGCTGAATAATCGCCCGTATTGGTCGCGGCTGACTGA
>CAMHAV010000012.1 GCA_946182865.1 uncultured Clostridia bacterium
GCTCGCATTCGCTCGCTAGTTATGCGCTGCGCTATGCTTTTTTCTTTTTTCTTCCTCTACCTTCTCATTTATCGCCATCCTATCAATTGAGAAAGAGGAATGCATATGCTGTTGTTTGTACAATATCCGAAATGTACCACTTGCCAAAAGGCTAAGGCGTGGCTGGACGAAAAGGGCGTGGCCTATGACGACCGCCACATCAAGGAGCAGAACCCGACCTATGAGGAGCTCAGGGAATGGCACAAAAAGAGCGGACTGCCGCTGCGGAAGTTTTTCAACACGAGCGGTCTGCTGTATAAATCCATGCAGATCAAGGACAAGCTGCCCGATATGAGCGAGGAAGAGCAGCTTCGGCTGCTCGCCACAGACGGCATGCTGGTCAAGCGTCCGATTCTTGTGGGGGAAAACTTCGTGCTGGTAGGTTTTAAATCCGAAACATGGCAGGACGCGCTTCAATAAATCAATCGCGTTATACCGTGTTATCACATTAAAGAAGGTTAGCAATGAATACAAAATCGCAATACACCCATTTTCCCCATTTTCCCTATTTTTCCAAGGGCATGATGGACGGCATCCCCATCGCACTGGGCTATCTCTCGGTGTCGTTCGGCTTCGGCATTACGGCGGTGCGCGCTGATTTGTCGGTGCTGACGGCAACCGTCATTTCGCTCTGCAATCTCACTTCGGCGGGACAGGCGGCAGGTGTGGCGATTATGGCGGCGGGCGGCTCCTTTGTGGAAATGGCGCTGACGCAGTTGGTCATCAATCTGCGCTACGGTCTGATGTCGCTGTCGCTGTCACAAAAGCTGGATGAATCTTTCAATACCCCGCGCCGTCTGCTGGTTTCCTACGGTATTACCGATGAAATTTTCGCGATGGCTTCCTCCAAGGAGGGAAAGCTTTCTCCCCATTATATGTACGGACTCATTCTCATTGCGGCGCTGTGCTGGACGCTGGGTACCTTTCTCGGCGCGGCGGCGGGACAATTGCTCCCTGCGTCGCTCACCAGCGCGATGGGGCTGATGCTGTATGCCATGTTTATCGCCATCATCATACCGCCTGCCAAGAAAAGCCGCAGCGTGATGGCGGTTGTCATTACGGCGGCGCTGTTCGGACTGTTGTTCCGCTATGGGCTGCCGTGGGTGACGAGCGGCTTTGCCATTATCCTCAGCGCGGTGGCGGCGGCGACGGTCGGGGCGCTGGTGTTTCCTGTGGAGGAAGAAGCACAAACGGAGGGAGATGCGGCATGAGCATTGTTATTTATATCGCGGTGATGGCGGGTGTGACCTACCTGATCCGCATGATTCCCCTCACTGTCTTTCGCAGACAGATCAAGTCGCGGTTCTTCCGCAGCTTTCTCTATTATGTCCCCTATGCCGTACTCAGCGCGATGACCGTTCCGGCGATTTTCTACGCGACGGGAAATATGGCGACCGCGGCGGTGGGGACGGCGGTGGCGGTGCTGCTGGCCTATTTTGATATGCCGCTCATTGTGGTGGCGCTGGCGGCTTCTGCGGCGGCCTTTCTTTCGGATTTTATTTTATACTAATTGCCTGCTTTCAATCGACAATTAGTATTATAATCAAAAACAGGCGGCGAACTGTGGGAAGAAAGCAGTGCGCCGCCTGTTTTTGGTTTTCAAAATCAGTATAAAAACGTACAAATGATTGAAAATTTTTGAATATATGGTATAATGAAAAGCAGCGGAGAACCGATCAATTAAATCTATGAGGATGTGTCGGGATGATGGAAAATAACAAACAGATGCAGGTATTTATCACTTTCAGCAAAACTGACGCGAGCGGCAAGCGGACACGGGAAAGTGTTTCCGCCAAGCAGCTTGCCCGCCGACTGGAGAGCAGCGGCGTGCGGGTCTTTTTGAAACAGAACTTTGAGGGGCAGCCCTCGGCGGAAGAAGAACAGGCGATCGAGGACGCGCAGATTCTGGTGTTGGTGGCGGGAAAAACCGACGGACGCATTGCGCCGGAGGTGCGGGCGGATTATGACGCCTTTCTCGCGGCAGCCCGTGCGGGGAAAAAGACGACCGGCTGGCGCGTGGTCACTTATCTGCTGGATATCGAGCGGAGCGATCTGCCTGCCGCATTGAGCGAGCATTATTCCTTCTCACGGTTTGAAACCGACAGACTGGTGGATTGGGTAATCGAAAAAATTAACCAACAGCCCGCCAGAAACTGCGTGTCGGACGCGGAGGAAGAAGAACCGCAGTTTGCGCCGGAATATTACGAGGAAGATGCACTTTTCGATGAAGATGATTATGACGTTGCCTCTGTATTTGTGAACGCAGAACCCAAGCCCGAATCCGCGCCGGATGCAGCGTCGGACGATGACGACTGGGAAGTATTTGTGCGCGAGGCGAAGGAAGGCGCGGCGCGTCAGTCACAAAGAATGCGGCGCGCGGCGGATGACGGCAGCATGACCATGCAGGAAGCGTGCGGAGAGGCGGTGGATGTGCCGAATGCCGCACCTGTTATACCGCCGGTGCCTCCCATGCCGTCTATGCCCTCGGTGGCGAAGAACGCGCCTGTCAAAGTCAGGCCGCAAAAAATCAACAAGGCGGATTTCTCGGTGGTCGCGCCGGAGAAGGTCAAGCCGGGCAGCAGCGGACTGGTGGATGTGCTGATGTATACCAAAGGCCAACGGGCGATTGTGCAGCGGGTCATCGAGCAGTCCAAGGAAAAGGCGACCGAAGCGGCCCGCAGCGCGGCGAGCGTATCGGTGCGCCAAGGCAGCGAGGTCACGGTGGTGATTTCGTCGGAGGACGCGGTCATCTCCGAGAACAGCGAAACGCTGGTCTGGAATGGCGACGCGCTGGACTTCTCTTTCCGTTTCTCGGTGCCGGAGGATTACAAAAAGAAGCAGCTCGATTTCAGCTGCCACATTCTCTTTGACGGTATCCATATTTCGCGCCTGTATTTTTCCGTGCCGATCAACGCCGCCAAATCGGTTCCCATCCGTTTTGTGCGCAAGGACAGCAAGCGCGCGTTTGTCTCGTATTCCCACAAGGACAAGCAGCGTGTGGTCGATCAGCTCACGGCGATTCAGAGCGTCGCGCCGAAGCTGCGTTTCTGGATGGACAGCCAGAGCATGTCGGCGGGCGATCTGTGGCGGCCCTCCATCAAAGCGGCGATCAAGGCGGCGGATGTGTTTCTGCTGTTCTGGTCACGCAGTTCGAAGGAATCATCCGAAGTGCGCCAGGAGTGGGAATATGCGCTCAAACTGGAGCAGGGGAGAAAGCGCGGCAAAAACGGCGCGCGGTTTATCTCACCCGTGCCGCTCGATAATCCCCGGGACTGCCCGCCGCCCGAAGAACTGTCCGATCTGCATTTCGGGGACCCCTCCTTTGACGCGGATGTGGAACATATTGAGGAAGTGAACTTCGTGGTAGGCAAGCGAGGCCGGAGGGGCAATATTCAGTTTATTTAAAAAATATAGGAGATTGTAAAAGTAGTGAGATAAATTTTATTTGCCATTATCTTTTATCTTGTCCTTCCCCCAATTATTACCGTCAAAAGGAGACTCCCCATGAGAGATATCAACCATCTTTATGACAATACTGACCAGAAGGAAATCGACATCTGCCATTCCGCTATCCTGCCGCTTGCCTCGTATTACGGCGAAACGCTGTCGGCGTATTTTCTGGATATGGAACGCCGCGGCACCGACAGCCGCGTGATCGACGTACAGGACATATCGCTGGCGGCGGCGGAACTGCTCGTCGCGGCGGGCATCGAGCCGGATGACGCGAACATCAGCTACATCGTGCGAGGCACCGTGCAGATGGCCGCCAAAAAGCAGAAGCGCGATTTTGAAACCCAGTCTTTCATCGGCGGCGACGGCAGATACCAGCTCCGCCTGACCAAGCGCAAGGAGTAAAGAAACATTGACTGTCCACACGGCAACCGTATTGCCTTAACCATTCCTTTGTTTCGGGAGCTTAAAATCTATGAAACCAATCATCCGCAGCAACATTCACCGGAAAACCGTTTCCACCCGACTGCATCACTTTCTGTTAAGGGAATCTTTCACATCCGCACACCGCGTTATTCAGCCGATCACCATGCTTAGCTGGCTGATCTTTCTGGCAAAGACAGACGCCTATTATGTGATTTATCTTCTTATCGGCATTGGCGGGCTTTTCTGCCGCCGGGCCGTCAACACCAACCCCAAAACAATTTTCTTTCGCTCCGAAAGACCCAATGTCCGAATCGCCGCTTTGTTTTCCATCGCCGTCATGTGCGCCAATTATCCGTTATTTGAAAATCATCTGACGATATCTACGACCAAATCTCTTTTGACCGGGCTGTTTGGCCATCTGGAATCCACCGTCCGCTTCATTGTGATCTTTCTCGGCGGTCTGTATATTATATATTTTATTTTGAGGTGGATCGCCCTCAACGCCGTTCCCTTTGTCTGGGCCGCCCGAAATTACGATTCCAAACCCATGACGCTTTTTCTTGTCACCTTTGGGCTTTTCACGGTGGTTTATTCTTCGATCCTGTTTTTGTGCTTTTATCCGGGCATACTGCCGCCTGACAGCATAGAGCAAGTCGAACAAATCCTGAGCGGCCACTACTCCAATCACCATCCGTTCTATCATACCGCGGTGATTGGTTTGTGTATGCAAATCGGAAAGCTGTTTTCTTCCAATATCAACGACCAAGTCGCGGTTTACAGCTTTTTTTCGGTCCTTTTGATGTCATTCACCTTTGCCTACACCGTCACTACGCTGTACCAGCTAAAAATCAGTATTAAAATTGTCACAGGGGTGATGGCCGCCTACCTCCTTCTTCCCTATCATATTTTCTACAGCTTTACCATGTGGAAAGATGTGCCGTTCAGCGCTTTTGTATTAATCTTTATGGTTTCCGTGTTCCGCCTGCTGCATCATGTAGGAAACAACAAATCTCTTTCAACAGGCCTGATGGTGCTGAGTTCCTTTGGCATATGCCTTTTCAGAAGCAACGGCATGTTTGCTTTTGTCATTACCCTTCTCGCATTCGCTTTATTGTATGGCAAACGGCATCCCAAAATCTGTCTCATACTGCTGAGCGTCATCGCTTTCTCCTGGGTTCTGAAGCATCCCGTCCTGAATGCCCGCCACATCACGCAGCCGGATACCATTGAATCCCTGTCGATTCCCGCACAGCAGATCGCGCGGGTGGTAAAAGAATGCGACGATCTCACCGAAAGCCAGAAAGATCTGATTGCCAGGGTGGCCCATATAGAGAAAATCCCCGGCGATTATAAAGAATACCTTTCCGATCCGATCAAAGAAAACGTGAGGGCAAGAGGAAATCAGGAATACATTACCACACACAAAGCGGAATACCTCCGACTGTATGTGACATTAGGTCTGTCTCATCCCAAGCAATATTTTCAAGCGTGGGTGGAACAGACAAAGGGCTATTGGAACGCCGGATATGATTTTCGGCAATGGCAGGTCAATAATATGTGGAACGATATAGGTATCACAAGACAAGTGAACGCGCCTGCATTATACGGCATTTGTTCCACCTATTCTCTGGATTTTCCCAAAATCGAGTGGCTGAAACCGTTTGTCAGCATCGGACTGCACACTTGGTGCCTGTTGGTGACCACCTATATCGGCTGGCGAAAAAAAGACAGGCTGACCGTCTTTCTGACCGTGCCTGTCATCGCCATTGTTTTTTCTCTGCTCATCGCCACGCCGGTATATTCGGAATTCCGATACGCCTATTCCCTCTTCTGCTGTCTGCCGTTTCTGGCAGTGATCGCTTTCCGGCGCAGTGCGGCAGCGGAATAGATGATTGTAAAAGTATATGAGATTTTTTAGTGGGAAGTGGGGAGTAGCGCAAGATGAATCAACATAAAATTGCGGTCCTGCTGCCGTGCCGGAATGAAAGCAAAACCATTGAAAAAGTCGTCTCCGACTTTAAACGGGCGCTTCCCGACGCGGCAATTTATGTCTATGACAACCGTTCCACCGACGGCACGGCCGAAAGAGCCGCCCGGGCCGGCGCAATTGTACGTCATGAATACAGACAGGGCAAGGGCCATGTCATTCGCCGCATGTTCCGGGAGATTGACGCGGACTGCTACATCATGGCCGACGGCGACGACACCTATCCCGCCGAAGCCGCCGTGAAAATGGCCGCGCTGGTATTGGAACAAAAGGCGGATATGGTCATCGGCGACCGGCTTTCTTCTACCTACTTTACGGAAAACAAGCGGCCGTTTCACAATGCCGGCAACAAATTGGTGCGGTTTCTGATCAACCGGCTGTTCCACAGCCATATCCATGACATCATGACCGGATACCGCGCTTTCAGTCCCTTGTTTATCAAGTCGTTTCCCGTTTTGTCCAAGGGATTTGAAATCGAAACCGAAATGACCATTCACGCCCTCGACAAAAATTTTTTGCTGGAGGAGATTCCGGTGGACTACCGCGACCGTCCCGAGGGCAGCGTTTCCAAACTTCACACGATCCCCGACGGTATCAGGGTTTTAAAGACTATCACCATGCTGTTTCGGGAATACAAACCGTTTGCTTTCTTCACTTTTATCGCCTCCCTTTTGTGGATGGTTTCGCTTGGCTTCTTTCTTCCGGTTTTCGCGGAATACCTGCAAACCGGATTGGTGCCGCGTTTTCCGACGCTCATCGTCTCCGGCGTGACGGCCACCTTCGGCACGCTGCTCTGGATTTGCGGTGTGATACTCGACGTGGTCATCAAAAAACACCGCCAGTTGTTTGAACTCTACCTTCACACCATTCAGAAAAAATAAACCAGACAAAAGCGCCGTCATTTCCTTCCTCACGGAAAAGAAATGACGGCGCTTATTTTTTTATTATCAGCTACTCTTTCAACCGGAAAACGGAACGAAAAAAATCATTCCCACTCATACGCCTCGACGGCAGCTGCCAGCGAGCCTTCGCCCTGCTCCGCAAGCCGGATGAAATCCAGCACTCTCTCGCTCCATCCCGCGATGATGTTGGTCTTGGAGCCGTGGAACTGCTGGGTGCCGTAGCCTTCCAGATCCACCGCGTGCACCCAGATATCCCTGCCGGATTTCTGACGGTATTCGTCCGCCAACACCTGTACGGGCTTGCGGTTGCCCCATGTATTGGTTGCGTTGCACTCGTTGTCCGAAAGAATGATGATGCGGTCGGCTTCCACCTTGTCGGTTATCATCTTTTCAAACGGCAGGTACATATTGGTAAATCCGCCGTAATCAAAATGCGTCGCCGCATAGAGAATGCCTGTCTTGCGGGAGACTGCCACCTTGTGAATCTTGTCGTTAAAAATGTAAAAAATGCTGTTATCACAGATCTGATTGGCCATCAGTCCCAGCATGACAGCGATTTCAAAGCACCGCACCTCGGATTTCGCGCTGATTCTGCTGCCCATGCTGCCCGAAACATCCACCGCGATGACCGTGGTGCCGTCCCAGCGCGGCATATTGGCAACCGACGCTCTCACCGCGTCTTCAAGCGCTTCCAGCGCGCGGCTGTCGGCCATCTGGGCGATTTCCTTGTAAGCCGAAAGGAAACGGAAGGGAAGCTGCTGCGAACGTCTCACTGCTTCGGGATCGGCTATGGTGCGCCATACCCTGTCGATATTCCTGGGTTTTGCCTGTAGAATATTGCGCAGGTTGCGCAGCAGCGCCATATAGCCCACCTTGCCGCTGTCGATGAGTGCCTCCCATGTGGCGGCCTTGTTGCCCTTGGCGGAAAGCTGCGTTTCCCACGTCACGGGAACGGCGAGCCTGTCTTCCAGACAACGCTTCCACATGGCGGACTGCGCCTCATCCTTGGGCGAGGGACGGCAGAGACAGAGCAGATCTTTCATTTTGAGCGACTTGCCGCTGCCCTTGTACTTGGCGAGCGTGTACTCGTCAAGCGTCACCAGCACATCGGCTATCCCCTTTTTGAGAGAATTGGGAATCGGCTTGCCAAAGGTCGCGAGGTAAAACGACATGATCTCGGTGAGATCGTCGCCGCGCAGCGCCACGCCTTTGACGGTGTGACGGACATAGGGCTTTCCCTCCGGTTCATGCGCCAGATAACCCGTCAGCACATGGGCGACGGAACGCATATGGAATTCGCGGCGCGCAACAACCGCCAGCGACGCGACAAAGGCGGGGTCTGTTTTGATCACCGCTTGCAGCGTCCTGACGAGCTCTTCGGAGTTGTCGCCGTAAAACTTGGCTTCGTTGAAAAACGAGGTCAGCACCTGCGTGACCAGTTTCGCCTTATCGGTCATGGCATATGCCTGGTTGCCGCTGCGGTTGACGGTTTTGATACTGTTTGTCTGATTGAACTTTGACATACTTTCATCCCTCCTCAAAAATACAAAAATAAAAAGCGGAGAAAAACGATGACGGTAAAATACGTGCTCTACCACTTGAGCTACCGCCCGAAAAAGCCGGGCGGGCCGGATTCGAACCGACAACCACGCGCTTAAAAGGCGAAGTAACCGACATCTGCACTGCCGCTTATGATGGATAAGCAAATGAAAGACAAACACGATAAAATCGCGACAGGTGTTTCTATCATCACAACGTCGAAGTAACCCATCACTGCAATGCATATCTGTCTTTCTGCCAAAAAAAGGAAGCGGAGAAAATCAACATCGGTATTTTTCTATCCCATGTGTTACCGCTACACCACCGTCTCAACGACGGGTTGGATTCGAACCAACGATTTAGGGTCCCTGATCGAAGTAACCGATATCTGCACTGCCGCTTGCCTTTGTTTTCTATGTTTATTTTATCCTATGCACATGGATTTGTCAATATTCCTTTGGCATTCTTTATATTTTCTTAAGGTTTGTTTGGAATTTTATTGCGGTATTTCACAAAGCCGTGTTGCAAAATCCTTTTCCATATGGTAAAATGAATAAAAAGACGGACAACACAAGGAACGCCATACCGTTCCAGGCAGGAACGGCGGCGATCTGTCAGATACAGAACGGAGTGAGCAAATATATGGCAAATCTCATCGCGGCGGCAGGCTGGCTGCTTGTTTTTTCGGCACTCGTTTCGGTCACTGTCACCACCGCATCTCCCTCAACGGAACCGTCCGACCAGCCGGCGGTTTCCCTGCCGGGGAAACTGCTCATCTGGGCAGTGGGAATTGGCGGCAACGCGCTGCTTTTCCCTTTGCTGCACTATTTATTTTTTAACACATGGCATTTTTTCGATACGGTGCAGGCCGTGGCGGCACAAACCATCACCTATCAAAAGCTGTATTTCGCCGTGGCGGTGCTGGCGTTGTGGATTCTATGCGCGCTCCTGCTCGGCGCTTCCGTGGCGGCCTTCTTCCGCTCCCGCAGCGAAACCGACGACACGCCACCGTCTCCGGCTGTCCGCTGCCGCAAAAAACGAATCCTGCTGCTGGACGGCAGTTGTCTGGCGCTGGCGCTGATCGCGTCGTTTTATTTCTGTTACAGCGGCGTGCGTCAGCTCAGAATCAATGAAATCGCCAGCGAAAAGGTGAGCGGACTTCCCGAACAGGGCTATGTCGAATTGCGCAGCGAGGGGCTTCTGCCCTGTCAGGTGGAGGGACTGTATCTGAGCGGCGACGGGCATCATCTCAAACAATACCAAATTCCCGCTTTCACCGTCGCGCCCGGCGAGGTGCTTCTCATTCCCGTGGACAAGGACGTGGTTTCTCTCAGTAAATCGGGGGGCGACGTTCTCATCTTATCCGACGGCTTCGGAAATATCATCGACAAAGTGACCGTCAAAGACGCACGGCAGGAGGGCTACGCCTACGGCTGGAGCGTCTCCGATCAGAAATGGTGCTATATGCCCCCCTCTCCCGGCGAAGCCAACAGCCTGTCCGACATCGTTCTCAAAAAGCCTGCCTTTTCCCATGAACCGGGCTATTACAAGGATGCGTTTGACGTGACGATCACCGCTGATTTTCTCAAACAGGGCGGGGAGATCCGCTACACCACCGACGGCAGCAAGCCCACCCCCGACTCCCCGCTCTATACGGGCGCGATTCATGTGTATGACCGCAGCAGTGAGCCGAATCGCTGGCGCTCGGTCAAAAACGTGGTGTACGACTGGCAAAACGCGGAGATCGACACCACGCCCGTGGCCAAAGCCTTCGTCCTGCGCGCCGTCGCTATCGACGCAAACGGCACGCAAAGCGCCGAGGCGGTCGCGTCTTACTTTGTGGGAGAAGCCTTTAACCGCGACCGCGCCGTGGTTTCGGTGGTAGCGGACGAGGACGACCTCTTTGGCGAAGACGGCATCTATACCACCGGCAAGACCTACGACGCGTGGTATCTCGGCGGTCAGAAAGGCGACCGCCCCACCGCCAATTTTGACGTTCACGGAACGGAACGACCCGCCAACATGGAATTTTTCAGGGACGGCAAAACCCTGTATTTCGGGCAGCGCGCCGGCCTGCGCATCCAGGGCGGCTCCACCCGCTGGCTCCCCCTCAAACGGTTTTCCCTCTTTGCCCGAAAAGGCTACGCGGGCAGCAATACCTTTGACAAGGAAATCTTTGAGGGCAAATCCACCCATTCGGTGACGCTGCGAACGGGATTTGAAAACGCGTTCAGCATGATCTGCGTACCCGACAGGGATGTGGCGGTGCAGCTGAGTATTCCCGTGACGGTCTATCTCAACGGGGAATATTGGTACGACACCTATATGCAGGAAAAATACAACAACACCTTCTTCCGCCAGACCTACGGCATACGCGACGCGGAATTTTACAAAACCGGTATTACCGACGAAATCAAGGATTACCTCACCAGTCACGATCTCGCCATTCAGAATCACTATGAGGCATTCGGGCAAATGGTGGATATCCAGAGCTACATCGACTACATCTGCACCAATGTCTATCTCGCCAACACCGACTATTCGGAATACGGCAATGCAGGCATCTGGCGCACCACCTACAAGGAAAACGATTCCTACGGCGACGGACGCTGGCGCTGGTGCCTCTATGACATGGATTTGCAGACCGCCGGATGCCGTCAGAACTACGGGATGACCGACATCACCGACGCGCAGCTCGATTCTTTCAACATCGTCTGCGACTGGGATCCGCCCGTCAACGAACGCCTGATTTATAAGAGTCTCAAAGCCAACCCCGATTTTTGCAAGCAGTTTGTGCTGTCCTTCATGGATATCGTCAACACCGATTTCACCGTGGAACGCATGACCGAACTGCTGGAGGAATGGGGCGAGGACATCAGCTTCCACGAATATTTCTTCCGCGACCGCGCCCGGAACATGGAGGTCTTTCTGGCGAAGGAATTCGGGCTGAAAGGCAAGGTGCAACCCCTCACCGTCACGGTGGACGACCCGGACGGCGGCACGGTCACCGTCAACACCTGCCGGCCTGACCTCAGCGGCGGCACATGGACAGGCCGCTATTTCACCGATTATCCCGTCACCGTCACCGCCGCTCCCCACCCCGGCTACGTTTTCAAGGGCTGGACGGGCGACAGTGACGCGGCCGACGAAACCGTTGAAATCAATGTCAATGGAGGTGCTGCTCTTCATGCGGTATTTGAAAAAGAATAAAGTGCTGGGCATATTGCTTGTCCTGTTGCTGTCGGGCATGCTGACCGCCTGTCAATCACCCGACAGTACAAACGCCGACGGATCAGCGGTCAGACCGCTCTACTCCCTGACACGGGAGGACAGCCGCACACAGCCCCGTTCGCCCACGGACATCTCGCTCGGCGACGTCCGCGAGGAACTGCTCATTACCGACGCGGGAGATTATGTGCTGTCCGGCAGACTGTCGGGCGGCGTTCATGTCAACGCCGAAGATCAGGTGGTGCATCTGTTCCTGAACGGCGTCGAAATCAAGGCCGTCAAAGGCCCCGCCATTTATGTGGAATCCGCCGGAAAGGTGATCGTCACGGTCTGCGCCGGAACCGAAAACGAACTCAGCGACGGCGGTTCGCACGCCACCAAGGACACCGACGCGTGCCTCTTCAGCATGAATGACCTGACTGTCAACGGAACGGGACAGCTCAAAATTTCCGGCTTCTACAAGGATGCGGTTCACACCAAAGACCATCTGAAAATCGCCGACGTCCAACTGACGGTGCAGTCCAAGAGCGACGGGCTGCATGGCAACGACGGCATTCTTATTACAGGCGCCAAGGTGGCTGTCGAATCGGAATCCAGCGGCATCAGAACTACCAAGTCCGGCAAGGCCAAAAAGGGAAACGTGGAAATCACCGATTCGGAACTTTCGGTCATCGCGGGAGAATACGGCATTTGCTCCGAGAGAAACGTGTACATGGCGGGAAGCAGCGCCTTTGTCAAGGGCATTCTGGAAAACATCCATGCCGAGGGCGAAATCAACATAGAAGAAGGGTGCCTGCGCAATGAATAGTTACCGACACGAATACAAATACGTCATTGACGCGGCGCAGCGGCAGATTTTGCTCATACGAGCTTCGGGACTCATGCCGCGGGATAGGCACGCGGGAGCCGACGGCGGGTATCTCATCCGCAGCCTGTATTTTGACGACGACCGCGACACCTGTTTCTATGAAAACGAATCCGGCACCGACCCCCGCTCCAAATTCCGCATCCGCTACTACAACGACGACGCGGCCGCGCTCCGTCTCGAAAAGAAAAGCAAGCGGCACGGCATGACCCGCAAGGAATCCTGCCCCCTGACGCAAGACGAGGCAAACATACTGACAGAGGGCGGCATTGTTCCGGTGGAAAGCGACATGCCCGACGACAAGAAAAGACTGCTGCTCGAATTGCAGCGCAGGCTGCTCAAGCCCAAGGTGATTGTCACCTACCGCCGCATTCCCTTTGTCTGCACGGCAGGCAATGTCCGCGTTACCTTTGACGAGGGCATTACCTCCTCCGACGAAACAAGCCGTTTTCTGACGCACGACTACCGACAGCGCCCTGTCATGCCTCTGGGGCAGAGCATTCTGGAAGTCAAATGGGACGACCTGCTTCCCCTGTACATCAAGGGCATGATGCAGCTCGACACACTGCAATGGAGCGCGTTTTCCAAATATTACACCTGCCGACGCATTCATTTATAATTTCATTTTCACATTTACAGGAGGTTTTTCTCAATGGGACTCACAGACATTTTGAAGAAGGCATTTATGGAAGGCTACGCCGCGAGCAATATCACCATCGGCACGGTGCTGATCTGCATGGTCTGCACTGTCGCGATTGCCATTTACATCTACGCAATTTACAAAATCGTCAACCGCAAGTCGTTCTACAACAAAGGCTTTAATCTCTCGCTGGTCATTATCGCGGTCATCACATCCGCCATCATCCTCACCATCCAGTCGAATATCGTCGTATCGCTCGGCATGGTGGGCGCGCTCTCCATCGTCCGTTTCCGCACCGCCATCAAGGATCCCACTGATCTGGCGTTCCTCTTCTGGTCGATCAGCGTGGGCATTATCTGCGGCGCAGGCTTTGCCATGATCGCGGTCATCGCTTCGCTCTTTATCACGGTGCTCATTGTGATGTTCTCTTCGTCCGCCAAAGCGGCCAGTACGCTGGTGCTGGTGGTCAACGCCGATTCCCACCGCCGCGAGGAAGACATCATGAAGATCGTCAGGGAGCACTGCAAATATTATCGCACCCGCGCCCGCAACGTCTCCAAAAACGGCATGAATCTGGCCATCGAGGTCAAGACCGGCAAGCAGTCGGAGCTGATCGACAGCCTGATGGCGCAGGAATTTGTCTCCGACGCCTCCCTCGTGGAAAACGACAGCGAGATCGTGTAATTGTTTTTCGCAAAAACCGCCCTTTGATTTGGGAACAGCATCCGAAGTCAAAGGGCGGTTTTGATTTTTCTTGTTTTTTTCAATCGAAGGGTATGCACGGTGGTGTGCGAGGAGGGCTACTCAACAAATGGGCAGCCTCCGACTCGATTTTTCCCCATTTGGAACAAGGGTAATCTTGATAGGAAACCATTCGGCTGAATGCCGCGTCGCATTCACGGCTAATTCTCGCTTCGCTTTTTCTTCTTTTTCCTATTACTTTACAATCGCTTATATGAGGTACTGGTTTTTATTATTACTATTCCAAGCGCATAGCGTTTCCTTCATTATTCTCTTAGCGAGTCTTTTTCCCAGGCGAGCGCACGATCGCGTCCGCTACCTGCGCCGCCTGTACGGCTTCGGGAACATCATGCACGCGGAGGATGTGCGCGCCGCCGAGGAGGCAGGCGGTGTGATAGGCGACGGTGCCGCTGACGCGCTGCTCCGCGGGCGGATTGCCGCAGGACATGCCGATCACGCGCTTGCGGGAAGCGGCGGCGAGCATGGGGTAGCCCTCCATGCACTGCTGCTCGAACGAAGCGGCGATTTGCAGGTTTTGCTCATAACTTTTGCCGAATCCCACGCCGGGGTCGAAGCAGAGATTCCGTGCGGGAATGCCGTCCGCCACGCATACATTGGACATGACGAGGTAGAAGCGGCGCAGCGCCTGACAGACATCCGCGTCCTCTTTGAGCTGGGAGCTGTGCATGACCACGCAGCCGGTCTGAAACTGCGCGGCGACGCAGCGCATGGAATAATTGCGGAACCCGCTCACGTCATTGAGAATCTGAACGCCCATCGCGGCGGCTTTGCCTGCCACTTCCGGAAAATAGGTGTCCACCGACAGCACCGCATGGAAGTCGCGGCTCCCCGTCAGCTCGGAAAGCACGGGCTGAATGCGTTGCCATTCTTCGTCGGGAGAGATGGGGGTATGTCCCGGACGGGTGGACTGCCCGCCGATGTCGATGATGTCCGCGCCCTGCGCTGCCATTTCATAGGCGCGTGCAACGGCGGCGTCCACATGGGCGTACTTTCCCCCGTCGGAGAAAGAGTCGGGGGTGACGTTGAGAATCCCCATGATGTAGGTGCGGTCGAGCGTGAGCACCTTGCCGCCGCCGATGTGCCATTCCACAATCGGTCTGGGGGCGATCATCGTTTGCCTCCCGTGAGCAGGGTCATGACCTCGTTGCGCGTTCTGGCGTCGCTGCGGACGATGCCGCGCAGGGCGCTGGTCTGGGTGCTGCTGCCGGCGGCTCTCGCGCCGCGCATGGTCATGCAGAGATGCTCCGCCTCGATGACCACCGCCACGCCCATGGGGTCAAGATGCTGATAGAGAAAATCCGCGATCTGGGAGGTCAGACGTTCCTGCACCTGCGGACGGCGCGCAAAGCAATCCACGATGCGGGCGAATTTGGACAGCCCGATGATCTTGCCGTCCTTGGGAATATAGGCGATGTGGCACTTCCCGATGAAGGGAAGCAGGTGATGTTCGCACATGGAGTACAGCGGAATGTCGCGCACGATGACCACCTCGCCGTTTTTGTCGTCCTCATTGAAAATTTTCAGATGGCGTTCGGGGGCGTCGTGCAGCCCGCTGAAAACCTCTTCGTACATTCTGGCAACGCGTTCGGGGGTTTCGAGCAGGCCCTCGCGCTGTGTATCTTCGCCCACGGCCTCTAAGATTTCCTTGACGGCGTTGACGATTCTTTCATGATCTACCATGTGATCGGCTCCTTTGCGTGGAATAGTGAACAGTTTTATTGTACCATATGCCGCCGGTTTTTTCAATGGTTTTATGACAGACAAAAAAGCCGCCCTGCATGGCGGTGCGGGGCGGCTGGAAAATGGGTCTTGCATTGGCGTGAAAAATATGGTAATATACAAGTAAGTAAAAGGAACGGCGGCGGTTGTTCCGGCATTCCCTTTGGAGAAAGGGGGTGTATGCTCTATGATTGAAACTTGCTACGTATTAGCTGTGGTCATTCTGATTGCGGCGGTGAAAGATTTAATCCGAGAGATAAGGAAATAACCGCCCTGGCTCGCAATAGGGCGGTTATTTATCAAATAACAAAAACCTAACGCGGAACAGCCAAAGCCGTTCCTTTTACGATTGTATGATAGCATATTTTCGAGAATTTGTCAAGCAATGCCTTCCCCGAAACATTAATACTTATCGACAAAAATCATATAAATCGTATTGGGGCCGCCGTGGGTGGCGGTGGTGCAGTTGGTGACGCTTTCGATGATCTCCTCGAATTTGCCGTACTGCTCCAGACGCTTGTGCATGTTGTCGATAAGTTCCTTGTCGTCGCTGGTGTAGCCGATGACCACGCGCTTGTGGTCGGCGTACCGGGCGGCGAGATCCAGCACATAATCCATATACTGATCCTGCACGCTCCTGACCGAACCGCGGAATTTCTTGGGGGCGGTGATAATGCCCTTTTCGTCGATGTGCATCATGGGGTAGAGCTTGAGCAGGTTCGCGCCGAAAGCGACCAGCATGGAGCAGCGTCCGCCCTTGGCGGCGTAATTCATGCCGCCGAGCAGGAAATTGGTGCGCACATGCGGCACCATTGCGACGATCTGCTCGCTGATTTCCTTGGCTTCCATGCCGCTGTCGCGCAGTTCCGCCGCGCGGATGGCCATGAGCGCCTGCGCGCCCGTGAGGGTGTAGGTGTCCACCGAATAGACCGATGTGCCGTATTTTTCCTTGAGTTCCTCCGCCGCGATGAGGGAGTTGGCATAGGACGAGCTGAACACGGAGTTCATGGCGATATGCACCACGTCGCAGCCCTGCCGGGCAAACGGCTCAAAGAATTCGTAATAGTCGTGGGGGGAGCAGGCCGCCGTCTTGGGAACCTGCTTGTGTTCGTCGAAGAATCGGAAGAGGTCGTGCGGCTGGCACTCGTAAAAATCCTTGTAGCTTTTGTCGCCGAGCGTGATGTGGAACGGAATCATCGCGTCAATGTGGAATTTTTCGAGATTTTCCGGGCGCAGATCGCTGCCGGTGTCGGTGGTGATGATAACTTTGTTTGCCATGGGAATGACCTTCCTTTTCATTATATATAATACAGTTGATTGGTAGCTCCCTTTTTCTTATTCCTATTATAGCAAATCGTTTTGACAACTGCAAGACCTTGTAAAAAAATAGGCCGTCGTCATCCAAAAATTTTCCCGCCATATTGCAGTTACGGAAAAAATATGCTAAAATGAAAATAAAGCTGTGTGAACCGGACGGGAAAGGCGGCGACGATGGAACAGCATTCACAAAAGAACGAGTGGCGGCAGGTCATTCTCCTGCATCTGGCGCTGCTTCTGGGAACGGGCCTTTGGGTGGCGGTCGCGCTGGGGTTTCGCATCTACTGCCCCATCCGCCATGTCACGGGCATTCCCTGCCCCGGCTGCGGCATGTCGCGGGCGCTGGTGAGCCTGCTGCGGCTGAACTGGCAGGGCTACTGGCACAACAATCCCGCCGCCCTGCCCTGTCTGATGGCGGTGTTCGTCCTCGTCAACCGCGAAACCGTCCTGCTGCGCCGTCTGCCGATGTGGCTGAAGGACGGGCTGATCGGCGTGGGGTTCGGCCTGACGCTGCTGACGTATCTCGTGCGGCTGATCTGGTTCGACATACCGTGAGAATGCGTAATTCGTAATGCGTAATGCGTAATTATTATAGACGGATAGGATTTGGAAAAGAAAGGAAAGATGTGACCATGAGTAACCGTGACAGAAGAAGGGATTATGACGAAGAGGAGCGCGAGCAGCTCCGCAAGCAGAAGACCGCGTTGGTTGACCGCTTCTTAGTGCTCAACCAGAACGACCTGCCGGAGGATAAAATCACGTTCCTGCGCTCGAATATGCTGCACTGTTCGCTGCACAAGCTGACCGATATGCAGAAACTGACCTGCCGCCGCGTACATAATATGGAGTTTATTTCCCTGCTGCTCGGCTGGTCGGGCATCGACCGCATGCTGCTGGGGGATATCGGTCTGGGGCTGCTCAAGCTCTGCACCTTCGGCGGCTTCGGGCTGATGATGGTGTACGACTGGGTCATGACGCCCTACAAGACGCGCTATTACAATTATTTGCAGGTCATGAGCGTGATAGATTACGACGATTATGAATATGAGGAGTCGTAAATTTTCAGTTGGTATAAATACATAAAATTGAATAAAAAATTAACCGAAAATTCTACAGGCGAATCCCAGAATATGGCTTGCAGTTTATGGGCGGCTTTGGTATAATGATAAGGCACGCTGCGGACGTCGGCGTGTGAATATTGCAGCGACTGCACATGAGATATGCGATGAAGTGGGAGGTTGCGTTCCTTGCTCAGCAAGCGGACGGTTTTTCCATGGAGTATGTCCGATTTTAAACCGGGCGAAAAAGTGTGTGCGGTTGGAACCCATCGTGCCAAAGCCGCGCGGAATGCTGCCGCGCCGCGAGTGCGTGATACCAAGGCGGAAAAGCGTCCCAATGCGCTTGCCGTCTGGGGGACAACTGTGCCGGCTGATCTCGCGTCCTGAGATTGGCCAAACGCTTGCGAATGAGTTTTCACTGACCCGGAAAGCCCTTAACCCTATCCAAAGTTGACGGCTTCCGGTTTTTTCATGCCCGTGTATGAAACACCCGGATACGTTGTTGAAACTTACCTGAGGGTCGGTTGTGCAAAACCGCCCGATATAACGGTCAGGGGATTCAGCGGAAAATCATGAGCAGCGGCCCGCCGCAAAGAATAACAGGAGGCGATTTTTTATGGCAGTCAAGGAAAAAATCAGAATCAGGATCAAGAGCTACGATCACTCTCTCGCCGATCAGGCAGCACAGAAGATCGTAGACGCAGCCAAGCGCGAGGGCGCACAGGTCTCCGGACCCGTTCCGCTCCCCACCGACAAGGAGATCGTAACGATCCTGCGTGCGGTTCACAAGTACAAGGACAGCCGTGAGCAGTTCGAGTACAGAACCCACAAACGTCTTATCGACATCCTGAGACCTTCCAACAAAGTTGTGGAGGCTCTTAAAGGATTGGAGCTCCCTGCGGGCGTTGAAATCGAAATCAAGCTGTAATCAGCCTGATGCGGGATTTTCAACCAACAGCAGTCGAGGTCAAGTTGTACCGTGCAATACCCGCGGTTCAACCAATAACCTAACCAGGAGGTAATCAAACATGCAGAAAGGTATTATCGGCAAAAAGCTCGGCATGACGCAGATCTTTGACGAGAAGGGCAATGTGATCCCTGTTACCGTCATCGAAGCGGGTCCCTGTGTTGTCACACAGAAGAAGACAGTCGAGACAGACGGCTACAACGCCGTGCAGCTTGGTTTCGGTGAGATCAAGCTCAAGTACAGAAAGGGCGCGAAAAGCTCCAGAACCGAAAAGTTCCAGGAGAAGCCCAGCAACATCACGCTGGCTCTCGCAGGTCACTTCGAGAAGAACGGTGTTGCTCCCAAGAAGGTTCTCAGAGAGTTCCGCTTTGACTCCATCGACGAGCTCAACGTCGGTGACGTCATCAAGGCTGACAAGTTTGTCGTCGGCGACAAGGTGGACGTGGTCGGCACCAGCAAAGGTAAGGGCTGGGCAGGCGTCATCAAGCGCTGGAACTTCGGCAGACTCAAGGAGAGCCACGGTACAGGTCCCTGCCACCGTCACGGCGGTTCCATCGGCGCCTGCTCCGATCCTTCCAGAGTCTTCAAAGGCAAGAAGATGTCCGGTCATCTCGGCAGCGAGAGAGTGACCGTGCAGAATCTCACAGTTGTCAAAATTGATGTGGAAAACAACCTGATCGCCATTAAAGGCGCGGTTCCCGGCCCCAAGGGCGGCGTTGTCCTCATCAGCGACAGCGTCAAAGCGTAAGGGAGGAGGAATTAGATTATGCCTAGCATCGCAGTAGTCAACGCAGCCAACGAGAAAGTCGATACCATCGAGCTTTCCGATGCTGTATTCGGTATAGAACCCAACGAGGCAGCGGTTCACGCTGTTGTCGTCAACTATCTTGCCAACCAGCGTCAGGGCACACAGAGCACTCTGACCCGCGGCGAGGTCTCCGGCGGCGGCAAGAAGCCGTGGCGCCAGAAGGGCACCGGCCATGCAAGACAGGGCTCCACTCGTTCACCACAGTGGAGACACGGCGGTATCGCTCTCGGCCCCAAGCCCAGAAGCTATCGCTACACACTCAACAAGAAGCTCCGCAGACTCGCTATGAAGTCCGCTTTCTCCGCGAAGGTGGCTGACGGCGATATGATCGTTCTCGACGCTTTCACCATGAACGAGTACAAGACCAAAGAGGTCGCGGGTCTTCTGAACGCCATCGGCGCAGACCGCAAGGTCCTGCTGGTCATGCCGGAAAAGAACGACATGGTCATTGCCAGCGCGAGAAACATTCCCGGTGTCAAGACCGCTCTTGTCAACACTCTCAATGTCTATGACATCGTGAACGCCGACAAGTTTGTCGTCGTCAAGGACGCCGTAGCACAGATTGAGGAGGTATACTGCTAATGAATCCGAAAGACATTATCATCCGCCCGATTATCACAGAGAAGTCGATGGCCGGCATGCAGGTCGAGGAAGGCGAAAGCGTCAAGTACACCTTTGAAGTGGCTAAGAAAGCCAACAAGATCGAGATCGCCAAAGCGGTGGAAGCCTGCTTCCCCGATGTGAAGGTCATCAAGGTCAATACCATGAACGTCAGAGGACGTCATCGCCGCCAGGGCAGATACGAGGGTTTCACCCCCGCCTGGAAAAAGGCCATCGTAACACTTTCGCCCGATTCCAAGCCCATCGAATTCTTCGAGGGTCTTATCTGATCGAACTAATATACGACAGGCAATGTATGGAGGCAGATGGCGCCTCCGCTAAGCCTATCGCAGACCACAGGCAGCCACCCGCAGGGTCTGCGGTATTACAAGGAGAGTGACTGAAATTGGCTATTAAGACATATAAGCCGACCACCAACGGCCGCCGCAACATGTCTGTGACCGATTATTCTTCGCAGCTCGATAAGGTAGCTCCCGAGAGAAGCCTTCTCGCACCGCTCAAGAAGAATTCCGGCCGCAACAGCTACGGCAGAATCACCGTCCGTCACAGAGGCGGCGGACTTCGCAGAAAGTACAGAATCATCGACTTCAAGCGCCAGAAGGCGGGCATGCCCGCTACCGTGCAGTCCATTGAATACGATCCCAACCGTTCGGCATTCATCGCGCTCATTCAGTACGAGGACGGCACCAAGGCGTACATCACCGCCCCTCACGGTCTCAAGAAGGGCGACACCGTCGTAAGCGGCGCGGGCGCTGACATCAAGCCCGGCAACGCGCTTCCGCTTTCGGCTATCCCCACCGGTACCTTTATCCACAACATCGAGCTTTATCCCGGCAGAGGCGCACAGCTCGCCCGTGCCGCAGGCATCCAGGCCCAGCTCATGGCGAAGGAGAACGGCTACGCGCTGCTCAGACTTCCCTCGGGCGAACTCAGAAACGTCTCCGCCGACTGCATGGCGACCGTCGGTCAGGTTTCCAACATTGACCACGAGAACGTCAAGATCGGTAAGGCAGGCCGCAAGCGCCTGATGGGCTGGAGACCCACCGTCAGAGGTTCCGTCATGAACCCGAACGACCACCCGCACGGCGGCGGTGAGGGCAAGAGCCCTGTCGGACGTCCCGGTCCCTGCACACCTTGGGGCAAGCCTGCTCTGGGTTACAAGACCAGACCCACCAAGAAGGCTTCCGACAAGATGATCGTAAGACGCAGAAACGGCAAGTAATCGTAGAAAGGAGACTTTGATTAACCATGGGTAGAAGCGTTAAAAAGGGTCCTTTCGTGCAGCCGGTGCTGCTCAAAAGAATCCAGGAAATGAATGAAAAGAATGAAAAGGTCGTGCTCAAGACTTGGAGCCGTTCCTCTACCATTTTCCCTGATTTCGTAGGCCATACCATCGCCGTTCACAACGGCAAGAATCATGTTCCGGTATTCATCACTGAGGAAATGGTCGGTCACAAGCTCGGCGAGTTTGTTCCCACCAGAACCTTCAAGGGTCATGCCGGCAGCAAGACCAGCAAGAAGTAAAGCAGCTGAAAGGAGTGTACAGAAATGGAAGCAAGAGCAGAGCTTAAATACGCTCGCATTTCTCCCACCAAGGTTCAGATCGTGCTTGACCTTATCAGAAACAAGCCTGTTAAGGAAGCAGAGGCGATTCTGAAGCATACGCCCAAGGCTGCTTGCGAATATCTTGAGAAGCTTCTCAAGTCGGCCGTGGCGAACGCAACCAACAACTTTGAAATGGATGAGGATAAACTCTATATTTCGGAGTGCTACGCAACATCCGGACCCATCCTCAAGCGTATGCGTCCCAGAGCACAGGGCAGAGCATACCGCATCGACAAGAAGACAGCACACGTTACCCTCGTGGTAAAGGAAAAGGAAAACTGATTGAGGAGGTAAGCACATGGGTCAGAAAATTCATCCTCACGGCCTCAGAGTAGGCGTGATTAAGGATTGGGATTCTCGCTGGTATGTAGGCAAGAAGGACTTCGGCGACACGCTCGTCGAGGACTACAACCTCCGTAAGATGCTCAAGGAGCAGCTTAAGGCAGCAGGTGTTCCCAAAATTGAAATCGAACGCGTATCCGGCAGGGTCCGCATTCATATCTTCTGCGCAAAGCCGGGCATCGTCATCGGCCAGAAGGGCGCAGAAATCGAAAAGCTCCGCGTGCAGTGCGAGAAGAAGATCGGCAAGCCCGTTTCCATCAACATCGTTGAGGTCAAGATTCCGGACGCCGACGCCACCCTCGTGGCCGAGAGCATCGCGCAGCAGCTTGAGAAGCGCGTGAGCTTCCGCCGTGCCATGAAAATGAGCATCAGCAGAGCCATGAGCGCAGGCGTCAAGGGCATCAAGGTCATGCTCTCCGGCCGTGTGGGTGGCGCGGAAATCGCCAGAACCGAAATGTACAAGGAAGGCACCACGCCTCTCCAGACCATCCGTGCCGACATCGACTACGGCTTTGCCGAGGCTCACACCACCTACGGTATCGTGGGCGTCAAGGTCTGGATCTACAACGGTGAAGTCCTCAAGGATAAGGACGGCACCTACAAGCGTCCTGAACTGCCGCAGCCCAAGAGAAACGACAGAGACAGAGACAGAAGACCCAGAAGAAGAAACGACGGCGAGAGAAGAAACGACGGCAACAGAAGACCCCAGCGCAGGGAAGGAGGAAATCAATAATGCTGCTTCCTAAGAGAGTAAAATACCGCAGAGTCCAGAGAGGACGTCTGACGGGTAAAGCATTGAGAGGTAATTTTGTTTCCCACGGTGAATACGGTCTTCAGTCCCTGGAGCCGGCATGGATCACCTCCAACCAGATCGAGGCGGCCCGTATCGCCATGACCCGCTACATCAAGAGAGGCGGTCAGGTCTGGATCAAGATTTTCCCCGACAAGCCCATCACCGAGAAGCCGGCGGAAACCCGAATGGGTTCCGGTAAAGGCTCGCCCGAATACTGGGTAGCGGTTGTCAAGCCGGGCAGAGTTATGTTTGAAATCGCAGGCGTGAGCGAGGACGTCGCGCGCGAGGCTCTCCGCCTTGCCGCCAACAAGCTCCCCGTTCGCTGCAAGTTTGTCAAGAAGGAAGAAGGCGGTGAGCAGTAATGAAGATTTCTGAAGTAAGAGATATGTCAGTCACTGATCTGAATAAAAAGCTCACCGAACTCAAAGATGAGCTTTTCAACCTGCGTTTCCAGCACGCAGTCAATCAGTTGGAAGATCCCATGCGCCTTAAGGTCGTTAAGAAGGATATCGCAAGAATCAAGACCGTACTCCGCGAGATTGAACTGAGCGGAGAGAACGCATAAGGAAAGGGAGGAAACGACTGTGAGCGAGAGAAATCTTAGAAAAACCAGAGTGGGCAAGGTCGTCAGCGACAAGATGGACAAGACAATCGTTGTCGCCGTTGAGGACTCCGTTCCCCACCCGCTTTATAAGAAGATAGTCAAGCGCACCGTGAAGTTTAAGGCTCACGACGAGCAGAACGAGTGCGGTGTCGGCGATCGTGTTCGCATTATGGAGACCCGTCCTCTCTCTAAGGACAAGAGATGGAGACTGGTTGAAATCATCGAAAAGGCGAAGTAATTTCAGCCTTATCAAAGGAGGAAAAGCACTGTGATTCAGCAGCAGACTCTTCTGAAGGTGGCCGACAATACGGGTGCAAAGGAACTTATGTGCATCCGCGTGCTTGGCGGTACCGGCAGAAAATTCGGTAATATCGGTGACGTCATCGTGTGCTCTGTCAAAAAAGCAGCACCCGGCGGCGTGGTAAAGAAGGGCGACGTCGTCAAGGCGGTTATCGTTCGTTCGGTCAGCGGTCTGCGCCGCGCCGACGGCACCTACATCCGCTTCGACGAGAACGCAGCAGTTATCATCAGGGACGACAAGAATCCCAGAGGAACCCGTATCTTTGGGCCCATCGCAAGAGAGCTCCGTGACCACGAGTACCTCAAGATTCTCAGCCTCGCTCCCGAAGTACTGTAAGGAGGGTTGACAGTTATGGCAAACAAGCTTCACGTAAAAGCAGGCGACACCGTGATGGTTATCAGCGGTGACGACAAGGGCCAGACCGGCAAGGTGCTGGAAGTCAGCCCGAAGGAAGGCAAAGTCATCGTTGAGGGTCTCAACAAGGTCAAAAAGCACGTCAAGCCCCGCAGAATGGGCGAGAAGGGCGGCATCATCGAGGCCGAGGCTCCGATGTACGCTTCCAAGGTTCAGATTTACTGCTCCGGCTGCAAGAAGGCTGTCCGCATCAAGCATAAGTTCGTCGAAGACGGCGACAAGACCCGCAAGGTTCGCGTGTGTGCCAAGTGCGGCAAGACGCTGTAAGCAAGGAGGTAAGTGAATCATGGCGAGAATGAAAGATTTCTACAAGAGCGAGGTTGCTCCCGCTCTCATGGAAAAGTTCGGATACAAGAGCGTTATGCAGATCCCCAAGCTCGACAAGATCGTGATCAACGTCGGCTGCGGTGAAGCCAAGGACAACTCCAAGGTCATCGACGCGATCGTGAAGGACATCGAGACCATCACCGGTCAGCATCCCACGATCTGCCACGCCAAGAAGTCCGTCGCGAACTTCAAGCTCAGAGAGGGCGTGCCGATCGGCGTCAAGGTCACACTCAGAGGCGAGAGAATGTATGAATTCCTCGACAGACTTTTCAATGTGGCTCTGCCCCGCGTCAGAGACTTCAGAGGCATCAACGCCAACGCCTTCGACGGCAGAGGCAACTACAACATGGGCCTCAAAGAGCAGCTCATCTTCCCTGAGATCGAGTTCGACAAGATCGACAAGGTCAGAGGCATGGATATCTGCTTTGTAACAACGGCAACGACAGACGAAGAAGGCAGAGAGCTCCTCAAGCTGATGGGCGCTCCCTTCGCGAAATAAGGAGGTATTATTGTGGCAAAGACAGCAATGAAGGTCAAGCAGCAGAGACCTGCCAAGTTCTCCACGAGAGCGTACAACCGCTGCAAGATTTGCGGACGGCCGCATGCTTATCTCCGCAAGTACGGCGTTTGCCGTATCTGCTTCAGAGAGCTTGCTCACCAGGGCCAGATCCCCGGCGTCAAAAAGGCAAGCTGGTAATGTCGGATTGGAGGTAAAATAAATGCAGATTACTGATACAATCGCGGACCTGCTCACCAGAATTCGCAACGCCAGCACGGCGAAGCACGAGACGGTAGATGTTCCCGCTTCCAACATGAAGAAGGCGATCGTTCAGATCCTCGTTGACGAAGGCTATGTCAAGAGCTACACCGTCATCGAAGACAAGAACAACACGCAGGGCACCATCCGCATCGTTCTGAAGTACGGCGCAGGCAAAACGCCCGCGATCACCGGTCTTAAGAGAGTTTCCAAGCCCGGTCTGAGAGTTTATACAAACGTAGAGGAAATGCCCAAGGTTCTCAAAGGACTCGGCATCGCCATCCTGTCTACCTCTAAGGGTATCATGACGGACAAGAAGGCAAGAGTCGAGAATGTCGGCGGCGAAGTCCTCGCATATATTTGGTAAGGAGGTGGCACGCAGATGTCACGAATTGGCAGAAAGCCGATAGCGATACCGGCCGGCGTAGAAGTCAAGGTTGACGGCAACAACGTCACCGTCAAGGGTGCAAAAGGCACGCTCACCAAGAGCTTCCACCCCAACATGGAGATCAAGGTCGAAGGCGCAGAGATCGTCGTCAACCGTCCCAATGATGAGCAGCTCAACCGCTCGCTCCACGGTCTTACCCGTACACTCGTCGCCAACATGGTCGAAGGCGTCAGCAAGGGTTTCTCAAAGGAGCTTGATGTCATCGGCGTCGGCTACAGAGTTCAGAAGCAGGGCAAGAACCTGGTCATGAACCTCGGTTTTTCGCATCAGGTCATCATGCCTGAAGTTCCCGGCATTACGATCGACTGCCCCACGGCCAACAAGATCGTCATTTCCGGTCCCGACAAGCAGCAGGTTGGCCAGTTTGCAGCCGAAGTAAGAGAAAAGCGTCCGCCTGAGCCATATAAGGGCAAGGGTATCAGATACACCGGTGAATACGTCCGCAAGAAGGAAGGCAAGACCGGTAAAGGCAAGAAGAAGTAAGTAAAGGAGTGAATCTGAAATGGTTAAAAAGGTTGATACCAACAAGGCTAGAATCCGCCGCCACAAGAGAGTGCGCGGCAAAATCTCGGGTACAGCTGAATGCCCCCGTCTCAATGTATTTCGCTCCGCTGCTAACATCTATGCACAGCTCATTGATGATACCAAGGGCGTAACGCTCTGCTCCGCTTCCACTCTCGACAAGGACTTCGAGGGCAACGGCGGCAACAAGGAAGCAGCCCGCAAGGTCGGCGAAAAGATTGCCAAGATCGCTCTCGAAAAGGGCATCGAGGAAGTCGTCTTCGACAGAGGCGGATACATTTATCACGGTCGTGTGCAGGCACTGGCCGACGGCGCCCGCGAGGGTGGACTCAAGTTCTAAGGAGGAGGAGCTGTTTTGGCAAGAATTGACGCATCCAAGATGGAGCTCAACGAATCGGTTGTCGCAATCAACCGCGTTTCAAAGACTGTTAAAGGCGGTCGTATCATGAAATTCGCAGCTCTCGTCGTCGTCGGCGACGGAGCAGGCATTATCGGCTTCGGCATCGGCAAAGCCGGCGAAGTGCCGGACGCTATCCGCAAGGGCATTGAGAACGCCAAGAAGAACCTCATCAAGGTTTCTCTCAAGGGTTCTACCATTCCCCACGAGGTCATCGGCAAGTTCGGCGCAGGCGAAGTGCTTCTCAAGCCCGCCGCACCCGGTACCGGTGTTATTGCAGGCGGCCCCGTGCGTGCCGTTCTCGAAGCGGCCGGCGTGAAAGACATCAGAACCAAGGCGCTGCGCTCCAACAACCCCTACAATGTTGTGAGAGCCACTGTGCAGGGTCTGTCCAGCCTCCGCACCGCGGAGGAGGTCGCTGCCGTCAGAGGCAAGACCGTCAAAGAAATCGTAGGTTAATCGGGAGGTACGCAGTCATGGCTAAGAAAATCACACTTGCGAAGAGCCTCATCGGCTCCAAGAAAGACCAGATCGCAACAGCCCATGCCCTCGGTCTCAAAAAGCCGGGCGACGTCACCGTGCAGCCCGACAACGCCCAGACAAAGGGCAAGATCAACAAGATCAGCCACCTCGTCGAGGTAACCGAAGCATAACGCAAGGAGGTGCGAAGACAATGAAATTAAGCAATCTTTCTCCCGCCGAGGGCAGCGTCCGCGACGTCAAGCGCATCGGCAGAGGCCACGGCTCCGGCAACGGCAAGACCGCGGGCAAAGGCCACAAGGGTCAGAAGGCAAGAGCCGGCCGCGGCATGCGCCCCGGTTTTGAAGGCGGCCAGATGACGCTCCAGAGAAGAATTCCTAAGAGAGGCTTCAACAACATCTTTGCGACAGAGTACGCTGAGGTGAATGTCGGCAAGCTCAACGTCTTTGAGGACGGCGCTGTCGTTGACGCGAACGCTCTCATCGCGATGGGAATCATCAAAAAGGAGCTTGACGGCGTGAAGGTTCTCGGAAACGGCGAGCTCACCAAAAATCTCACCGTAAAGGCGGCAGCTTTCAGCGGTACGGCAGCTCAGAAAATTGAGGCTGCAGGAGGAAAGGCCGAGGTGATGTAAAAGTGATTCAGACCATCAGAAATGCTTTTACAATCCCCGATCTCCGCAGAAAACTCCTCTATACGATTCTCATCGTATTCATCTTCCGTATCGGCACAGCAATTCCGGTGCCGTTCATTGACGCCGAGCTTCTCAAATCCGCTATGGCGGGTATCACCGACGCCGGCGACAACGGCAACATCATCAGCTATCTCAATATGCTGTCGGGCCGCGCGTTTGAAAACGCCACCCTCTTTGCAATGGGTATCGGCCCCTACATCACGGCTCAGATTATCATCCAGCTGCTCACCGTCGCCATCCCTTATCTTGAGAGACTGGCCAAGGAGGGCGGCGAGGGCCGCAAGAAGCTGAACAACATCACCCGTGCGACCACCATCGGTCTGGGTATCTTCCAGGGCGCGATGTATTATCTCATGCTCAAGAGCTGGAACGTGGTGAGAACCTACGATACCCAGTGGGTCAACATTTTCGTTACCGTCTTTGTCGTTACCTGCTTCTGTGCGGGTACCGCGCTGGTCATGTGGCTCGGCGAGCAGATCAACAAGAAGGGCGTCGGCAACGGCATTTCCATTCTGCTCTTTACGGGTATCGTCGCAAGCGGCCCCAAGGTGCTCAACACCTTCCGCCTGTGGTGGGAGATGGCACGTGAGGGCAGCACACAGTTCTACTTTGTGATTCCCGCCGTGATCATCGCTTTCCTCGCGATCATCTGGTTCATCGTCTTTATGCAGGATTCCGAACGCAGAGTTCCCGTGCAGTACGCCAAGCGCGTGCAGGGCAGAAAAATGGTCGGCGGTCAGAAATCCTACATCCCTGTCAAGATCAATATGTCCGGCGTTATGCCGATCATCTTCGCTTCTTCCATCATCTCCATCCCCCCGACGGTCAAGATGCTGGTTTACAGAGGCAAGACCTACGATACTTTCTGGTATAAGGTATGGAGCGTATTTGACAGCAACTCGCTGCTGTATGCTTTCATCTATTTCCTGCTGATTATCGCGTTTGCTTACTTCTATGTAACCATTCAGTATAATCCCATTGAAATAGCGAATAATCTTCACAAAAACAACGGTGCCATTCCGGGTATCCGTCCCGGCAAGAACACCATTGCCTATCTCGCCAAGATCATTAACCGCATTACCCTGATCGGCGCATTGTTCCTCAGCGTTATCGCTGTCGTTCCGATCGTCATCAGTGCGATTACCAAAATCAGCATCAGCTTCGGCGGCACATCCGTCCTCATTCTGGTCGGTGTTGCGCTGGAGACCGTCTCTCAGATCGAGAGCCAGATGCTCATGCGCCACTACAAGGGCTTTCTTGAGTAATTCAACAACAATCCATCATGCGGTCATCGCATGATCTCAGACAAGGGAGGAAATATCCATGAAGATTATCCTTTTGGGCGCTCCCGGCGCCGGCAAGGGCACTCAGGCAGAAAAAATCTCCGAGGCTCTCAACATCCCGCAGATTTCTACGGGCAATATCATTAGAGAAGCGCTGAAAAGCGGCTCTGAGATCGGTCTCAAAGCAAAGGAATTCATCGAGAGCGGCAAGCTGGTTCCCGATGCCGTCGTTATCGACATCATCAAGGACCGCATTGCCAAGGATGACTGTGCCAACGGTTTCATTCTCGACGGTTTCCCGAGAACCATTGCTCAGGCCGAGGCACTCGACAACATGGGCATTTCCATCGACAGAGTTCTCGACATCAATGTCGCGGACGACGTGATTGCCTCCAGATTGTCCGGTCGCCGTGTCTGCGAAGCTTGCGGCAGCTCCTACCACATGGAATTCAAAAAGCCCGCTGTGGAAGGCGTTTGCGACAAGTGCGGCGGCACCCTGATCCAGCGCAAGGATGACCACCCCGATACCGTCGCCGACAGACTCAAGGTCTACCACGAGCAGACCGAACCCCTCAAGGAGTATTACAAGAAAACCGGTAAGCTCCGCGTTGTCGAGGGTCAGGATTCCGTCGAGCAGACAACGTATCTCACCTTCTGCGCTCTCGAAGACTGATTGAACCATGATCATTCAGAAAACCAGCAAGCAGATCTTGCTGATGCGAGAAGCAGGAAGAATAACGGGTAACGCCCTTAAGGTGGCGGGCCGGGCGATCGAACCTGGCATGACCACCAAAGAGCTGGATACTGTTATTCGCCGTTATATCGAGGGAGAGGGAGCCAAACCCTCCTTCCTCGGATTATACGGCTTCAAAGGAAGCGCGTGCATCTCACTCAATCATCAGGTCATCCACGGCATACCGAGCAGCGATGTGGTCATCAAAAACGGAGATATCGTCAGCGTCGACGTCGGCGCGTTTATCAACGGATACCACGGCGATTCGGCTTACACCTTTGCGGTGGGCGATGTTTCACCCGAGGCGCAGCGATTGCTGGACACCACCCGTGAGAGCCTTTATTTAGGCATCAAGCAGGCGGTGGGGGGCAACCGGATCGGCGATATCGGCCACGCGGTTCAGAAGTATGTCGAGGCTCGCGGTTACTCGGTGGTGAGGGAATACACCGGCCACGGAGTAGGCGCAAGTGTTCACGAAGATCCCAGCGTACCGAATTACGGAACTCCTCACAGGGGCTACCGTCTCGAAGAAGGCATGGTCATTGCCATCGAGCCGATGATCAACGCGGGTACGCCCGCGGTCAGACAGCTCAGCGACGGCTGGACCGTGGTCACGGCGGACGGCAGACTGTCTGCTCACTTTGAGCACACGGTGGCGATTACCGCCGACGGCCCCGTGATCCTCACAATGCCCGATCCCGAATAATCGGGCAGAAACGCTTTCACGCATTTGACTGAAATCCATTTATGAGGAGGTTTTTCTCATGGCAAAGGAAGACGTAATTGAAATTGACGGTATTGTTAAGGAAGCGCTTCCCAACGCTACCTTCAAGGTAGAGCTGCCAAACGGACACGAGGTTTTGGCACACATCTCAGGCAAGCTGAGAATGAACTACATTAAAATATTGCCGGGCGACAGCGTCAAGATGGAGATGTCTCCGTACGACCTGAGCAAGGCGCGAATCACATGGCGCTCCAAGTAATTTACAAGACCGTCGGAGCGTAGAATCAAGGGAGGCAAATACAAATGAAAGTCAGACCTTCTGTAAAGAAAATTTGCGAGAAGTGCAAAATCATAAAGCGCAAGGGTCGCATTATGGTTATTTGCGAAAATCCCAAGCACAAGCAGCGTCAGGGCTAATCCCGCGCGCATCATTTGGAGGTGTCTAACGAATGGCTCGTATAGCCGGTGTAGATCTGCCCAGAGATAAAAGGGTGGAAATCGGTCTTACCTATGTTTACGGTATCGGCCGCAAGAAGGCAAGCGAAATCCTTGCCGCAACAGGTGTCAACCCCGACACCAGAGTACGCGATCTCACGGAAGAAGACGAAAAGAAGCTTCGTGACTATATCGACCACAACCTGGTTGTGGAAGGCGACCTTCGCCGTAATGTCTCGCTCAACATCAAGAGACTCATCGACATTCAGTGCTACCGCGGCGTCCGTCATCGCAAGGGTCTGCCCGTCAGAGGTCAGAGAACCAAGACCAACGCACGTACTCGCAAGGGTCCCAAGAAGACCATCGCGAACAAGAAGAAGTAAGTAGGAGGGAAAGCGAATTATGGCAAAAGTTACAGCCAAGAAGGGCGCAGCTACACGCAAACGCCGTGAACGTAAGAACATCGAAAGCGGAGCGGTGCATATCCAGTCTACTTTCAACAACACGATCGTTACCATTACCGACACACAGGGCAACGTGATTTCCTGGGCCAGCGCCGGCGAACTCGGCTTCCGCGGTTCCAAGAAGTCCACTCCCTTCGCAGCGCAGTCCGCAGCGGAAACCGCCGCCAACGCAGCCAAGGAGCACGGCCTCAAGAGAGTCGAGGTTTATGTCAAGGGTCCCGGTCAGGGACGTGAAGCCGCAATCAGAGCATTGCAGGCAGCAGACCTTCAGGTAACCATGATCAAGGACGTTACCCCCATTCCCCACAATGGTTGCCGTCCGCCGAAACGCAGGAGAGTCTAATTAGAAGGAGGTTATTCACATGGCAGTAAACAGAGACCCGATTTTGAAGAAGTGCAGATCGCTCGAACTCGATCCCTCTTACCTGGGTATTTACAAGTCCTCTCACAGAGAGGTAAAGCGTATGAGCCGCAAAAAGAGCGAATACGGCCTGCAGCTCCGTGAGAAGCAGAAGGCGAAGTTCATCTACGGCGTGCTCGAAAAGCAGTTCCGCGCCTATTACGAGAAGGCCAGCAGAAAGCAGGGCCAGACCGGTACCAACCTGATGGTGCTTCTCGAGTGCAGACTTGACAACGTGATCTTCCGTCTGGGCTTTGCCAGAACCAGAAGAGAATCCAGACAGGTGGTTACCCACGGTCATGTCATCGTCAACGGCAGAAGAGTTGACATTCCCTCTTATCAGGTGAAGGTCGGCGATGTCATCGAAATCAGAGAAAAGACCAAGGAATCCAAGATGTTTGCCGACGTGCTCGAAGCGACTGCCGGCCGCGTGGTTCCCAAGTGGCTCGATCTGAACAAGGAAAACGGCAAGGCCACCGTTGTTGCCGTTCCCGAAAGAGAAGATATCGACGTGCCTGTAAACGAAATCCTCATCGTTGAGTTGTACTCCAAGTAATGTGATTTTTCGACAATGGCATGGTGCTATAATGATAACAGCGCAACTATTGTATGCTTGATAAGGAGGGGTTTTGAATGATGGAGATTGAGAAGCCCAGAATCGAGACAGAGGAATTGGCTGACGACGGCACCTACGGCAGATTTGTCGTGGTGCCGCTCGAAAACGGCTACGGAACTACCTTGGGCAATTCGCTCAGACGCGTTCTGCTGTCATCGCTTCCCGGCGTCGCCGTCAAATCGGTCAAGATCGACGGCGTGCTGCACGAGTTTTCAACCATTCCCGGCGTTAAAGAGGACGTGGCTGAAATTATCCTCAACCTCAAGGGACTGACCGCCAGATTGCATGGCGAGGGCCCCAAGACGGTGCAGATCGACGCCGCGTGCGCCGAGGGCGAAGGCGAACTCAAGGTTACGGCCGGTTCGATCAGATGCGACAGCGAGGTCGAGATTCTCAACACAGACATGCACATCGCGACCCTGGCCGAAGGCGCTTCGCTGCACATGGAAATCGTGCTTGACAGCGGACGCGGCTATGTGTCGGCGCAGAGAAACAAGCAGGCGATGCAGCAGAATGTGATCGGAATTCTCGCGGTCGATTCAATATACACGCCTGTCGTAAAGGTGAATTACAAAGTTGACGATTACCGCGTCGGCAATGTCACCAATTATGACAAACTCACGCTGGAAGTTTGGACAAACGGAGTCATCAACGCGCAGGAAGCCGTGTCTCTCGGCGCAAAGGTGCTGACCGAACATCTCAATCTGTTTGTCAATCTTTCCGAAAGCGTTTCTTCACAGGAAATCATGGTTGAGACCAACAACACGGGCAGCGAGAAGGTTCTCCAGATGACCATCGAAGAGCTGGATCTCAGCGTCCGTTCCTTCAACTGTCTCAAGCGTGCGGGAATAAATACGGTGGAAGACCTCATCAACAAGACCGAAGAGGATATGATGAGAGTCAGAAACCTCGGCAGAAAGAGCCTGGAGGAAGTCGTAGAAAAACTCGAGTCTCTCGGCTACAAGCTGCGCAAGGAGGACGAATAAGGTTCCCTCCGGTGAACCTTATCGCCGCCCTCGGGCAGAAATGATATACACAGAGTAAAGGAGTGAATTCCATGCCCGGTACAAGAAAGCTCGGAAGAACTTCCGACCACAGACTGGCTATGCTCAGAGCAATGGTAACCTTCCTTTTTGAAAACGGCAAGATCGAAACAACCGTTACACGCGCAAAGGAAGTACAGCCTCTGGCTGAAAAAATGATCACAATGGCAAAGGACAACAGCCTTGCCAATAAGAGAAACGTCATGGCATTCGTGACCAAAGAGAGCGTCGCAAAGAAGCTCTTTGACGAGATCGCCCCCGCTTATGAAGGCGTCAACGGCGGTTACACCCGCATCATCAAGACAGGTCCCCGCAGAGGAGACGCTGCCGAGATGTGCATCATCGAACTCGTGACCAAGGAAGAGAAGGAAAGCAAGTAATTTTCCTCTTCCACCACTTTCTGATTTTAACCGTTTGACAGAATGCCCCGCCGAGGTAAGCATCCGAGGAAGTGCGGCTCTGTCAAAGAAACGGTTGCATAACAGGCACCGGAATCTCAGCGCCAAGCACGCGCAGAGGCTCCGGTGCTTTTGCATTTTTTAGATGGGAAGGAAAGTGATGAAAAAATGAAATTATGAAAAATGCATTGACATTTTGAAAAAAGAGGGATATAATATAATACTCTCATAGAGAGTAATGAAAATATGGGGGCGCAATGGTTTCGACAGGGATGGTAAGTCATTGTAAGCGGGTAGTGATCTCAGGCTCACTTCAAAACTGAAAACCTTAAAATTAACTGACAACAATACAGTTGCACTCGCTGCGTAATTAAACGCGGCGCGTCCTATTGCGGAGTACCGCGGCCGCATGTGGGCGTCGATGAGCGGTGAACGTGAACGGATGAGCAGCCTCGTAATCCGTCATGCATCAGAGGATACTTCGCGCCGCAGCCTGCTTGTCGGCTGCCTTGCGGGGGAATATTATAGATAAGCTACACCCGTAGAAAGCAGTGGTAAGCTGTTTTTGGACAGGAGTTCGATTCTCCTCGCCTCCACCAACGATTTTCCTGAGAAATGCCGTATTTCAGGCGTTTCTCAGGATTTTTCTTTTGCCTGAATTGGAAAAATGG
>CAMHAV010000013.1 GCA_946182865.1 uncultured Clostridia bacterium
CATTTTTCTTCTATAATACCATGTCTATGACCCGTTTGCAAGTCGCGATTTTTATAAATTCACATATAGAAACTCGCGTGTATTACTTGCCGTATCTTCCATAATAAAAAGCCTCTGTTACTAAAAAAACAATTGACAACAGCGGGTCCAAATGATAAAATATTTTTGTTAAATCATCGGTCATTGCGTCCTGTCCGTCCAAAATGACGCAGTATAGTTTGATTGTCAAAATAGAAGGCATTTCCCTCAAACAGGTTTATCTTACCGGAAAACCGCGCGGCACATCATTGAAACAAATGATGCTGCATACGCTGGAGGTATTACACGAAAACCGTCTCTGCCGTGAGGATTTCCCGGCGGTTTTCTGTCGGTTCTATCGGGATTTTGAAATCATTCCCCTGCGTTTTTCTGTTGACAAAGCGGATTATGTCATAGATCTGGATGGCATTCTAATTTACAAACCAATGGTCGATGAATGAAACAATGAAAACCAACTGTCATGATGCATAACGAAAGGAATGACTTACCACATGGATTGCTTATTCTGCGAAATCGCAAAAGGCAACATCCCCTCGACCAAGGTTTACGAAGACGAAACGGTTCTTGCGTTCAAGGACATCAATCCGATGGCGCCCGTCCATATTCTTGTGATTCCCAAGGAGCACATTGCCGACTCGGCTGCCGGCATCACGGCGGAAAACAGCGCCACCGTCGCCCACATTTTTGAAGTCATCGCCAAAATCGCCAAGGAACAGGGGCTTGACAACGGCTTCCGCGTAGTGGCCAACAGCGGTGAGGATGCCGCACAGACGATTCCTCACATTCATTTTCATATATTAGGCGGCAAGAAGCTGCCGGAAAAGATGGCGTAACCTATGTTTCATTTATTTAAGAAGAAAGAAAAGCAGACGACCACTCCCCAAAACGCAGCAAAGGACTTGAACGAAATGAACGATTTTTATGAAATTACCATTGCGGGCTGCAAGCGCCGGCTCAAAAAATTCCCCGTCAACGACAAGATCGACATTGCGGCTTTCATTCTGTTCGGCGACGTGGAGATTACCGAAAAATCCGCCGAGGCGCTGATCGCCAAATGCCCGGAATTTGATCTGATTCTCACCCCCGAAGCCAAGAGCATTCCGCTGGCCTACGAGATGTCCCGCCAGTCCGGCAAAAAATACATCGTCGCGCGCAAGGGCTTGAAGGTCTACATGGGCAACGCGCTGAGCGTTGACGACCAGTCCATCACCACACAGGGGTTGCAGAAGCTCTATCTGGGCGAAGACGACGCCGCCGAATTGAAAGGCAAGCGCGTGCTGGTGCTGGACGACGTTATCAGCACAGGCGGTTCGCTCAACGCCGCCGTGGCGCTGGCAGAGCAGGCAGGCGCAAATATCGTCGCCAAGTGTGCCGTTCTCGCGGAAGGCGACGCCAAGGACAGAGATGACATCATCTTCCTTGAAGCGCTTCCCCTTTTCTTTAAATAACAGATCAGCTTACACTTCATCCCGCGGTTATTTTGGTAAGCGCAGGATGAGGTGTATTTTTGTATGCCGCTTTGTCGAATTTTGTCAAAAAAATCGGCGTATTTCCTGTAAGAAAGGAGCGTATTTCCATGATAAAACGCCCGCTCGCTGTCTTTGGATTGCTTTATATGGCAATGTCGGCGCTGGCGGTGTGTTTTATCGCGGATGTGAATTTTACCGTCGCATTTATGGCTGCACTCATCGGCTGTGCAGCCTGTTTTTTTGCCAAAGAACACCGGCGTGACATCGTGATCGTATGGCTGCCCGTCTTTCTTGCCTTTTTCGTCATGGGCCATTTCCGCGCGCAGGCGGAAAATATCTCTCAGACGCTCGGCACCCAGACCTGCACCCTGTCGGGTGTGGTGACCGAAATGCCCCGCCGACAGTACGGCCGCTGGTATTACATCATCAAAACCGACGCGATCGGGATTGACGGCGCAAAACAAAAGATGAAAATTCGCCTGACCTGCCGCCATTCGCTCGAAGCCCGCGAGGGCGACCGCATCCTCTGCACGGTGACTTTTGTGCAAAATCATGACGAAACCGGCTACGACAGCGAAACCGCCCTCCGTGCTGACGGTGTGGCGGCACGCGCGTGGTGCTCTCCCTATCAGACGCAGACGGTCATACCGGGAAACGCTTTTTCCCTCCGATACACGCATATTGCCCTGCGTCGGCAGATCATCGCCGCCATACGGCGGGCGCTGCCCTCCCGCGCCTCCGCCCTGCTCTGTGCCATGCTGCTGGGCGACACCGACTACCTCGACGACAGCGTGATCGACAGCTTCCGGGCAGCGGGAATCGCGCATCTGCTGGCCGTTTCGGGACTTCACGTCAGTCTGCTGACTTACGCCGTTTCTCAGCTGCTCCGCAAACTGCGCTTTTCTCCTCGCGCCAACACATTTGCCTCCATTCTGTTCATCCTGCTCTTTATGGCGGTCACCGGTTTCTCGCCGTCGGTTACGCGGGCCGGCATGATGCACCTGATAGCGCTGCTGTCACGTTTTATCCTGCGTGACCCCGACAATGTGACCTCGCTCTCCGTGTCGGTGCTGGTCATCTGCTTTCTCAATCCGTGGAGCGCGGCGGATATCGGACTACAGCTTTCTGTCTGCTCCACGCTGGGACTGCTCTTGGCCGCCGACCGTATCCAACAATCCGTCACAAGCCGGTTTTCCTTTGACAGGCGACGCGGCTGGCTGCCCCGTATCCGGTCATACGTCGCTGACTCACTGGCCGTCTCCGTCACCGCGTCGTTGTCCACGCTGCCGCTCAGCGCGTGCTATTTCGGACGCGTGTCGCTCATTGCGCCGCTGGCCAACCTGCTCTGCGTTTACGTCGCCACATGGTTTCTCCTGATCGGCCTGCTCGCGTCGCTGCTCTATGCCGTTCCGCCGGTGGGCTGGCTGCTCTCGCTGCCCCTGCGGCTGGCGGCTGTGCTGCTGGACGGCTACCTCGAAAGGACAACCTCCTTTCTCGCCAAACTTCCCCTCGCCGTTCTCAACACGAGCTATCCCTACATACCGCTGTTTTTGATGTTTGCCGCCGCCATAGCCGCCGCTGCTCTGCTCGGTGCAAGGCGGGCTACCCAATCCGCACACCGGCAAAGCGCGCTGTGCAACGGGTGCTGCTGGGTCTGTGTCCTGCTTTTTGTCTCCATGCTGTCCCATCTTGTCACCTGCACGGGCAATGTCATCACGGTGTTCGCCATGCGGGACGGCGGCGTGTGCGTTTACGCCAAAAACGGAACCCACGCGATGATCGCGGAAGCGGGCGGAGACAGCTATGATCTGCGCACGGTGAAGGACGATCTCTCGTCAAACGGCGTGAGAAAAATCGACGCGGTTGCCGCTTCTTCTCCGGCTTCCTCCCGCAGCAGGCTGACCGATGAACTGATCGCCGCCTATGCGCCCGATTACTTCCTCTGCGGTGAAACGCCTTTCGCTTATCCTTACGCGCAAAAAGCCGCCCGAAAGAGCGGCACGCGGACGGTTGATTTCGGAAACGGCATCACGCTGAACGCCCTGTCTCTGCGCATGAATACCTACACCGACAGCGACGGCAAAGGCTGGGAACGTCTGCAATGCGGCGGCGTGACGGCGCTGGTATGTCCTGATGACGGCGACTGCGCGCTGCTGCCCGATGATTATCTGACCTGCGACGCGGTGATTGTCGGCAATGACCTCAAAAACATTACGCGGCTCACGACCGGCGCGGTCATCCTCACCGCCGAGTGGGACGAAGCGGCGCAGACCGCCTGCCGACTCTACGTCAAGGGATTCCGCCATGTTTATATGACCGAGCGGGACGGCACCGTCACATTTACCGTAAAGCGCGGCAAGCTGTACATAAAGACGACCCAATAAATTTATACATCACTAAAAACCCCCGTCCAGATGGCGATGCCTGCCATCTGGACGGGGGTTTGATTTTTTCCATCACAGGAAACGAAATAGTTGTATATATTTTGTTTGATCTGTTTCGGAATAACGCTCATTAAATACACGAAACCGATTATGTTCGTTCTGATAAAAAGACAGCAGCTTGGGACTGTTTTCACATTCCAAATATACAATACCGCCGCCAACGTCATGCTGGACTTTCACTAAAATCTTCCATGCGTTTTCCATTAATTGATCGCCATCAGGGACTTCCTGAGGCGACAATTCAAAATTCTTTCCAAACTGAGCAATCAAAAAAGCTGACAAAATATAGGAATTGCTCATCTCGTCAAGATGCGCATATCGGCTTATTTTCTTTTTGGAAGCGGAGGAAAGCCCTTCATTGCTAATTTCAATCGCCTTATGTGTCAATGTAAAAATTGCTGGCACATCTCCATTTTCGTTGACAACCAAATGAGTGACTGACATTTTTCTTTTTGCAAATTCTATTGCGTTATTCCTGACAAAATTCTCAATCTCCCGATTTTTAGGACAGGAGAAATCGGAGAGAATCTCCTTGACATTATCCTCTCCGATCGCATCAATCATATCAAGAATGTTTATGGTTTGATAACTGCTCATTTTGTGGAAAACCTCTTGGACATCAGTTTGCGTATTTCGTCGATATCCGACAGCACGGGAATATCAGGGGCGGATGGCTTGCTCTCGCGAGTGTTTGCCGACGCCTCTAACGCGCTGATAAAAGCCTCCGCTTTTTTGGGATCTGTAATTTTTACGTTTGCAAAAATACTTGAAGTTGCCATACAAACACCTCCTGATTTTATAACGGATTTCTACTTATATTATACACCAAAATAATAAAATTGCAATAGCATAAATCTTACTCCTCGATATAGCGGAACACATTGTCCGGCTCGAAGTTACCTTCCGGCGTGTACACGCGCCAGTCCACGATATCCTCATAGCGCAGGTCGTTCTTCTGCACGCCTTCCACCATGCCGTCCACATAAAACGCGTCCTGCGTGAGCGTCGCGGTCAAGCCGTCCTCGCGCATTTCGTCCACCTTGAACCAGATATACTCAAACTGCCCTTCATCCATGCCGTACTTCTCATCCGGCACCAGCGGCAGCTTGACCAGCACATTCTTTTCGGGAATCTGCTCGTACATCTCGCGGAGATACCCGAGGCGTTCCTGCGCCAAGGCGCGCATGCGATTGGTTTCGTCCGTCGTCTTGTAGTAGATGTCGTTGTCCCCCATGCGCTTTTCCCAGCGGATGATCGGCGTGATTTTGCCGTTTTCCACCGCCTTTTCGTTCTCGTAAAGATAGACCACGCCCATATTCAGGCTGTGTTCGTCGTCGCGGTCTTCGGGTCCGCCCATGATGTTTTTGGGGAAATCCTTGAATGACCATTCGCTGCGCTGCCACGTCGCCACAATCTCGCTGCCGTCGCCGCACACGCCGACCAGTTTCGGTTCCAGCTCGTCGATGAAGCGGTTATCCCCCACCAGCCGATGCGCTATCTGGTTGAGCGCGTTGCCGAACATACCGTAATTTTCCGTCGTGGCGCCGAGGATTTCGAGTTCAATGGTGCCGCAGCGGGTCAGACCGTGGGTGTGAATCCACACGCTGTCGCTGTCGTCGTTCACGCAATGGATGCAATACATATAGTCAGGCGAAGGCGCCACATGGGACGCCGCCGTCATGACCGCCCAGCGTCCCGAATGAATGCGGTAGGAATTGTCGTCGAGCAGCGCCGCCATGTCCGGCACCAGCATGTCCAGCATTTTCACCTGCAAATGGTAGGAATCCATGTTGTTGTCGGCAAAGAACATCTCCACACCGACGGCACTTTCCGCCGACAGCACCCATTCCCGTTCCTTTTCGCCCACCGAACGCAGCGAGGGGTCGTCGGGGGACACATTGAGGGTTACCTCGGCAATCTCCAGCTCGTATTCCTCGCCCTTGTAGGCCACGCGCACGGGCAGTTCGTCCCCCGACAACACGGTGATTTCGTCGGTATCGTGCAGCCGCCCCAATACGGTATCGCGGTCGGCGATTGAATCCGCGTCCTTGGGGATGGCGAGCATACGCGACGGCACGCGTTCCACCGTACCCGAACGCAGCGCATTTTTGTCCTGTCTCTTGGATTTTCCGAATAAAAACATTTTTTATCGTCCTTTCTGTGTATCCGTTATCTCATGCATTAAAAACCGTCTCGCTGTCGTTAAGAGGCATATCCGGGAATTGACCGCCGCGTGACGACACCCTGCGGGGGTTCCGGCCACGAGTGACCGGGGCATGGGTACGACCCGCCGAAACACCGCCGGCCGAAGCATCCGCGACCGACCGACCCGACAGCAGCAGCCGGAAAGAAATCACCAGCATCAGTCCCAGCGACACGCTCATGATCCCGTAATTGCGCAGCAGATCGACCGCGTTCATCTTGAATTCGCAGATCACCGCGGCGGTCAGCAGCGCCGCGTAACAGACGCAGCTGATAACAAGTCCCCGCGCGTTTCCCCTGACACGGAAATATCTCACCGCCACGACCACAAACGCCGCCACCGCCATGACAATGCTGACGATCTCACTGATCTTGACAAATCCCAGCGTCACCATAAACAGCGAATCATTCCGCATGCTCTCAAACACCGACTGGGACAGCCCGTACATCATCATGAAAACCAGCGTTGTGTCTCCGTTGCGGGTGCCTTTGCCATGGCGCACATAGCGCGATACAAAAAACACCGCACAGACCGCCAGAATCACCGCCGCCGCGACGCCCTCAAAAAAGCCGACCCATACGTTCCACGACTGCTCCGCCTCCGACCAGATCAGAAACGGCAGTTTGCGGGGAGAATCGGTCTGCACGGGAAAGCCCATGTCCTCGCCGCTCGTAATACCCGCGAAACGAACGATGACCAGCGCCGCCGCGAGCGGCGCCATGGCCGCGTCCAGCAGTCTGACAAAAGAATCCTTCCGCACCGCCGCGCTGACCGCCAGCGCCAGCAAAAGGCCCCCTGCTGCGCCGTAAAAGGCATAGCCGCCCGACGGCAAATCCATAAAATCCTTCCATCCGCCGGTAAAGGAAGCCACGCCGAACCAGCCGTAAAAAATCCGGCTCCCTATCAGCGCCGCAGGCATAGCGCCAACCACCGTATTCCACGCGTGCGACGCGTCTTCCCCCTGCCATCCGCGAAACAGCACAAACAGGCAGGAGGCCGCCGCCGCCGCCAGCACCATAAACACGGCATACCAGTAAATGGCAAATGAACCGAAATCAACAAAAATCAAATTTTCCGACATGTTCTGTGTCCTCCGCTATCACGCAAATACCACCCGTCTCACGATTCGGGAAGTGCCGTTGCAAAATAAATAATGTCGCTCATGATGCGTTCCCCGCCGCCCGAAACTACATTATAAATGCCGTTGTTAAAGATCATCACAGAGGATTGTCCCCCGTCGAGATTGTAAGCAGTGATACATTTTTTATCCGCCATGACAACGGCCAGTTCATTGGTGGTCAGTCCCATCG
The DNA here is from genome assembly GCA_946182865.1 of uncultured Clostridia bacterium. Taxonomy (GTDB): domain Bacteria; phylum Bacillota; class Clostridia; order Oscillospirales; family Acutalibacteraceae; genus RUG762. Next base: position 7,466 of record CAMHAV010000013.1, read on the forward strand.
AAACATCGGAACGACCGTCGATTGTGCATAGCAGATAATGCAGCTTTCCGAGCTGTCCGATCGCGGTACGGGGACATTTGGCTCTTGGGTCGCATTCCACGCTGTCATACACATACTGCTTTTGAACCGGCTCGCCGTCCTTGACCAGCACCGGACCGAAGGCAAACGCCTGATAGAGCTTATTCTTTTTCACAAAACCGCTTTTGACCGCCTTTTTGTCATTCATCACCACAAAATCGCCGTCCGAATTGATAAATAAGCCGTCAATATTCATCGGCTCGGTACGGAATACCCTGCCCTGACGGATAATCACGCCTTGGGGGCGGAAATTGTAGTAATCGCCGTTGATGGCAATCACCGCGTTATTCATCTCGGCCATTTTACTGCCGTAAACGCGCCGGATGACGCCGAACTTGCCGTTGGACAGCGCCGTGCGCAGCTGTGTGGGATGCGCAATGGTGATGTCGGCAAAATTGGCGGTAATGGTTCGCTTCTTGGTGATCTGAATGCGTTCATGCCAGCACTTGACCGAAATCGTCTCATCCTCATAGGTGTCCTCGGTGAATTTGGCGCTGTCCGGCTTGGGCGAAGGCTCAAAATCCATCGGTAAGACGTACACCTTTGGCAAATTAAAGATCCTGGCGTTGATCCTGCTGTCCATATCCGACACCACACGAACTGTGTCGCGGGTCACGTCTTTTTCGGTCACGGAAGCCCGGTCGTCCACCATTTTATCTCCCGAAGAAACCACCAGCAGACACACGATCAGTGCGCCGAAAAAACACAGCGGCTTGGCCGCTTTTTTCATGATTTTCAAATAAGTCCCCCCATTATGGTCATCCTAAGCTCCGTTCATGGGCGTTTAAACGGCATATCCCGAAAGCGCCTTATAAAAATCGCCCGTCATCATGACCATCCAACGTCCGCGGCAGCTGATCATTTCGATTTCAAATACCTGCGTCGTGTAAAATTCCTCCGGATGCGTAAGCTGTTCCTCTTTGCACCGGTCGATGATCGGCTGCGTATCGTTGTTGTTTTCAAATACCTCACCGTTATACTCCCTTTGCTGAACGATTTCCATCGCCTCATCGGTCACCGCTTCTTCAAATTTTCCGATGTCAAAGGTGGTATAATTCACGGTAACGCGCGCCGTGTGGGAATCCAGCCGCTTCGCTTTCCCTACCAGCTCATAGCTCCGGCTGTCGTACAGACAGGTCAGAATCCGGCTGTTGAGGTCGTCGCCATCCGTCGGTTTCTCCGCGCTGAAATAATAATTGTACACCATATCCTTGGCTTTCACATCGTCGCCCTCAATCACTTCATCGAGGAACGCCGCCAGCGCCTTCGAGGGAGAACCGTCCCCCGACAGGTTATACGACGGCATGCGGCATCCCGACAGACCGAGCATGACGGCGACCGCCAGAAAAATCCCCGCCGCTCTTTGTAAGCAACGTCTCCGTTTCATACGCACTCTTTCCCTTCTCATGCAAAATACGCGATCACCATAGCCGAACAGGTGGCGGCGGCTTTCGCGGCAAAATCGGGATAATCCATCGTCGCCTGCTCGTCGGCGGAATCCGAAATGCACCGCACCGCGCCAAACGGAACGCCCGCCAGCGTGCAGACCTGCGCAATCGCGCCGCCCTCCATGTCGCAGGCCGCCGCGTCAAACAGCGTGCGCAGCTTTTCGGTCACGCGCTTGTCCGCCACAAACTGATCGCCCGTGGCAATCGTGCCGACCAGCGTATGCGCCTTGTCTCCGATGGCCGCCCGCAGCCGCTCGGCAATGCCCTTGTCGGCCTCAAAATAAAGCTTGTTGACGGTGGAGACAAAGCCCACCGGGTCCCCGATGGGAGACGTATCCACATCGTGCTGCACAAACCGCGAGGCAACCACCATATCATTCTGCACAATGCCATGCGCCACCGCGCCCGCCACGCCCGTATTGATGATCTCATCCACACCGAATACGCTGATCATGATCTGGGCGCACACGGCGGCGTTGACCTTGCCGATGCCGCACCGCGCCAGAATAGCGGGTTTGCCGTGCAGTGCGCCGACCGTAAAGGGAATGCTGCTGATCATTTTTTCCTCTGTATGCTCCATGGCGGCCTTGATGGCTTCCACTTCCACATCCATCGCGCCGATAATGCCTGTTGTTTTTGTCATCTGTTTACGACACTCCTCTAATTTGTATGCAGTTTTCTGTCGTGAAAACGGCAGATTGAGCCGCATCTGATGTTTTTTCTTTTGTTGTCAGGTCGCTTTTTCTATCATATCACAAAAGAATGAAATATGCAACAGACTCTTATATGAGATTTTACGGTTGCGGTTTTACCTGAATTTTGCCTGAATTTTTGCACGTCTTGCCGCCGCTTTTTATCAAAAAAGTCACCCTGATTCACAAACTGTAATATTCTGTCGGATTTTCCACAATCCACATGTTTTAACCCCCTTCCCTTCCACTTTACGTTGAAAACTCGGTGGAATCCCTTGAAAACGCCCCTTTTTTAGTCAAAAGCTTGTGGAAAAGTCTGTGGAAAGTGTGGAGAATCCAGATTTTGCCTGTGGAATCCCGATTTACCAATAGTAATAATTGCATGGCAAAAATGCGACTCCTGCAAAAGTTCCTTTTATGTTTCTCCTACGGGACATTTGGCTTTTTTAACCTGTCCGAACAACGGAAAAAAATGACATTGCCTCTTGCTATTTTGGCGAATCTGATATATAATGAATCTATCTGCAAGCGGTTTGACCGCAAATGAAAAAAATATTGAAAAAACAAAGGTGAGATCATTTATGCTGGACATGAAGTTCCTCAGAGAAAATCCCGACGTGGTCAAGGAAAATATCAAGAAAAAGTTTCAGGACAGCAAGCTGCCTCTCGTAGACGAGGTCATCGCGCTGGATAAGCAGCTCCGCACCATCATGCAGGAGGCGGACGGTCTGCGCGCCAACCGCAACAAGGTTTCCAAGGGCATCGGCGCGCTCATGGCGCAGGGCAAGCGCGAGGAAGCCGAGGCGGAAAAGGTCAAGGTCACGCAGTTCTCCGAGCGTCTGGCGGAGTGCGAAAAGCTCGAAACCGAACTCAAAGAAAAGGTTCGCAACATCATGCTGATTATCCCCAACATCATCGACCCCTCTGTGCCGATCGGTGAGGACGACAGCAAAAACGTGGAAGTGGAGCGCTTCGGTGAGCCTGTTGTTCCCGATTTCGACATTCCCTACCACACCGACATCATGAAGCGCTTCGACGGCATCGACCTCGACGCGGCGGGTTCCGTCGCGGGCAACGGCTTCTATTACCTGATGGGCGACATCGCCCGTCTGCATTCGTCCATTCTCTCCTATGCGCGCGACTTTATGATCGATCGCGGCTTCACCTATGTCATCCCGCCCTACATGATCCGCCGCAACGTGGTGGACGGCGTGATGAGCTTTGCCGAGATGGACGCGATGATGTACAAGATCGAGGGCGAAGACCTCTATCTCATCGGCACCAGCGAACACTCCATGATCGGCAAATTCATCAACACCATCACCAAGGAGAGCGAACTGCCCAAGTGCCTGACCAGCTATTCCCCCTGCTTCCGCAAGGAGAAAGGCGCGCACGGCATCGAAGAACGCGGCGTTTACCGCATCCACCAGTTTGAGAAGCAGGAAATGATCGTGGTCTGCAAGCCGGAGGAAAGCCCGAAGTATTTTGACGTCCTGTGGCAGAACACCGTTGACTTCTTCCGCACGCTGGATATCCCGGTGCGCACGCTGGAATGCTGCTCGGGCGATCTGGCCGATCTCAAAGTCAAGTCGGTGGACGTGGAGGCATGGTCGCCGCGCCAGAAGAAGTATTTCGAGGTCGGTTCCTGTTCCAACTTAGGCGACGCGCAGGCGCGCCGTCTGGGCATCCGCGTCGTGGGCGAGGACGGCAAGAAATACCTCGCGCACACGCTCAACAACACGGTGGTCGCGCCGCCGAGAATGCTCATTGCGTTCCTTGAAAACAATTTACAGGCGGACGGCAGCATCCGCATTCCCGAAAAGCTGCGTATGTACATGGGCGGCAAGGAAGTTTTGGTGCCCAAAAATTAATCATTTGACAACCGCCAAAAAATATAGTACAATAACACATGAGCAGAATAAACGGTCGCGTGCCTTGCTCCAAAGGGCATGGCATGAGGAAAGTCCGAGCATCGCAGGGCAGGATAACGGCTAACGGCCGCCGAGGGTGACCTTAGGGAAAGTGCAACAGAGATATACCGCCTGTTCTTTCAAGAGCGGGTAAGGGTGGAAAGGCGAGGTAAGAGCTCACCGGCTGCTGTGGAGACATGGCAGCCCTGTAAACCCTATCCGATGCAACATCGTGGTGGAACATATGCGGTTGCCCGCCGCGTTCCTAGGAGATGGCTGGAGCTGTGCAGCAATGTACAGTCGAGATAGATGACCGTTCACGACAGAACTCGGCTTACAGTTCTGCTCATCTTTTTTCAGACAAGGCGCTGTTTGCTTCGGATTGCCACGGACAATCGGACAAACGGCGCTTGTTGTTTTTGGTTTTACAAGGAGGAACGTCACCATGCAGGAACACACCACCGACACCAACCAAAGCGCGTCAGAATGGAATCTGGAAAGAAAAGGCTCCCAATGCGGCAAGCCTCCCGAACTTTGGGATTTGCTGGACGGCGACGGTCATCTTCTCGGAAAAACGCACATACGCGGGGAAGCACTGCCGCCCGGCACCTATCACCGTGTTGTGGAGATTTTCACCGTCAACTCCCGCGGCGAGCTGCTGCTCACGCTGCGTTCGCCCGACAAATACCCGTTCCCGGATATGTGGGAGGTCACGGGCGGTTCGGTGCTGGCGGGCGAGGATTCGCTGACCGCCGCCAGACGGGAGCTGCGGGAGGAAACCGGACTCTCGGTGGAGGACGGCGAGATCGAGTGGATACACACCCGCCGCGGCAAAACGGTGCTGATGGACGTTTACCTCGCGCGCAAGGACGCGGCCATCAGCGACCTGACCATGCAGGAGGGGGAAACGGCGGCGGCGCAATGGGTAACATTTGATACGTTCGAGCGCATGATTGCCAGCGGCGAAGTCCCCGACCCGGTCTGCGGCCGTTACGCGGATGTAAAAGAAATCATAAAGACAAAAATCGGATAACAACATAGATAAAGCGCCCGGCGTGCCGCAAAACAGCGGCATACCGGGCGCTTTTTATTTTTTCTTTTTTCCGAACGCTGAAAAGAGAACCTGCATAAAAGACATTACGCGACCGTCACATAAAATCCGGTAGCTTTACCTTGGTAACTGACGACAATTTTCTGCTGCCCCTTGGTATTCAGCTTGCCGGAGGGCGTGCAGGTGAAGCCGCCGGTGATCTCTTCCGTCGTATTATCGGTATAGGTCACCTTCACCACCATGCCGGACGAATTGAAGCTTTCGCCGACCTTGTAGGTGCGCTTGGTGGGGAGTTTCTTGATCGTGACAGAAGAAACGGGCTTTGTCACCTTCACGGGGAATGCCGTAGACTGTCCCGCATAGATGACGGTAATCCACTGGTTACCTGCCTTATTCAGTACGACAGGACTGCACACAAAGCCGCTTGTCACCACTTTGGTGGTGCCGTCGTCATACGTCGCCGTCAGTTTCATGCCGGATGTATTCAGCACATCGCCCACATAGTAATTTTTCTTGGTGGGCTGCTGGGTAATGCGAACCGTCTTGGCTTTGGGTTCCACCTTTACCTGGAAGGCCGTGGCTTGCCCCGCATAGGTCACGGTGATCCACTGATTGCCCACCGCAGTAAGTTTGGCGGGGGTGCATACAAAGCCGCTCGTGACGTCCTTGGTGGAGCCGTCGTCATAGGTGGCTCTGAGTTTCAGACCGGCGGTGTTGAGCGAGTTGCCCACAATATAAGTGGTCTTAGTGGGATTCTGAATCACGCGGATGGTCTTGGCCTGTTTCACTACGTTCACAGGGAAAGCGGTTGCGGTACCGCCGTATTTGACGGTAATCCACTGGAGTCCTTCCGATGTGAATTTGGTGGGCGTGCAGGTGAAACCGTCGGTAATCACCTTGGTGGTATCGTTGGAATAGGTCACTGTCACTTCCATGCCGGAGGTGTTGAGCGAATTGCCGGGGACATAGACCGTCTTGGTGGGATTCTTTGTCACGCGGATCTTGGTAACGGTGGGTTCCTTGACAGTGACAGGGAATGCCGTCGCTGTGCCGCCGAATTTCACGGTGATCCACTGGGTACCAACCGTTTCCAACTGGGTGGGTGTGCAGACAAAGCCGCTTGTGATGTCCCTGGTCGTGTCGTCACTGAAAGTGACCTTGACCTTCATGCCCGCCGTGTTCAATGTGTTGGCGACCTCATATGTCGTCTTAGTCGGCTTCTGGCTGACGCGAATCTGTTTGACCGTTTTGACGGTCACAAAGAAGCCCGTGGATTTGCCGCTGTAGCTCACCACGATCTTCTGCTCTCCGGCGGCGGTCATTTTGGTCGGCGTGCAGGTGAAGCCGCTCGTAATTTCCTTGGTGCTGTTGTTGGAATAGGTCACTTTGAGCTTCATGCCCGCGGGGTTGAAGGCTTCTCCCACCGCGTAAATGAGCTGCGCGGGCTTTTGGCTGATGGCAACCGACGTCACGGTGAGCGCGTTGACGGTGACATAAAATCCGGTGGATTTGCCGCCGTAGCTCACCACGATCTTCTGCTGTCCCGCGGTGGTCATTTTGGTCGGCGTGCAGGTGAAGCCGCTCGTGATTTCCTTGGTCGTATTGTTGGTATAGGTAATTTTCAGTTTCATGCCCGCGCTGTTGAAGGAATCCCCGACCCAGTAGGTCAGCTTTGTGGGCTTTTTGCTGATTGTCACCGACGAAACCGGAGGTTCATTGACCGTCACGGTGAAGCTGGCGGATTTGCCGCCGTAACTGACGGTAACTGTCTGCTGACCGACGGTATTCAGCGTGGTCGGCGTGCAGGTGAAGCCGCTCGTAATCTCTTTGGTCGTACTGTTGGAATAGGCGGCGGTAAGTTTCAGCCCGCTGGTATTCAGGGTATCTCCGGCGACATAAGCGGTCTTGGAGGGTTTCTGGCTGACGGTCACGGACGAAAGGGTCGGCTGGTTGACCGTCACGGTGAAGGTGGCGGATTTTTCGCCGTAGCTGACGGTGACTGTCTGCTTGCCGGGGGTATTCAGCTTGGTCGGCGTGCAGGTGAAGCCGCCCGTGATTTCCTCTGTGGTGCCGTCGGTATAAGTGACCTTAAGGCGCAGGCCGCTCGTGTTGAGGGAATCTCCGGCGGTGTAAACGGTCTTGGACGGCATCGTCTGCACTGCGACGGAACTCACTTTTTTCGCCTTCGGAGTGACCGTCACGTAATGACTTACCGTCTTGCCGCCGTAATTGACGGTAACCTTCTGCTGTCCGGGGGTGGTGAGTTCGCCGGAAGGTGTGCGGACATAGCCGGAGACGATATCGCCGCTCAATGACCATTTGTCAAAAACATCCTTTGAAGAATCGCCGTTCTGATAGGTAGCGACCAGTCTATAGCCGTACCAATCAAGGGTTTCTCCCACCTCGTAGGTCTGTTGAGCCGGCTTCTCAAGGATGGTCAGAGACGTAACCGTGCTGTCCGCGTAGTTTCTGAACGTCACCTGCGCCTGGGATTTGAGCCATTCGGGAAGATCGTATTTGACATACACATCCCACCCCTCCTGCGTGCCGCCGTAGGTGATCTTCTTAAGGGCAGTGCAGCCGTCGAACGCACCGGGGGAAATGTGATCCATGCAATAGGAAAAACCGATATCTGTCAGAGAGGTGCAGCCTTCAAAGGTTCCCTTGGGAATAAAGGTGACTCTCTCCGGAAGGTCGATATATTGCAGACTGGTGCAGTTCTTAAAAACACCCGAACTGTAGTTATCGTTAAATTCGCCCACCTGTCGCACCCTGGAGCCCGGGGCGAATGTGACGGTCCGCAAAGCGGTGCAGTCTTCAAAAGCATAGTTGTAGACATCGACAACCGAGGCGGGAATCGTAATATATTTCAATGAGGAACATCCGCTGAATGCGCTTTCGGGAATGGATGTCAGGTTCCTGCTGAGCGTCACCGAAGACAGGCTGGTGCAACCGGAAAAGCCGCCTATCTCTGTCACACTGTCGGGAATCACAATGGAGGTAAGAGAGGTGCAGCCTTCAAAGCTGCCTAAATGTGTCACACCGCTGGGAATCACAACGGAAGTAAGGGAGGTACAGCCACCAAAACCACTTAAATATGTCACACTGTCGGGAATCGAAAGGGACGTAAGCGCCGTGCAGCCTTCAAACGCGCCATCGGCAATCGTCGTCAGATGGTTTCCGAACGTCACGGAGCGGAGCTGAGAACATTTCTTAAACGTGTCCTCTCCCAGCACTTTCAGGCTGTCAGGCAGAACCACTTTTTCCAGCGCGGTACATTCTTCAAACGCACCATGCTCATATGACCAGCTTTCATCCTCGTCATACGCCTCATTCCCGATTTCTGTGAGCTTGGAATCGCTCTCAAAGGTTACGCTCTTCAGTGCGTAACAACGATAAAACGCCGCGAACCCTATTTTTTCCACGGAAGCGGGAATAGTGAGAGAGGTCAGACGATCACACTCGGAAAAAGCACCCTTACCAATGGTTTTTAACGTGGAGGGCAACGATACACTGGAAATATACGGTTTCAAAAAGCCATCGCCCACAAAAACATAATCACTATAAAACGTGTTCTCCGCAATATCCGTAATTCCCTCGTCAATGAAGATCTTGGTGATATACGGAAGATAGTTTCTCCATGAACTATCATAGTCCATCGTGCCGGGGCCGATTTTTCCGTTGCCCAGCACAGACAGCAGTTGGGTGTCGGCATTGTAATACCAATACGCGTTCTCCCCCATCCGGCCGTGCGGCAATTCGTTGGCCTTGGTCATCTGCTCGCTGACGGTGATCTTTTCATTTCCGTCGGTCGTCACAATGACCTCTTCGGGTGTCGGTTCGGACGCCGCTTCCGTCTGCTGCGGGGGTGCCGACGCGTCGGTTTCCGACACGTTCGCCGCCGCGAACACACCGGAACACGTCGAGACAAACATCGCCGCCGTCAGCAGGAACGCCAGCAGTTTCTTACATTTCATGGTGCCATCCATCCTTTCTGGTGTTTCCGTATCTCCGGAAACGCTGATATCGCCAATTTTGGCTTTGTCGATTCACGCACCGCTCAATCATGCTCTGACGAGCGGGTATCCTCGCGGCGCGGAATCGACGGCTTCGCCTTGAATCAGCGTATTCCTCTGCCAATGGCAGAGTCTACCATAAAAAATCTTATCATAAATCCGGCAGAATGTCAATCAATGTCACTAAATAAAACAAAAACAATCCAACACCCGATGGGTTGTCATCAAAGCGTTGGATTGTTTTGCTTTGTCATAATGGAACGAACCGCGCCTTACGCGACCGTCACATAAAATCCGGTGGACTTGCCGCCGAAGCTGACGATAATCTTCTGCTGGCCCTTGGTATTCAGCTTGCCGGAGGGCGTGCAGAGGAATCCGACGGAGGTTTCCTTGGTGGTGCCGTCGGAATAGGTGACTTTCAGCACCATGCCGGACGAATTGAAGGTTTCACCGACCTGATAGGTGCGCTTGGTGGGGAGCTTTTTGATGGTCACAGAGGAAATGACCTTGTTGACCGTCACATAGAAGCCCGTGGATTTGCCGCCGTAGGAGACGACCACCTTCTGCTGCCCGACGGTGGTGAGCGCGGTGGGCGTGCAGGTAAAGCCGCCGGTGATCTCCTTGGTGGTGCCGTCGGCATAGCTGACTTTGAGGGTCATGCCGCTGGTATTGAGGCTTTCGCCTGTGTTGTAAGTCAGCTTGGTCGGCTTTTTCTTGATGGCGACAGAGGACACCGCCTTGTCAACCGTCACATAGAAGCCCGTAGACTTGCCTCCGAAGCTGACGACAATCTTCTGCTGTCCGACGGTGTTCAGTTTGCCGGACGGCGTGCAGGTGAAGCCGCCTGTCACTTCCGCGGTGGTGTTGTCGGAATAGGTCACTTTCAGCACCATGCCGGCGCTGCTGAAAGACTCGCCTGCGCCGTACACCTTCTTGGTGGGCAGTTTTTTGACCGTCACCGAGGACACGCTCTGGTTGGCCTTGTTGACTGTCACGTAGAAGCCTGTGGATTTGCCGCCGAGGCTCACCACGATCTTCTGCTGTCCCGCCGTGCTGAGTCTGGACGGCGTATAGGTAAAGCCGCTTGTCACGTCGGCGGTGGAGTTGTCGGAATAGTGGATTCTCACGGTCATGCCGCCGGCGTTAAAGCTCTCCCCGACCAGGTAAACCTGCTTGGTGGGCTTTTTCTTAATGGTGACGGAGGTGATCTCCTTGTTGACCGTCACATAAAATCCGGTGGATTTGCCGCCGTAGCTGACGACGATTTTCTGCTGTCCGGCGGTGGTGAGCTTGCCGGACGGCGTGCAGGTGTAGCCGCTCGTGATCTCGGCGGTGGTGCTGTTGGAATAGGTGATTTTCAGCTTCATGCCGCTCGCGTCGAACGTTTCGCCCACCTTATAGGAGAGCTTGGTCGGCTTTTGGCTGATGGCAATGGAAGAAATGGTCTTTTCCGTTTCCTTGACCGTCACATAGAAGCCCGTGGACATGCCGCCGTAGCTGACGACGATTTTCTGCTGTCCCACGGCGGTGAGTTTGCCGGACGGCGTGCAGGTGTAGCCGCCGGTGATCTCCTTGGATGTGCCGTTGGTGTACTTCACCGTCAGCGTCATACCGCTCGCGTTGAAGGTTTCACCCGCGTTGTAGGTGAGTTTGGTCGGCTTGGATTTGACGGCAACGGAACTGACCTTGACCAGCTTGGCGGCTTCCGTCAGATTGAGGTCGGTGGGGATCCGATAGAAATCCACGCTGCCCGAAGCGCCATACCAAACAATGCCGTCACCCACGACGATGGGCGCACAATCGGACAGACCCTCGCTGTAATAGGCCTCTTTGACCGTGACGACCGAACCCACCGTCTGGCCGCTCGCGTTGATGGCTTGACATTTCAGATACTTGTTCGCGTCGCTGTCGCTTTCCTCCCACATCACGATCAGGCGGTTGTCGCTGACCTTGACCAGATAGGGGTTGCTGACGGTCATATTGGCACCCTCCGCGTAATGGGTCAGCCATGTGAGCGAAGTCGCGCCGCTGCTGAGATTGGTTTTGGGCGTAACGGTGAGGAAGATATTCTTCTGTGTGCGGCTGGCATATTCCGCGTCCTGCGTCACCGAACTGCCGACCACAATGGCGCTCGAGGAGGACAGTTCCAGACCGCCGACCGTCGCCTTTGTCTCATTGTCGCCCGTAGTGCCTTGCAGGGCCAGAACGTCGCAGGAACCGACATTGCCGCCCGTCGTGGTCTTCTTGACCAGCACGACCGAACGGGGATGCGCGTCGCCGTGATCGGCGGTGTAGACATAGCCGCCGTCGGTGCGGATGTACTGATTGAAGGAATGGGAGACATAGCCGGTGCTGATGTTCCACACATTCGACCGCGAGTAAACGGTATTCAGGCTTTCCTTGTTGACAAAGAAAGACATGTTGGACTGATGGTGCAGACCGTCGGAGGATTGATACATCTCATGCGCCGTGTGAATGTAGAGATTGTCGCCGTCCTCCGCCATGCTGACCGTGCCCGCGTCAAACGGAATATAGGTGTTCTCTCCGTAGAAAGACTTGCTGCCGAGACGGTTCCACGACTTGTCGTACTTGGTGACCCTGACGACCTCCACGCTGTTGCTTTCGTCGAGATTGTTCTGCCCGCTGACGACAAAATTATACTTACTGCCCGCGAAGAAGCCGCCGAAAACCGGCAGTTCCAGCGCCACCGTTTTCGCGGTTTTGAGGGTAAAGTCGGAGGAATAATTTTCGACGATCAGTTCGGAATTGATCTGCTCCACGCGGGTCAGCGTCCCGTTGTAGTTGTAAAGGTAAGAGTTGGCCACGCGGCCCCACGCGTTCCGATAGCCTGTATAATTGTGCTTGCCCATGTTGTTGCTGGCGGTCGCCTTGGCCGCGACCATTTTGTAATCCGACAGCACAGGGCCGGAATAGGCGGTGACGGCCTTAAAGGTAAGACCGTATTTTTCCGCGTAGGCTTGCAGGGTGGAATTGGCGGGGCCGTGCAGCACCGTGCCCGAATCAAAAACATCGCTGACATCCGAAATGGTGACATTCGGATTTTCCACAAACACATGTTCCAACTGGCTGGAATTGAGCGCGTCGGTGTAAATGTACCCCACGGAAGCGGGTACGTTGAAGCTGCTGCCCCAGCGATAGGGTACCTTAACCAACTCCGTCATCTTCTTGTCATACAGCACGCCCGCCGAATCGCAGTATTCCGTGTTGGCGCTGTCCACACTGATTTTCTCCAGCCTGAAGCAATAAATAAATGCCTGCGCCCCTACGATCTTGACCGATGCGGGAATCCGCATGGAGGTAAAGGAGTAACAATTGTAAAAAGCGCGCATACCGATGGTTTCCAGATTTTTCGGCAGGGTGAGTCCGCTGATGCCGAAGCAGCGATAGAACGAGTAGGAACCGATGCTCTTGACCGAGTCGGGCAGCGTGATGTCCTTGAGGTTTTCGCAGCCTCCAAAGGCGAAATCACCGATCGACGTGATATTCCCGCTGAATTTGACCGTGCGGATATCCAGCCCATACCACGGTGCCGAATACATATTGAAATCCTTCATTGCGCCGCTGCCGCTGATGGTGAGTGTGCCGCTGCTTTCGTCGAATTTCCACGTCAGATTTTCGCCGCAGGTGCCGCTGGTGGCAGCCCCCTCTTCCGCATTCCTGACCTGTTCGCTGACGGTCACTCTTTCGCCCTCGGGCACAAACGAAACCTCCGGCTCCTCAGACACCGACGAAGCATTAAGCTTCGCCTCCGACGAAGCATCGTCCGACTCTTTCTCCGACGCAGCAACCGTCTGCTCCGGCACAATGTCCGAATCCGAAACATTCGCCGCAAGGACCTGCCCGCTCATGGACACAAACAGCGCCGCCGTCAGCAGCAACGACAAAATTTTCCTGTGTTTCATCAATATGCTCTCTCCTTGCTCTGTTGATTTTGACCGCTCGTCACAGTCTGTCCCTTTTATCCGATACCGATACCAATATATTATACAATAACGGCATAAGAAATGTCAAGACGTAGAGAAAAAAGTTACAAATACGCATGACAAAACCCATCGGGCCAATTGCGCGGACGGCCAATGCCGTGTACGCCCCCGACGCGTGCATCGAGGCAAAAGCCCGGCAACGGGAGGGGAAGATACCCTTTTTTTAAATCCAAAATGCGGCCATCGCTCCAGCCTCTATTGGCCTGCGCCCCGCGCCCGATGACGTTGTCAAACGCACCCCGCCAAAAAACAACAGGGTTATTTTTTCAAAGTAATAAAGCACAACATAAAAAATCCAACCCCTCCATGCACGGTGCATTTTGGGATTGGATTTTGTGTTCTTTGGTGATGAAAGAAAATTTTACTCGACTGTCACATAATAGCCGGTGGTTTTGCCGCCGAAGCCGACGACGATCTTCTGCTTGCCCTTGGTGTTGAGCTTGCCGCCCGGCGTGCAGGTGAAGCCGCTGGTAACTTCCTTTGTGCTGCCGTCAGAGTATGTAACTTTCAGCTTCATGCCGGTGGTGTCAAGCGAAGCGCCTTTCTTGTAAGTCAGCTTGGAGGGCAGCTTCTTGATGACCACTTCGGTCACCTGAATGGCCTTGGCGCTGTCGATTGCTTTCCATGTGGCCTTGCCGCACACGCCGTCCGCCGTCAGGCCGTTGGCTTTCTGGAAGCTCTTGACCACCGCCGCGGTGCCCTTGCCGTAAGAGCCGTCAACGCTGATGCTGTAGCCGAGTGTCTTGAGCTTCTGCTGGATGTACTTGACGTCGTCGCCCTTGGCGCCGGTTCTGAGCGTACGGACAAAGCTGCCGTTGAAAGCGACAGAATCGGAAGCGGTGTTGGATTTGGAAGAGGTCACGGAAGGAGTCGCGGAAGTGGAAGCAACCGTGCCGCTGATGGTCTTGCCGTTGTAGCCCTTATATTTGTTCCAATACTTGTTCTTGGCGGTATTGCCTCTGGTCACAGCCTTGGAGGCGCGGTTGGCGGGGACTTCATAGTAATAGCACCAGTAATGTCCCGCGTTGTAAGCGCCCTTGGCGGTGTTGTCAACGCCGCGGATGTAGTTCAGGATCTTCTTGTAAGAACTGGTGTTCAGCTCGTAATTGAGATAAGCGAGCTGGCCGTCCAGTGTGGCGGGATCCAGACCGTTTTTCTTGCAGTAGTTCTTGAGCGCTGTCCAGCGGGATCTGTGCCACTGGCAGATGCCGTAGCTGGTGCCGCCGTCGCTGATCGTGCCGAGCTTGAAATTGGACTCATACTCGATGTTGGCGAGAACGCCGCACGCGCCTGCCGTGTTGAGCTTCATGGTACCCACCAGATAATTATAGATTCTCTGTTCATTGGTAAGTGTGGTGGCCGCCTCAACCTTTGCCTGCGCACCGATACCGAAGATGGTAAAGCACACCAGAATGGCGGCGATGATTCTTTTCGTCTGTTGTTTCATGATAAATAACCTCCGTTGCTTTTTTGATTTTCATTTCCCATCTGTTGCTTCCTAATATCCCGCGTTGACTTCTTTACTTCCATATGATATAATGGGAAATGCGGCCGTCAGCCTATCGTCTATGATACTTTTTGCTGCCCCGGTCAGGTTTGATAAATGTTTGACAAACCTTTGGCAACGTGGAAATTATAGCACATCGCTGATGGGTCTGTCAACCTCTTTTGTCATTTTTTTGTTTTATTTTTGTAATCGTTGTCATTTTTCTGTCATTTGAACAAAAAACAAAAAGAAAATACCGTCATCCTCATGGCATTTGCCCATCGGTTTTCCACCGTTTCTGCCATGAGAATGACGGTATTTTGTTGATTTAGTGATGTATAAATTGCAATCAGGTAAGATTTTCTTCACACGCCGCCGTATTTTGTTTAAGCTGTGCCAGAATAATGCCGCCCAGAATCAGCGCACATCCGAGATAGCCCTGCGGTTCCATATGCGCGTGGAGAATCAGCACGCCGCCGATGACGCTGAACACCGATTCGGTGGAAAGAACGATGGCGGACACAGTGGGGTCGGTGTGCTTCTGCCCCAATGTTTGACAGGTATAGGCCACGCCCACCGACATGATGCCGCCATAGAGCAGCGGAATCAGCGCCGCTTTCACGCCTGCCGCGGTGCCGTTTTCCCACAGCAGCGCACAGACAAGGCTCTCCGCGCTGCAAACGAGAAACTGCCCCATGGAAAATTTCAGCGGGCTGACCTCGCTCACGAACTTGTCGATCACCAGAATATGCCCCGCCCACAGCACCGAACCGATCAGCACGCAGATTTCTCCCGCGCCGAAGGAAAGCGTGAAGCTCCCGTCCAGATTGAGCAGCAGCAGACCGCCCACCGCCAGCAGCGCGCCGATCCACACGAACAGCCCTGTCCTGCGACGAAAGAGCAGGAACGACGCGACCGGCACATTCACTGTGTAAAGCCCCGTAATAAAGCCCGCCTTGCCCGCCGGCGTGCCAAGTTCCACCCCGTATTGCTGCATGGTGGAGGCGAGAAACAGCACCGTTCCCGTGAGCAATGAGGCGATCACCAGTTTTTTCCATTGGCCGCGGCGCATGGACTCCCTTTCAAACAGCGCAATCACCGGAACCAGCGACACCGCGCCCAATGCAAACCGTATGCCGTTGAAGGTAAAAGTGCCGAGATACTGCGCACCCACCTCCTGCGCCACAAAAGCCAGCCCCCAGATCACAGCGGTCAGCACTAACAGGAAAAAGGATCGGATGGAATTGGTTCTTTTCATATATATACACGCTCCTGAACGATAAAAAACCGATAAAAAACCGCCGCATTGCCGCCCCGTCAGGGCGGATGTGCGGCGGTCGGATGGTTGATGATAAAAAATTATAAAATACTCTGTAAAAACTGCTGGGTACGGGGATTCTGCGGATGATTGAACATCTCTTCCGGGGCGGCTTCTTCCATAATCACGCCGTCCGCCATAAATACCACCCTGTCCGCCACTTCGCGGGCAAAGCCCATCTCATGGGTGACACACAGCATGGTCATGCCTTCCTCCGCAAGCTTCTTCATGACGTTGAGCACTTCGCCCACCAGTTCCGGGTCAAGCGCCGAGGTCGGCTCGTCAAAGAGCATGATCTTGGGCTGCATCGCGAGCGCCCGCGCAATGGCCACGCGCTGCTTCTGACCGCCCGACAGCTTGGAGGGGTATTCGTCCGCTTTTTCCGAAAGTCCCACATCATTCAGCAGCTTGCGCGCCAGCGGCTCGATTTCCTCTTTCGTCTTGCCCTTGACGGTCATGGGAGCGAGCATCAGGTTTTCCAGCACGGTCTTGTGCGGGAAAAGATTGAAGTGCTGGAACACCATGCCCATTTCCAGCATGAGTTCCTTGTGACGCTGCTTATCCATGCTCTCCACTGTGCGATCGTGTTCGCGGTGGAGAAACAGCTCGTCTTCGATGAAGATTTTGCCGCCCGTGATGGTTTCCAATTGATTGAGCGAGCGCAGGAAGGTGGATTTGCCCGCGCCGGAGGGGCCGATGATGCAGATCACCTCACCGTTTTCCACGGTCAGGTTAATGTCTTTGAGCACCTCGAGCGAACCGAATTTCTTGCTGACGTGTTCCGTGCGAATCATTGACATGGCAAATCCCTCCTTTTATTCATACACCGAGAATTTCTTCTCGATCTTGCCGAAGATAAACGTAAAGAACGCGGTGATAACGAGGTAAATCGCCATCGCGGGGACAAAGACCAGATAGGAACCGCTGGCGGAAATGGTCTTGGAAATGGTGGTGATATCCATCAGGCCGATGACGAACACCAGCGACGCGTCCTTGATGAGCATGACGAACTCATTGCAGACCGGCGGAATCATGCGGCGCACCGACTGGGGAATGATGATCTTGCTCATAGTCTGACCGTAGGTCATGCCCAGCGCCTTGGCAGCCTCATACTGTCCCTTGTCGATGGATTCGACGGCGGCGCGCACGATTTCGGCGCAGTAGGCGGCGCTGTTGAGGGTGAAAGCGATGACCGCCGCCACAAACGCGCCTTTAAACACCGCATCGGGGTCGCTCGCGTCAAACAGACCGCGCCAGCTGAATCCCTCGAAAATGCCGGGAATGGCGAGATAGATGCAGAAAAGCTGAATCATCAGAGGCGTGCCGCGGAAGAAGAAGATATAGGCGCGGCAGGGCAGGCTGATGATGGGATTCTTGGAGATTTTGCCCAGCGCCAGAAAGATGCTGATGAAAAGTCCCAGCACGGTGGTGAGGATGGTCAGCAAAATGGTGAGCTTCGCGCCGTAAAGTACGCTCTGGCCGCAACCCAGCATACGGTAGGTGTAATTGACAAACTGACCGATGACATTCCACACGCCTTCATCAGCGGCATGAACGCCCACAAAGCCGACATATTTTTCGCTCAGACCGTTCACCCCTGACGTGGTGAAGGACACATAATTGATAAAATACAGATCGTTATAGGTGACAACCACCTGACGGCGCGAACGCGTTTCGTCAAGTTCCAGTTCATGGCGAATCTGTGCCGAAGCCTTATCCATCATGACCTGTTCGCTCGGCTTGAAGAAAGACAGCACTGTTGCCGCGACAAACAGCGCCAGCAGCACGCCGACGATCACGCGGGTCTTTTGCTCCCACCGACGCACATCAAAGGCGGAAGCGACGGCCTTGCCGCCTTGTATCAACTTTTCTTTCAACTGACAACCCTCCTGCTAAATCAAGCAAAGGCACATAGGGAAAAAGCCTCCATGTGCCTCTGCGTTATCTGTTATGACAACCGTACACCTCTCCGGGAGGGGGGCTGCCCTGCGTGTAAAACTGACCGGAATTACGCCGCGTCGGAGGCGCTGACGGTTGCGTCATTGCGCAGCCACTTCTCGGCGTTCTTCTCAAAGAAGCCTTCCGCCTTGAGTTCGTCCATCGCCTTGTTGATGGCCGCCTGCAGCTCGGTGTTGTTCTTGCCCATGGCAATGCCGAACTGTTCGGGGTACTCGGTGTCGGTGTAAACGATTTCGTACTTGTCAGGGAACTTGGTGACATAATCCTGCGCCACGGTGCTGTCGCAGAGAACGATCTCATATTCGCCGTTGTCCAGCGTGGTGAAGCAGGTGAGAATCTGCTCGGTGGCGGACTTGGTGCAGTCGGTCACGGTGCCGGTGGCGATCATGTCGTCCAGCAGATCTTCCGAAGTGGTACCCTTCTGGAGAATAACGGAGTGACCGGAGAGATCCTTGAGGGAGCTGACTTTCAGGTCGCTGCCCTTCTTGACGGCAACCGCCTGGAAGTTCTCAATGTAAGGATTGGAGAAAAGGCAGTTCTGACGGCGCTCGTCGGTGATGGTGACAGCGGAAACCACGCAGTCATAGTTGGTGTCGATACCCGCGAAGATCACATCGAAAGCGGTGTCGATCAGGTTGACCTCTACGCCCATCTTTTCGCCGATGGCGTTGATGAGATCGACGTCATAGCCCACGGGAGAACCGTCCTCGGCCTTGTCCTCAAAAGGCGGATAGCCGATTTCCATGCCGACGTTGAGCACGCCCTCTTTGATAAGCATGCCTTTCTTGTCGTTCTTCTTGCCGCCGCAGCCGACCAGAGCGGTGCAGAGCATCGCCGCTGCGAGAAGAGCGGCCAGCGCTTTTTTCATGTTTTTCATACTGTTTCCTCCTGCAAAAATATGCTTTTTTTGAAATATGGCGGACGTGCCGATTTGTTCCTGTCCCTTTCACGCGCCGCCGACGCTATGCTTTAAATTAGCACATCGTCGGGTTTTTGTCAACGCTATTCGGGCAAAAAACTGATTTCCGCCTCATCTTTGTAGAGAAATACAAAAACCGCCGTCATTTTAACGCTTTTTTGCGCTAAATGATTGAACTATGCATATTGTATGAATAAAATGAATATTCGGAACAACTTTTATGCACAGGCAAAAAAACACAAAAGGCTTGCAACTGTGGACTCCGCCATATATAATAAAAAACAGAATGCCATCACAAAACACGGGGGAATCAGAAAATGCCGAGATTTTTCATTGAGAACGTATCGGGAGACGCTATCACCATCACCGGACAGGACGCGGCGCATATCGCCAAATCCCTGCGCATGAAAGAGGGAGACAGCCTGACGGTCTGCGGCGGACAGGGGTTGGATTTTCACTGCGTCATCACGTCGATGACCGACAGCGAGGTGTATCTGCAAGTGACCCAGACCGTCCCCACCGACAGCGAACCTTCCGTCAGGCTCACGCTCTATCAAGGCTATCCCAAAGGGGACAAGCTGGAGCTGATCATCGAGAAGACCGTGGAACTGGGCATCACCGCCATCGTCCCCGTGCTCATGCAGCGCTCGGTATCCCGTCCCGACGCGAAATCCGCCGCCAAAAAGCACGAACGTCACCAGAAGCTTGCCCTTTCGGCGGCCAAGCAGTGCGGGCGGGGCATCATCCCGGCAGTGGAGCCGATGATCACGTTCCGGCAAATGCTGCCCCGTCTGCGGGAACATCAGGCGGTGCTTTTCTTTTACGAATGCGGCGGGCAGCCGCTTTCGGAGGCAGTCAGCGGCATAGCGGAGAAAGGCCTCACCGACATCGCCATCGTCATCGGGCCGGAGGGCGGCTTTGACATGGCGGAAGCGCAGGCTTTACAGGAAAGCGGCGCGTTCACGGCCACCCTCGGCAAACGCATCCTGCGCACCGAAACCGCCCCCATCGCCGCCACCGCCGCCATCATGTACGCCACGGGCAACATGGATTAATGCCTGTTATCATCCGTATTCCTCTTCGCAGCCGTCTCCGTAATCATTACCCGGATATTCGTATTCGCTTTCCCGATGATATCCGTACCCTTCTCCATACTCGTATTCGGCTTCCGGGTCACCGTAAATACCGTCATATTCCTCTTTTCCTGTGCGGCAGCAGGCAGCAGCAGCAGCGTCGCGCAGCGCTGCTTTGCTTTTGTTTGCTTTGCTTTTGTTTGCTTTGCTTTTATTTTCTTTTCTTTTGTTTTCTTTTCTTTGTTGCATTTCTGCTGCATTTACACTCGTTTCTGCTGCATTAACGTCAGCCGGGTCACCGGAATCGGCGGAAGAGCCGCCGTCTTCCGTCTCCTCCTCCAGCAGCCAATATCTGGATTTATCGGTTTTGCGCCGCGCCGCCACTTGGGCATAATGCATCTGCATATCAACCGACGTGACGACCGACTGCGCCAGCATATCCGCGTCCAGCAGGCCGATTTCCGCACAGTAAGCCATCACCTGCGTCACCGTCGCCCGATCCCCGATCCATCGGTTGCCAATGGCATGCATCACCAGCAGTGCCAGCTTCTCCGGCGAAATCTCCAGACAATACCCGTTTTGATAGACCTCTCCCCGAACTACGTCAAAAATCGTGTATCCTATCGGCCCGTAGGTCTCCACCAGATCAATGATCCGGTAATCGCTCCATTCATGCGCGTCCTTGTAATAAAATGAAAGTCCTGTTTTTAGCGGTCGTGCCATCGCTGCTTCCTCCTTTTGGTTACGCCTGCCCCATGGGCGGCATCTGTTTCGATTGCATCTTGTCCCTTTTGTGGGATTGTATTATATTATAAATTTCCTTTTGTGGAAGTTATCAACCCCATTATACCATGCAAATATGAGATTGTCAAGAGGAAGCCGTTTTTATATCGTGGCTGATTAGTTTGAATAGATAACCCTGTTGTTTTTTGG
This sequence comes from uncultured Clostridia bacterium, assembly GCA_946182865.1. GTDB lineage: Bacteria > Bacillota > Clostridia > Oscillospirales > Acutalibacteraceae > RUG762. The sequence goes on from CAMHAV010000013.1 coordinate 28,353, forward strand.
CGAGGGTGCGTTTTGTAATGTCATCGGGCGCGGGGCGCAGGCCAATAGAGGCTGGAGCGATGGCCGCATTTTGGATTTTTAATAAACGGGTATCTTTCCCTCCCGTTACCGGGCTTTTGCCTCGATGCACGCGACGGGGGCGTACACGGCATTCGCCGTCCGCGCAATTGGCCCGATGGGTTTTGTCATGCGTATTTGTAACCTTTTTGTAATCGGGTCGAGGGTTGCTTTTATTTTTTTGATTTTATTTCAGGACATTCTGCTAATGCTGCTGTGTGAGATGCGCTATTATAAGATTTCTCTCTGATGGTTTATCGGTTTTCCTCCGCGATTTGGTGCAGCAGCGCCACACCCCCGCGCATATCTTCCTCCGCAATGCCCGCGAAGCTCAGACGCACGCAGGCATTTTTTTCATTTTCTTCCCCGCCCACGGTGGGAATGACGCGCAGTCCCGCTTTCATGGCGTTCCGCGCCAGTTCCTGCGCGCTGACGGCGCAGGGGAATGTCACATCCACGCACAGCGCCGTTTCGGCCAGCCGCACCTTGGCCTTCTTCCCGAAATACTCCGCCAGCAGGGTCATTAGCAAGCCGCTTTTTTCGGCGTACACCTTACGCAGGCGGCGCAGGCGCTTTTCGATGTGGCCGTCCCGCATATATTCGGCAAAGGCAAGCTGCTCCACCTTGGAGGACGTCTGGTTGTAATACGCGCCGCGCTGACCGTAGAGCGCCGCCAGTTCCTCCGGCAGCACCATGTAGCTGATACGCACCGACGGCATGAGCAGCTTGGAAAACGAACCGAGATATACCACCCGTCCGCCGCCGTCCATCCCCTGCATGGCCGGCACGGGACGGGATTTGAAGCGAAGCGCGCCGTTGTAGTCGTCCTCGATCACCAGTCCGCCCGTTCGCTCCGCCCATTCCAGAATCTCCGCGCGGCGGCTGACCGGCATGGGGCGTCCCATGCTTTCGGTGTTGGCGGGATTGAGGTAGAGCACGTCAATGTGGGAGGCATACAGTTCCGCCGCCGTCACGCCGTATTTGTCGTGTCCCAGCGGGGCAATGTTCAGCCGGAAATCGCGGAATACCCGTTCCGCCTGCGCAAAACCGGGATATTCGATGCCCACGCGTCCGGCGCGTTCCCCCAGCAGTCCGCACAGCAGCGAGAGAAGCGGCTGCACACCGGCTCCCACCACAATGCGGTCGGCGGCGGCATTCACGCCGCGCAGCAGCATGCCGTAACGCGCCAGTTCCCGCCGCAGCGCCGGTTCGCCCTGATAATGACCGTAGGAGGAAACGATATCCTCGCGGCTCAGCACCGAACGCACATATTTGCGCCACAGTTCGATATCCGAACCGCGCATATCCACGTAGCGGCTGCCGAAATCGTAGCGCACGCCCGGCGGTTCCTTTTCCTCCCTGTCCTCATCGGGGTGAGGGGGTTCGCTTCTGACCGCCGCCTCCACATAATAGCCGCTCTGCGGACGGCTGACCAGATACCCTTCCACACAAAGCTGCTGGTAGGCCTGCTCCACCGTCGTGCGGCTGACGCCCAATTCCTCGGCAATACAGCGGATAGAGGGCATTTTCTCCCCCACTTCCAGCGCACCCGCGCCGATTCTGTCGCGGATGCTTTCATATAACTGACGGTACATCGGCACCCTTGACGCACTGTCCAGCGAAATCGGTTCATAGATCATTTGTAAAACGCCTCCTGTTTCGCAAAAAACTGTCATGATAAAAATAATCAAAATTGTATATTTTCAAATGCACAGTTATGATGTATTATTATACCAGTTCAACGTTGAAAGTCAACCCTTATCCTAAAAGCCTATCATTCAGATTATGAATTTTGTATTTTGAAAAGGAGACGAATCTCATGAATCAACTCAACAACCGTAAAAATCCCGCGCTGCTGGTCGCTAAAGTCGGCATCATGGCGGCGCTCTCGTATCTCGCTTTCACGTTCCTGCAAATCAAGGTGCCTGTCGGCTCGGAATTCACCTCTTTCCACCTCGGCAATACGTTCTGCGTGCTGGCGGCGCTGCTCTTCGGCGGCGTGCCGGGAGGACTGGCGGGCGCCATCGGCATGACCATCGGCGATCTGCTCGACCCGGTCTATATCACCTCCGCGCCCAAAACCTTTATCCTCAAATTCTTCATCGGTCTGATCACCGGACTGGTGGCGCACAGGCTCGGCAAGATCTCGCAGCACGGCGAGGACGGCTCGCTGCCTGACGGAAAAAAGGTCTTTGGCTGGACGGTCGCCGCTTCTTCGGCGGGTCTGCTCTTTAACGTCATCTTTGAGCCGGTCTTTTCCTACTTCTACAAGCGATTCATTTTAGGTCTGGATGCCGAAGCGGCTTCCATCCTCGCCAAATGGCAGACCGCCACCACCTTTGTCAACGCGGTTCTGTCCGTCATCGCTGCCGTGCTGCTTTACGTGGCGCTGCGCCCGGCTCTTATCAAAGCCAATCTGTTTGATTTCAATGTAGGAGTCAAACGCCAGAAAAACAAAGACTAAACTTGCAAAGCGCATCGCACAGACGCGAATTTCCGGCGCACCGGAATAAATCGTGTCGGCGGTGCGCCTTGCCATGTTTTTGTTATCATTCTTCTTTCGGAAAGGAACTCGCCTCATGAAAAGAATTGTCACGGTGCAGGATATTTCCTGTGTCGGTCGGTGTTCGCTGACCGTTGCGCTTCCCATCATCTCCGCCATGGGAGTGGAAACCTCCGTGCTGCCTACCGCCGTACTGTCGGGTCACACCCTCTTTCCCCATCCCGCTTTCTGCGATCTGACGGGGGAAATCCCCGCCATCACCGCCCACTGGCGGGAAATCGGTGTGGCGTTTGACGGCATTTACACCGGCTATCTGGGTTCGCTGCGGCAGCTCGCGCTCATCTCCGACTTCATCGACGAATTCCGGGGGGACGGCTTTGTCTTTATCGACCCCGTCATGGGCGATCACGGGCGGCTGTATTCCCGATTTACCGACGCGTTTGTCTCACAGATGAAGCACTTCTGCGGCAAGGGGGACGTGATCGTGCCCAATCTCACCGAAGCGTGCCTGCTGCTGGACGTTCCCTATCCGGGAGAACACTACACGCGGGAACAGATCCGCGACCTGCTGCGCGGGCTGACTTCGCTGGGAGCCAAAAAAGCCATTCTGACAGGCGTGAGCTTTGCGCCCGATGAACTGGGCGCCGTCGCCTACGACAGCGAGAACGGCCAATTCTTTTCCCGCTTCGGTCACCGTGAAAACGGCAGCTTCCACGGCACGGGCGACATCTTTGCCTCGGTCTGCGTGGGCGCTCTCGCGGGCGGACATCCCTTGGGGGACGCGGTGGGGCTGGCGGTGGATTTCACCTGCGAGTGTATCCGCCGCACAGCGGACAGTGGCCGCGACAAAGCGTTCGGCGTGAATTTTGAGGCGGCGCTTCCCTCTCTTATCGCCGCCGCTTCCGCACAGAACCATGAATAAGAAATCGGTTTTTTGTGACAAATCTTTAGGACAATTCACAGTTTTTTTACAGACGCTTTGTTTTCATAAAATATTCATATTTCGGACAGCCCGTCAGATTATAATAAATGTGACGGGTTTTTGTTTTTTCCAAAAATCCCAAATGCTAACTGATAGGATATGATTACCATGAAGGACAAACCATTTTTCGCCCGATCCGTGACACGCACCGCGGCATTCCTGACCGCCGCATGCCTGGCGCTGACCTGTCTGGCCGGCTGCAAAGGGGATGCGATCGCTGCGGCGCAGCCTGTCAATTCCGTGTTTTCCGACTCGGTCGCAACAGCGGCAGCGACAGCTTTCCACCGGACGGCTGACGCGGCAAACAGGCAAAACGCGCCCCAAAGCGGCGGCACTTCCTCGTTTGAGGTCACCGTCACCCCCGCCAATGTCCGTTCCGGCCCCGGCACCAACTACGCCAAGCTCGGCCGACTCGAAAAGGGTAAGAAATACGCGTATCTCGCAAGCAAAAAAGACAGCGGCGGCAGACTTTGGTATCAGATCAAGCTCTCGTCCAATCAAAAGGGCTGGGTCATGGCGTCGCTCGGCAAACTGAATCAGGCCGCCGCTACGACATCCAAAACCGCCACGACCTCCAAGGCGACTACCACCACAACCCCAAAAAGCGTCTCCCAAGTGGAGATCACGGTAACGCCTGCCAATGTCCGTTCGGGGCCGGGCACCAACTACGCCAAGCTGGGACAGCTTCAGAAGAACAAGCGCTATGATTATCTCGAAAGCAAGAAAGATAAGAACGGCAAGGTATGGTATCACATTCAACTGCCCGCCAACCGGACAGGCTGGGTGCTGAGTTCCCTCGGCAAGCTCATCAAAACGGCGGAAACCACCGCTTCCACAGTAAAGCCTACCGCCACCGAAACAACCGACACCACCAAAGCAACGGACACTACCACTACCACTACCACTACCAAAGCAACTACCACTACCAAAGCGACTACCACTACCAAAGCCACCACCACGACAACCAAAGCCGCCAGCAGCGCCGTGACATTTACGGTGACCGCCACGCCCGCCAATGTCCGTTCGGGACCCGGCACCAATTACGCCAAACTCGGCAGGTTGGAAAAGGGGAAAAAATACACCTATCTCGCCACCAAAAAGGACGCCAAGGGCAACACCTGGTATCAGATCAGACTCTCGACAACCAAAACCGGATGGGCGCTCAGTACCCTCGGCAAACTGAGCAGCGCAGCGGCGACGACCGCCGCCAAGACCACCAAAACCACCGCCAAAAAGGACAACACCCCGAAATATTACATCGTTGTCTATAAGGGCAGCCAGTCCACCGTGGTCTACGGCAAGGACGACAAGGGCAAATACACCAAGATCGTCAAAACCTTCACCTGCTCCACCGGCGCCAGTTCCTCCCCCACCCGCTCAGGTACATACCATATCCGCGCCAAATATCGCTGGAGACTGCTGCAGGGCAATGTCTACGGTCAGTACAGCAGTTCCATCAGCACCGGTTATCTCTTCCATTCGGTACCCTACAATCGGCAGAGTCCGTCCACCATGTCTTACAACGATTACGACAAGCTCGGCACACCTGCCTCCCACGGCTGCATCCGCATGTGCGTGCGCGACTGCAAATGGATCTATGACAACTGCGCCATCGGCACAGAGGTCAAGATTGTCAACGACAGCGGCCCCGCAGGTCCCGGCGTTCCCCGACGCAGCAACGATTCCCGTTACCGCCGCTGGGATCCCTCTGACAAATGGGCCAAGGGCAACCCCTATTTTGCATAATCATTAAAATCTCCCGCCAATCATGGCATATACCGCAACCGTTCCCGATCAGGCATATTTTGCCAAAAGCGGGAGCGGTTGTTTTGGCTTCACTGCAAAAGGCTCTTTTTTCAAAATATTTCCCCTCGCCGCTTGACAATTTCCATAGCGAAAGATACAATTTTAAGGAATAACAAAAAGAAAAAAGCGAAGCGTAACTAGCGAGCGTATGCGAGCGCGGGAGTCCAGCCGATGAC